>CAYUPN010000200.1:0-4773 GCA_964446605.1 uncultured Bifidobacteriaceae bacterium | reverse complement strand
TCGACGTCACGGCGCGGGCCGCCGCCGAGGAGCGCTTCCGCCGCCTGTCGGACGATGCGCCGATGGGCATCTGGATCACGAGCGCGAAGCACCGCACCATCTGGGTGAACCGGGTCTGGATCGAGTTCACGGGCCGTCCGCTGGAGACGCATCTCGGCAGCGGCTGGACCGAGTCGGTGCATCCGGAGGATCGGGAGCGGACCATCCAGGCAAGCCATGCGGCCTTCCGCACGCAGTCGCCGCTCGAGTTCGAGCTCCGCGTACGCCGGCACGACGGCGTCTACCGGTGGATGCTGTCGCGCGGGCGTCCGCTCTACGAGAACGGCCAGGTCATCGGCTATATCGGCCTGATCGTCGACGTCACGGCGCAGCACGACGCGGCGCTCGCCGAGCGGCGCGCCCGTGAGGAGGCGGAGCGGGCGAACCATCTGAAGGACGAGTTCCTCGCGATCCTCTCGCACGAGCTGCGCACGCCGCTCAATGCGATCGTCGGATGGACGTATCTGCTGCGCGAGCGCCGGGACTCCCCGGAGCTCGTCGAGCAGGGGCTCGACACGCTCGAGCGCAATGCCAGGCTGCAGGCGCGCCTCATCGACGACCTGCTCGACATGAGCCGGATCGTGACGGGGCGCGTACGGCTGGATCGCGAGCCCGTCGAGCTGGAGGGTCTGATCGCGGCGGTGGCCGATTCGGTGCGGCCGGACGCTGGCCGGAAAGGCGTCGAGCTCGTGCTCGACCTCGATCCGCGCGTGCCGTCGATTCTCGCCGACCCCGCGCGGCTCCAGCAGGTCGTCTGGAACCTGCTGGCGAACGCGGTGAAGTTCACCAGCGCCGGCGGAACCGTGTCGGTCTCGCTCGCCGCCGCCGGCGAGGAGGCCGTCATCACGGTCAGCGACACGGGCTCGGGCATCGACCCGGCGTTCCTCCCGCACATGTTCGAGCGGTTCCGCCAGGCGGACGCCTCGACTTCGCGCCGGCATGGCGGGCTCGGCATCGGGCTCTCGATCGCCCGGCATCTCGTCGAGCTGCACGGCGGCGTCATCCGCGCCGAGAGCCAGGGCGCCGGGTGTGGCGCGACCTTCGTCGTCACGCTGCCGATCGCCCCGGCCCTGCAGGGCGATCCGGCGCCGGCCGCCGGAGGCGACGAGCGGACCCTGCCGAGGTTCGACGGCGTGTCGGTGCTGCTCGTCGAGGACGACCTCGATTCGCAGCAGCTGTTCGCGCTGCTGCTCGAACAACGCGGCGCCACCGTCCGGAGCGTGTCGTCGGCCGCGGCCGCCGTCTCGGCGCTCGACGAGGCGGTGCCGGATGTCCTGGTGAGCGACATCGGACTGCCCGGCGCCGACGGGTACGAGCTGATCCGGCAGGTGCGCGCGCGCGGGGGCGCCTTCAGCCGGCTGCCCGCGCTGGCGCTCACCGCGTTCGCCCGGAAGGACGACCGGCGGCGCGCGGTGGCGGCCGGATTCCAGATGCACCTGCCGAAGCCGGTGCGGCCGGCGGACCTGTGCGGCGCGATCGGCCGGCTGATTGGATCGCGCACCGCCGTACGTTCCTCCCGACGCGGCCACCGCACCCGATGACGTCTCTCGTCGTCCAGCGCCTGCACAACCAGAAGCTCTCGGATGCCGGATGCCGTCGCGCCACCGACGTCGTGCGGTGGCTCGGCGCCGTGCAGGCCCAGGAGTTCCGTCCCGCGAAGTGGGCGATCGGCCTGCGGGCGGCCGGCGTCACCGAAGGCGACGTCGACGCCGCGTTCGACCGCGGGCTGATCCTGCGCACGCACGTGATGCGCCCGACCTGGCATTTCGTGCCGGCGGCCGACATCCGGTGGATGCTGGAGCTTACCGGCCCGCGGGTGTCCCGCCGCATGGCCACGTACGACCGGGCGCTCGGGCTCGACGCGCCTCTCGTCGCGCGCAGCCATGACGCGATCGCGCGGGCGCTCGAGGGAGGCCGGTTCCTGACGCGCACCGAGCTCGCGGAGGCGCTCGCGCGGGCCGGGATCGCCCTGCGCGGTCAGCGGCTCGGTCACGTGATGCTGCAGGCGGAGCTCGAGCGAGTGGTCTGCAGCGGGCCGGGGCGCGGGCGGCATCTCACGTACGCGCTGTTCGAGGAGCGTGCGCCGCGCGCAGGATCGCTGCCTCGTGACGAGGCGCTCGCGGAGCTGGCCTGGCGATACTTCCGCAGCCACGGTCCGGCGACGCTGCGCGACTTCTCCTGGTGGTCCGGGCTCGCGATGGTGGACGTGCGGGCCGCCGTCGCGCTCTGCGGGCGGCGGCTGCGGGAAGCGGTCGTCGACGGGCGCCGGTGCTGGCAGGCGGCGCGTGCGCAGTCCCGGCCGGGCGCCGGAACCCATCTCCTGCCGATCTACGACGAGTACCTGATCGCGTATCGCGAGCGTGACGGCATCGTCCATCCGGCCGCCCGCGCGCAGGCCACCCCCGATCCGTACGGGCACTGGGTGATCGTCGACGGACGGCTCGCCGGGAGCTGGCGGCAGATTGCGGATGGGGGGCGCTCGCGGATCCGGGTCGCGACGTCGGCGCCGATGACGCGCGCGTCCCGGCGCGCGCTCGCCGCCTCGGCGCGGCGTCTTGCCGGGTTCAGCGGGACGTCCGTATCCCTTGCGGTGTGAACGTGGAGACCGGCACCTTCAGGGGATCCGGACGTCGCACCGGACGCGATAGGATGGCGGCTCCATGACGTCGGTGCTGGTACATGCGGGATACGCGCTGATGCTGTGCGCGCTCGCCGCGCGCGACATCCTGTGGCTGCGGGGCATCCTCGTGGTCGCGCAATCGGTGCTGTCGGTGTATGCCTGGCAAATCAGGGTCCCCAGCATCGCCGCGTGGAACGCGCTGTTCGTCGTCATCAACACCATCTGGGTGATCAAGATCCTGCACGACCGGCGTGCCGTCGCGCTGCCGCCCGACCTGCAGCCGCTGCACGCTCGTCACTTCTTCGCGCTCTCGCCGGCGGAGTTCCTGCGGTGGTGGCAGCAGGGGCGCCGTACGACGCTGCGCGACGAGGTGCTGACCACCGAAGGGCGCTTTCCCGAGGCGCTGGCCTTCGTGCTGGACGGCACCGTGCGCGTGACCCGCGCCGGCGCTCATGTCGCCGATCTGGACGCCGGCCATTTCGTCGGGGAAATGAGCCTGATCACCGGGCGGCCGGCCACGGCCGACGCCGTGGCCGCCGGCCGGGTCGAGGTGATGCGCTGGGACGTCAGGCAGCTGGAGACGATCCGTGCGGCCGATCCGCAGCTCTGGACCCGCATCCAGTCCGCGATCGGCCAGGATCTCGTCGTCAAGATCGGTCGTCAGGCCAGCTCCCAGCCCGCGCGGTAGGGCTCCCGGATAATCGGCTCGGCTTCGGGCACGCCCTTCACGGCCATGGCCTGCGGATCCCATTCGATCCGGCGGCCGAGCCGCAGCGAGAGCACACCGAGCAGCGCGAGCTCGGTGAGGCGGGCGGCGTACTCGAAGTTGCTGCCCGCCGGCGCGCCTCCCTTGCAGGCGTCCAGCCACTCGCGGTGATGGCCGGGCGAGCGCGGCAGCGTCGCGGCCGGCTTCGTGAATCCCTGGAACTTCGAGGCCGGCAGCAGCGTCCACTGGCCGGCGGCGCCGCCGGTGATCATCGCGCCGCGGTCGCCGACGAACATGACGCCGCGGCCGGGCAGCGGCCCGCCTTCGAGGTACTCGGACAGCGTCGGCTTCAGCCCGCCGTCGTACCACTTGATCGACAGTGCCGGCTGGCTGCTGCGCGCCGCGAAGCGGTATTCGCCGATGCAGCCGTGCGGCGCCAGCTCCTCGTCGGTCGGGCCGGCCGGGTAGAACTCGACGCTCTCCGGGGCGCCGAGCTCGAACGCCCACAGCGAGGAATCGAGCTCGTGCGGGCCGAAGTCCGCGACGTTCGTGCCGCCGAACGCCCAGAAGTCGCGCCAGGTGACCGGGCAGTACGCCGGGTGGTACGGCCGCGGCTCGCGCGGCCCGAGCCAGAGATCCCAGTTCAGCCCGGCGGGCACTTTCGGCTGCTCGTCCGGCACGGAGACGAGCGTGCGGTTCCAGCGGCTGCCCCCGACCCAGCAGTGCACGTCGCGGACCGTGCCGATGGCGCCGGCCCGGAGCAGTTCGACGATTTCGCGCATCGTGTCGCGCGAGTGGCCGATGTTGCCCATCTGCGTCGCGACGCCGGTCTCCTTCGCGACCCGCGAGACGAGCCGGGCCTCCCAGATGTTGTGCGTGAGCGGCTTCTCGCAGTAGACGTGCTTGCCGGCGCGCATCGCGGTCACCGAGACGTGCGCGTGCACGTGGTCGGGCGTTGCGCACAGCACCGCGTCGATCGCCGGCTCCTTCTCGAGCAGCTCCCGGAAATCCTGGTACGCCGCGCAGCGGAAGTTGGGCGTCGACTTCGCGTAGTGCGCCTCGATCTCGGCCTTGATCGGCAGCCGGCCGGCGACGCCGCCGTAGTAGAACCGCTCCAGGCCGAAGTACTCGGCCGGGTCCGCGAGCGCGATCACCTGGGCATCGGCGTGCTGGAAGAGCGAACGGAGGTTCGTGCGTCCCTGTCCGCCGGCGCCGACGAGCGCGATGTTCACCTTGTCGCTCGGCGCCGGCTGGGCGGGCGTCCCCCCGACGACGTGGCGCGGGACGATGGTGAGAGACGCCGCGGCGGCGGCTCCTTCCTTGAGGAAGTGACGGCGTGACAGCGACGTGTCCCGTTTCATGAGTCCTCTCCTGGGCGAAGGCCTGTACCGGTGTCTGACACCCGTAC
>CAYUPN010000199.1:0-4783 GCA_964446605.1 uncultured Bifidobacteriaceae bacterium | reverse complement strand
CCGGCCGGAGGCGCCTGTCACACCGCAGCGGCCCGCCCCGTCTCAGGTTCAGGAGCGTGGACGGAACTGCGCTCGTCGGCACTCATTGGGAGAAATGCAATGCGAGTCTTCGTGGCAGGGGCTACCGGAACCATGGGCCGCCCGCTCGTGCGGGCGCTGGCGGCACGCGGGCACGACGTCATCGGGATGACGCGCACGCCGTCGAAGCGCGCGCTGATCGCGGCGGACGGCGGGCAGGCCGTCGTGGCCGATGCGCTCGATCCGCGCGCCGTCGACGATGTGGTGGCGGCGGCTGCGCCGACGCACGTCGTGCACCTGCTCACGGCGCTGCCGCCGGTCGCGGCGATGCGGCCCGGCGACCTGCGCGAGACGAACCGGCTCCGGATCGACGGCACGCGTCACCTGCTCGCCGCCTCGATCCGCGCCGGCGTGCAGCGCATCGTCGCCGAGTCGTTCCTCGCCGTCTACGGATCGGGGCGGGAGGGCGTGATCGACGAGGCGGATGCCCTCGACGACCCGGGACCGCCTCCGCTGCGCGAGACGATCGCCGCCCTCCGGGACCTCGAACACCAGGTGCTGTCGGCCGCACAGCGTGGCGCCGTCGAGGGCGTGGTGCTGCGGTTCGGCGCGATCTACGGCCCCGGAGTGCCGTCCACCGAGGCCGCGCTGCGGCAGCTGCAGTCGCGTCGCTTCTTCGTGCCCGGCGGGGGCACCGGCCGCATGCCGTTCGTCCACATCGACGACGTCGTGAGCGCGATGATCGCGGCGCTGGAGAATCCTGCCGCACGCGGCGTCTACAACATCGCCGACGACGATCCGATGTCGTTTGCGGCGTTCGCCGGGGCCGCGGCGGCGCTGCTCGGTGTTCCGGCGCCGAAGACCGTTCCGGGCTGGCTGGTCCGCATGGCCGCCCCGCTCGGCGGCGCCCTGACGTCGCTGAATCTCGCGCTCTCCAGCGAGCGGGCGCAGCGGGAGCTCGCCTGGACTCCGCGGTATCGCACGCCGCACGACGGGCTGCTGCAGACCGTCGCCGCATGGCGCGAAGCGGCGTGACGTGCAGCCGCGGTGCATGCGCCACGACGCGCCGCACGGCTATGATTGCCGCATGCAGCGCATAGGACGCACTCTCATGGCCCGTGTCGCCGCGTTCGCGCGATGACCGGCGGCGGCAGCACCGACCTCCCGTTGCGCGGTCTGAAGGTCATCGACCTCACCCGCGTGGTCGCCGGCCCGCTCTGCACGATGCTGCTGGCGGACATGGGAGCCGAGGTCGTCAAGATCGAGGACCCGCAGCTCGGGGACGAGACGCGCGGCTGGGCTCCCTTCGTGAACGGATGGAGCACCTACTTCCTGAGCGTCAACCGCAACAAGAAGAGCGTCGCGATCGATCTGAAAACGCCGGACGGTGCGGCGCTCCTCGAAGGCCTCGTACGGGAAGCCGACGTGCTCGTCGAGAACTTCCGGCCGGGGACGCTCGAACGCCTCGGATTCGGCCAGGCGCGGGCGCGCGCGCTGAACGAACGGCTGATCTACTGCTCGATTTCCGGCTACGGCGCCACCGGCCCGCGGCGCGATCGCTCCGGCTACGACATGGTGATTCAGGCCGAGTCGGGGCTGATGGACGTCACCGGCTTCCCGGAAACAGGCCCGGCGAAAGTCGGTGTCGCCATCACCGACTGTCTCGCCGCGCTGTATGCGGCGCAGGGGATTCTGCTCGCGCACATCAGCCGCCTGCAGACCGGGAAGGGGCAGTTCCTGGACATCGCACTGCTCGACTCCGCGTTCTCGGTGCTCGGGCTGCCCGCCGGCATCGTGGCCGCCACCGGACACGGGCCGGGGCGGCTCGGCAACGCGCATCCGTCGCTCGCGCCGTACCAGCCATACGCCGCAGCTGACGGTCAGGTCGTGATCGCGGTCGCGAACCCGCGCCTCTGGACCCGCTTCTGCGCGGCCGTCGGACTCGACGCGCTGGAGCACGATCCGCGATTCGAGACGAACTCGGATCGGCTCGCGAACCGCGCGGCGCTCAACGCGCGGATCGAGGAGCACTTCAGGGACCGGACGGTGGACTGGATTCTCGATCGGCTGAACGCGGCCGGCGTGCCGTGCGGCCGCGTGCGGACGATTGAGGACGTGCTGCGCGATCCGCAGCTCGCGGCGCGCGGCATGCTCGTGGACCTTCCGGCCGGCGACGCCATCGTCCCGATGCCCGGCAATCCGATTCACCTCTCGGGCGTGCCGCGGCCTCCGGTCTCGTCGCCTCCCGCGCTCGGACAGCACACCGCCGAGCTCCGTCGCCGCCTGTCACACGACGAGCCCGCGAAGCGCCGTGATACGGACGATCCATAGCGCGCTTCCGTCTCACCGCGCGCGCGTCCGCTCTTTGAGCCACGCGATGAACGCATGTTGCGCGGGCGGCACGAACTCGCGCCGGGCCCGCGCGTAGCCGATGCGGCGGGCGGGCGCCGGCGACAGCGGTACCAGGCGGCACCCGTGCGCCGCCTGGGCGGCCATCTGTGGAATCACGCTGACACCCAGGCCGGCCGCCACGAGCGCGAAGATGCTCTGGAGCTGATCCGTCTCGACGATCGCCCCGGCGTCGACGCGCGCCCGGCGGCAGATCCCCACCATGTCCCTGCGCAGGCAGTGCCCGTCCCGGAGCACCAGGTGCCGCTCGTCGCGCAGTTCGGCCGGTGCGACGGAGGCAGCGTCCGCGAGCCGGTGCCGCTCGGCGACCGCGACCGCCAGCGGGTCGCGCAGCAGCTCGGCGCAGAGGATGTCGCGGTTGCCGACCGGCACCGAGAGAATCGCGACGTCGATGTCGCCGGACTGCAGGCCTTCGATCAACCGCGCGGTCACATGGTCGACCACGCGAAGCTCCACATCAGGGAAGCGCCGGCGGAAATCGGGAAGCGCCGGCGCGAGGAGGTAGGGCGTCACCGTCGGGATGCAGCCCACGACGAGAGGGCCCTTCACCGCATCGCGAACCGTGGCGAGCGCCTCGCGCGCGGTGGCGAGCTGGCGGAGCACCGCATGCGCGTCGGGAAGCAGACAGCGCCCGGCGGGTGTGAGCCGGACGCTCCGTCCACGCCGCTCGAACAGCGCGACGTCGAGATCGCGTTCGAGCTTCCGGACCTGCTGTGACAGGGCGGGCTGGCTGACGCCTTCCTCTTCCGCTGCGCGGGTGAAGCTCCCGGTGCGCGCCACCGCGCAGAAGTAGCGCAGCTGATGCACTTCCATCGGATAGGCAGCGCCTATGCGCGCTATCAGGGGGAGCGACTGTGATTATAGGACTGCGGGCACTAGCATCGCCGCAGGGAGGGTGACCATGTTCCTGCGCATCGACAAGCTGCAGATCGAATTGCCGCAGTCGCCCGAGGTGGATCCGCCCGCGGCGGCGAACGTCCAGGAGCTGCTGGGCGGGCGGTTCGGCGAGATGTCCACGCTGATGAACTACATGTACCAGTCGTTCAACTTCCGTGGACGCACGGCGCTCAGGCCGTACTACGAGCTCATCGCGAACATCGCGACCGAGGAGCTGGGACATATCGAGCTCGTCGCGGCTTCCATCAACAGCCTGCTCAACGGCCCGCGCCGCGAGTCGTCTGGCCAGGAGAAGGAGGACCCCGCCGCCGGGCCGTGGGCAGTCGACAACCTGCTCCGCAGCGGCAACCCGCACCACTTCATCGTGACCGGACAGGCGTCGCTCGCCGGCAACAGCCTCGGCCAGCCCTGGCGGGGCGACTACGTGTTCTCCAGCGGCAACCTGATCCTCGATCTGCTGCACAACTTCTTCCTCGAGAACGGCGCGCGCCTGCAGAAGCTGCGCGTGTACGAGTCGACGAAGAACTCGGCAGCGCGCGAGATGCTGGGCTACCTGTTCGTGCGCGGCGGCGTGCATGCGCTGGCGTACGGGCGCGCGCTCGAGACGCTCACCGGCGTGCAGATGAGCCGCATGCTGCCGATTCCGAAGATCCCGAACTCGCATTTCGCCGAAGCGCGGAAGTTCGAGCAACAGGGGAGTCATCGCCAGCTGTACCGGTTCAGTGCGGAAGACTACAAGCAGGTCGGCGCGGTCTGGCAGGGCACGCACCCCGACGACGGCAAGCCGCTCGAGGTCGTCGACGGCCCGCCGACGGGCGGCAATCTGGCGGACCTGGCCGGCATCGCGAGCTCCTTCGCGCCCGAGTACCAGCCGGAGGAGATCATCGACATCGCGACGAAGCTGTACAACAAGGCCCGGGCGTAATGGGACGTTCGTTCTGGCCGCGGCCGTGCTTCAGGAGAGAGCCCGTGTCGCGAGCCCGGCGAGACCGCCGGCGCCGATCAGCCAGGCCGAGTTGATGCGGAACCGGACGAGTGCGAGCAGGCTCCCTGCCGCCAGCGCGACGGTGAGCGGGTCGACGAGCGCCGTCCGCCCGAGCTGCCAGGACACGACCGCCATCAGCGCGAGCGCGGCGGCGTTGATGCCGTCGAGCGCCGCGCCGGCGGCGGCGGAGCGGCGCAATCTGGGCACCAGCGGGCCCATCAGCGCGACCAGGACGAACGCCGGGAGGAAGATGGCGGCGGTCGCGATCGCGGCGCCGGGCGTGCCGCCGAGGATGTAGCCAACGAAGGTCGCGCTCGTGAAGAGCGGACCGGGCGTGACCTGCCCGATGGCGATCGCGTCGATCAGCTCGGCCTGTGTGAGCCATCCGTACCGCTCGACGAGGTCGGCGCGGAGGAAAGCGAACAGCACGTAGCCGCTGCCGTACAGCAGCGCGCCTGCCTTCGCGAACACGAG
>CAYUPN010000198.1:0-4859 GCA_964446605.1 uncultured Bifidobacteriaceae bacterium | reverse complement strand
CTCCAGCTTCGCCTTCAGGTCGACGCCGTTCCATCCGAGGTTCGGCGCGAAGACGATCCGGCCGCGGGCGTCGACTCGCCCGGGCAGGCTGATCCCGAGGCCGTCGCAACGCACGGCGGGATGGGTGCTCCGCACGAGCGCGGTGGCGCGCGCGAGCTCCCGCACGAACACGTCGGGGTCGCGCGGCGTGGGCATCGAGGTCTGCGCCAGGAAGCGCGCGTCGATGCCGGCCAGCCCGATGGTCGTGGACTCCGGGCGCAGCTCGACCCCGATGACGCCTGCCCGATCGGCGTTCAGATGCAGGAAGCGCGGCCGGCGCCCGCGCACGGAGCGTCCGGCCGCCCCCTCGGTGACCCAGCCTTCCTCGATCAGCTGGTCGACGATGGCGGAGACGGTGCTCCGCTGCAGGCCGGAGCGCCGCGCCAGATCGGCGCGCGACATCGGCTGGTGGCGGCGCAGGAGATTGAGCGCGATCCGGCGGTTGATCTGCCGGGCGGTTTCGCTCGTCGCGACCTGGAAATTGGTGAGATCGATTTTGCGCAAGAGCTGGCTGCCGTCGGCCGGGTAACGATCCAGGAGGTCATCCGGACCCCTGTCCGTCACGATCGTGCCTCCTGGCGCGCCAGGACGTCAATCGAGGCGGGCGAACGGCCGGTGCAAAACGCGCCGTGGATGTCGGGAGAACACCCACGGCGCGCCCGGCAGGTCCCGCGCGGGTGCGCCATCACTCCGCGGGACCGTGTGCCGCCGGGAGGGCCTGTGTACCGGCCGAGCCTCCCGGCAGCGGTCGTCTGCGCGCTATTGCTGCCGCCAGGAGCAATACCGGCAGACGCGTGACTGCTGTAGGAACTGCCCGCTTATAGCACACGGCGGCGGCACCGCACAGGGACGGTTGCACGTTCCGTCACGCGCACGCCGCCGCCCGCTGCTCCGCCTGTCGCCCGCGGGGCCCGGAGCCCCGCGGGCGGCAAGCCGCTAGAAGGTCAGCCGCGTGACCAGCTGCAGCGTGCGCGGCGGCGCGACGCCGTTGATGGTGCCGAACCCGTTCGGCCGAACGAGGTTGCCGCTCGAGTCGTACGGGAGGTTGGTGATCGTGTGGTCCGTCAGGCTTGCGAAGTTCACCGTGCTGTTCACGCCCGTGAACTGGGTGTGGTTCAGCGCGTTGAACATGTCGAGGCGGACTTCCGCCTTGATGTTCCGGAAGATGTTGAACACCTTCGAGACCGACAGATCCAGGTTGTTGATCGGCGGCGCGTGCAGGAAATACCGCGCCGACTCACCGCCCCGGCTGCCCGGCTGCGGCGGCGCGAAGCAGGTCTCGTTCGCGATCTGGTCGTAGGGGTCACCGCTCCAGCCGCGGCCCGGGTCGCACGTCAGGACGACGCGCGCGCCCGGGTTGCCGTCGTTGCCGGTCAGGTTCGCCGAGTTGATGCCGGGAATCGAGTAGCCGATCCCGTAGGGCCGGCCGCTCGTCCAGCGATAGATGCCGGAGAGCTGCCAGTCGTTCACCACCGCCGCCAACGGGCCGCCCGACGAGAACCGCGGCAGCTGGTAGATGAAGTTGACGACGAAGTTGTGCGGACGGTCGTGGGCCAGGTACGAGTAGTCCAGCCGCCGGACCTCCTCGTCGCTCAGATTCGGCGCACCCGCCGAGAAGTCGTCGTTGTTGATGCCCAGCGCCTTGCTCCAGACGTAGAAGACGGAGAACAGCAGCCCGTTCTCGTACCGGCGGTTCACGCCGGCCTGCAGCGCGTGGTAGTTCGCGTAGCCGCTGTAGTCCCACATCCGGATGTTGCTGTACCCGGGATAGGGCCTGAGCAGGTCGTTCGGCAGCGCCGTGGATCCGGGCACGGCGCCCGCCGCCCGCGTCGGGTCCTGGTTCTCGGGCAGGAACGTCGCGCCGAGCGGCAGCGCGTTGATCTGCACCTGCCGCAGCAGGTCCTTCGACTCGGACCCGACGTAGGAGAGATCGAGGATGTAGTTCCGCCACACCTTGTGCTGGACGCCGACGTTCCACTGGTACACCTTCGGCGGCTCGAAGTCGTACGCCGTCGGGTTCAGGGCGAGCGGCGCGTCCGGGTCGCCGCCGGCCGAGGACAAATCCTGCAGCCGGCCCCACTGCAGCTGCGAGACCAGCACGCCCGGCGCGTTGGCAATCATGTCGAACACCATGTTGCCCTGCGGCCGGTCGTAGAGGACCGCGAAGCCGCCGCGCACGACGGTCTCGGTCCGCCCCGTGACGTCGTACGCGAAGCCGAAGCGCGGCGACACCTTGAACGTGCTGCCGTCCTGCAGCTCGTCGTCGATGCCCTGCCCCGCCTGGAACGCGCCGTTGAAGCGGTCACCCGACCCGGGCACGATGCGGCCGATGAAGCGCGCCTCCACGGTCTGGCCCGTCACCGGATCGAAGCCGACCCGCTCGCCGTTGACCATCGCCGGCGTGAACAGCCGGACCGCCTGGGACGGATCGAACTGGTCGGGCAGGAAGTTCGAGGCCTGCCGGGTCGTGTCCCACTGCGGCGTCAGCCAGTAGAAGCGGACGCCGTAATCCAGCGTCAGCCGGCTGGTCGCCTTCCAGTTGTCCTGCAGGTACCACTCGAAGTTCTTGTAGCGCCACTCGGGCAGCGCGTACTTCGAGGCCTGCGTGTAGGTGTTGAACACCCCGGTCGCCGCGTTCGCGTAGCCGAAGCCGGTGTCGAACGGGTTGCTCGAGTTGTCGTTGAAGTTCACCTGGCTGTTGAAGCTCGCGAAGATGCTCTGCGGCTTGTAGCTGTGCTGGAAGTACATGCCGAACTTCGCCGAGTGCGAGCCCCAGACCTTCGTCAGGTTCGCGATGACGTCGTGCGTCGTGTTCTCGTTCGTGAACGGACCGCGGTCGGTCTGGAAGAACCCGGCCGATCCGCCCACCCGGCCGCCGTCGAAGCGGAGGTCCGGGATGTAGTCGTCCTGCACCGCGTCCGGGTACAGCAGCGGGAATCCGGTCAGCCCGGCGTTCGCGCGCCGCAGGTTGTCGTTGCGGACGATGAAGTCGAGCGAGTTGTGCGCGCGTCCCCAGCTCAACTCGAGCGTGGTCGTCGAGTTGAGGATGCCGATCGCCGACACCATGTAGTTGGAACCGGGCGTCACGAACAGCGTGTCGATGGTGTCGAGGTTGTTGCTCCCCGCCCCCGCCCACGTCGTCCCGTACGGCTGCTCCTGATCGTTCTTGGTGTTCAGGATGCGCCCGGTAATCCGCCAGTTGTCCGAGGCCTGGTAGTCCAGGCGCAGCAGGTCCTCGCGGCGCGGGTTCTTCGTCGGCGCCTGGCTGCGGTAGTTGATGCCGCTGCCGCCCGAGAAGTTGGGCTGCGGGTAGATGCCCAGCGCGTTGACCCCGGGCTGCCAGAGCCGGTCGGGCGGGATGCGCCCGAGGACGCCCTGGTACGCGAAGCACCCGCTGGTGTCCGAGGGGCCGCACGGCAGCCCGGTCGTGTAGTCGCGGATGAACGGCCAGGGGTTGCCGTTGTTGTCGACGCTCTGCGAGAAGTCGCCCTGACGCTCGAGCGCGGTGGGCACACGGCTCAGGCGCTCCCCCACCGGGTCGTTGCGGCGCTGGAACTCCTGGCTGAAGAAGAAGAACAGCCGCCGGCGATCCGTGTTGAACTTCCCGGGGATGAAGATCGGGCCGCCGATCGTGTAGCCGGAATCGTCGCGGCTCGAATCGGCCGGCTCCACGCCGTCACGGTTGTTCGTCCAGCTGTTCGCGTTCCAGCCGGAGCGCCGGCCGTACCAGTAGCCGGAGCCGTGGAACTCCTGCGTGCCGCTCTTGGTGACGACCTGCACCTGGCCGCCCACGGCGCGCCCGTATTCGGCCTGATAGGCGTTCGTCAGGACCTTGAACTCGGCGACGGCGTCGATGTTGGTGCTCGCCATGTTGCCGCCGTTGTTGCCGGTGTCGATGTTCGCGACGCCGTCGATCGTGACGTTGTTCGAGTTCTGGCGCTGGCCGTTGACGGTGAACCCGTCGGCCGCCTGCGGCGCGCTGCCGGCCGTGCCCTGCTGAAGGATGCCGGGAACGAGCGTGGCGAACGAGAAGAGGGATCGTCCGTCGTTGGCGATGTTGCGCAGCGCCTCGCTCTCCAGCGTGAACGACCGCTCACCGCTCGTCGTCTGCACCTCGCTGACGCGGCTGGTGACACGGATTTCCTCGGTGATCTCGCCGACGTCGAGCGTCAGCAGGCCGGTCGAGAGCCGGTCGGCGGCGCTGACGACGACGTTGGAGCGCTCCAGCGTCTTGAACCCCGAGAGGGTGACGCGGAGCGAGTAGGTGTCGGGCCGGACGACGGGGAAGACGAAGCGCCCTGTGCCATCCGTGACGGCGGTCAGCACGTTGCCCTGCGTGAGACTGGTGAGCGTGACGGTGGCGCCGGGCAGAATGCCTCCCTGCCCGTCCTGCACCGTCCCCGACACTGAAGCACTCGTTGTCTGTGCGGCCGCCGGTGCGGCCCCCAATATCAACGCCATTCCGAGCGCGGCCGCGCCGGCAATCGCGCGAACCCTTCCTGCCAGGACCATGGACCCCTCTCCTTGCTGCGGCGTGCACACCTTAGTTCACCACTTGAACAATAGAAGGGCCTTATACGCCCGTCCGAGTGGTCTGTCAAGTGACCGCCGCCCGGCGCAATCCACGAGAAATTGCTGAATTTTCGGCCTAAACGTTTCACTTCACTGAAATGTGGTCCGTCAACTCCGGAGCCGTGATTTCACAGTGGTTCGAGAGGTCAACAAATGGCTGAGGTAGCCGCCTGGGCCTTGGGCTCTGGACCCTGGGCCTTCGGCGGGCCTTGGGCTCTGGACCTTGGGCCTTCGGCCGGCCTTGGGCT
>CAYUPN010000197.1:0-4863 GCA_964446605.1 uncultured Bifidobacteriaceae bacterium | reverse complement strand
TTTGGGCTCTTTGGCCTGTGGGCTTCGCCGGCTTTGGGCCTTGGGCCTTGGGCCTTGGGCGGGCTTTGGGCCTTGGGCTTTGGGCTGTTCGGGATGCGCGGCGGCATCAGGGCTAACCCTGGCGACCTTCGCTGTCACACGAATCCCGGTCACCATGCCGTCCGACCGCTGAGCGTGCAGACACCAAGGCAGCGTGACCGCGAACGCCCACCGGGCGAGGCCGTACGCCCGTCCCCCCAGACAAGCCCCAAGGCCCAAGGCCCAAAGTCCAAAGCCCGCCGAAGGCCCAAGGCCCAAAGTCCAAAGCCCGCCGAAGGCCCGAGGCCCAGCCGGTCCGACCACTCGTGTTACACTCCGCCGAGTATGAGTTCCGAACGAATTGAGCGTTCCGTTCCGCCCCGGCCCGACGCCGAGGGGGCGGGTCCGGAGGGCGTCGCGCGGCGTACGGTGCTGCAGACGCTGCTCGGCGGCGTCGGCGCGACGCTCGCGCTGCCGGCCGTCCTCGACGCCGAGACCCATCCGGTCCACCGGCACACGGCGGCCGGCATCGCGCAGGCGCAGGAGCGCGCCGCGGCGGCCCCGTACACGCCCGAATTCCTCGACGGGCATCAGCTCGAGACCCTGACCGTCCTCGCCGACGCGATCGTGCCGGGCTCCACGACGGCGAAGGTCGCGCCGTTCCTCGACCAGCTCCTGGCCGTCGAATCGGCCGGCTCGCAGCGCACGTTCCTGAGCGCCCTCGGCGCCTTCGACATGCTCGCGATCGAGCGGCACGGCAAGGCCTGGAAGAGCCTCGCGGCCGCCGAACAGGACGCCCTGCTCCGGCACGCGTCGACGGCGGAGCGCGGCCGCGGCCAGGACAAGACGACGATCCGCGACCACTTCGAGACGCTGAAGGGCTGGATCTCGGACGCCTACTACTCGTCCGAGCCCGGCATGCGCGAGCTGGGGTGGACCGGCAACGTCTTCCACGCCGAGCTGCCCGGCTGCACGCACACCGACGGCCACCGCACCGGCTGATCGCACACGCGTCTCCTGCCCGCGCGCCGCGGCGCGCGGGCGCCGGCGAACCATGACTGCGGGCGGCGCGCACGCGTCCGCCCGTGACGTGAGTGAGGACACCTCCCTTGCAGCAGACGACGTACGACGCGATCGTGGTCGGCTCGGGCGCCTCCGGCGGCTGGGCGGCCAAGCAGCTTTCCGAGGCCGGCCTCAAGGTGGCCCTCCTCGAAGCGGGCAAGCCCCAGAATGACGCGAACTTCTCGGAGCACGTCCCCGCGTACGACCTGAAATACCGCAATCGCGCCTCCGACTGGATCCGGCGCACCCGCCCCCGGCAGCGCGACTGCTACGCCTGCCGCGAATGGAACTATCAGTGGTTCGCCAACGACCTCGAAGAGCCCTACACGACGCCCGATGACAAGCCGTTCAGCTGGCAGGGGCGCATGCGGGTCGTCGGAGGCCGGACGAACGTCTGGGGCCGCCAGAGCTACCGCTTCAGCCAGCAGGACCTGAAAGGGAAGTCGTTCGACGGCTACGGCGAGGACTGGCCGCTGAACTACGAGGACCTGGTCAAGTACTACGAGATCGTCGAGCGGTACGTCGGCATCTCGGGACAGGCCGAGAACGTCCCGGAGCTGCCGGACAGCGTGTTCCAGCCGGCGATGCCGATGAGCTGCGCCGAGATGCAGCTCCGCACGCGCGTGAAGGACAAGCTCGGCTGGACGGTGACCATCGGACGCGTCGCCAACCTGACGCGCCCGCTCAACGGCCGCGCCGCGTGCCACTACTGCGGGCCGTGCGAGCAGGGCTGCGCCACGCACTCGTACTTCAACGCGGCGTTCACGACCGTCGCCGACGCGCTCGCGACCGGCAACACCACGCTCATCACCGACGCGATGGTCTACAAGGTCCTCACGGACCCGCAGACCGCGAAGGCGACCGGCGTGATGTACATCGACCGCAACACGCGCGAGGTACGCGAGGTCCGCGCGCGCGTGGTCTGCCTGTGCGCGCAGGCGCTGGAGTCGGCCCGCATCCTGCTCAACTCCGCGAATGACCAGTTCCCGAACGGCCTGGCGAACTCGAGCGGCGTGGTGGGGCACTACCTGATGGATCACCTGTGGGTGGCGGGGGGCGCCTCCGGCGAGTTCCCCGACGCCGTGGGCCCGGCGGCGCCGTCGATGGGCGGGCCGCGGCGCCCGAACGGCATCTACGCCATCCGCATGAAGAACACGATGAACGGTCCGCGCGAGAAGGACTTCATCCGCGGGTTCGGGTACCAGGGCGGCGGCGGCTCGAACTTCCGCTTCGGCGCGCCCGGGTTCGGCGAGGCGTACAAGAAGGCGGTGCGCGATCCGCTGACGACGGTCTCGCTCGCCGGCTTCGGCGAGGTGCTGCCGCGCTACGACAATTTCCTCGCCATCGACCCGAACGTCGTCGACGTCTACGGCATCCCCGTGCTGCGCATCACGATGTCGTGGGGGGAGAACGAGCGCGCCATGATCAAGAGCATGGCGGCCACCGCCGCGGAGATGATGGAGGCCGCCGGCGCGAAGAACGTCCAGCCGTACGAGGTGCAGAACCGGATTCCCGGCTACGGCATCCACGAGATGGGCACGGCGCGGATGGGCAGCGACCCGAAGACGTCGGTGCTGAACCAGTACCTCCAGAGCCACGACGTGAAGAATCTCTTCGTCATGGACGCCTCGTCGTTCGTGTCGGGCGCGTGCCAGAACCCGACGCTGACGATCATGGCGCTCGCCGTGCGCGGCTGCGACTACCTGCTCGAGGAGATGAAGAAGGGCAATCTCTGATCGCGCCCTTCACGCGGGAGATGTGGACAGGATGCGGACAGCGGCAGCACTGCTGGCGGGGGTCCTCGCGGCCGTGACGGCGGGATCCTGCGCGTCGCAGGGTGAGCAGCGGGCGGATTCCCCGCGCCCCTTCCGGTTCATGACCCTCGAGCCCGGCCACTTCCATGCCGGGCTCGTCCAGAAGGAGATGTACGCGGACGTCTCGCCGTCCGTGGACGTCTACGCGGAGCCCGGCGCGGATCTCGACGCGCACCTCGGGCGCATCCGATCGTTCAACGAGCGCCCGGAGAATCCGACGGCCTGGGAGGTCCGCGTCCATCCCGGCCCCGATCCGCTCGCGCGCATGCTCGCCGAGCGTCCCGGCACCATCGTCGTCCTGTCGGGCCGCAATCGCGGGAAGATCGACCGCATTTCGCAATCCGTCGCCGCCGGCCTGCACGTCCTCGCGGACAAGCCGTGGATCCTGCGCGCCGAGGACCTGCCGGCGCTCGAGGCCGCGCTCGCCGACGCGGACGCGCGCGGCGTCGTCGCGTACGACATCATGACCGAGCGGTTCGAGGTCACCACCGGCGTGCAGAAGGCGCTCGTGAACGACCCGGCCGTCTTCGGCGAGTCGCTGACGGGATCGCCGGAGGAGCCCGCGGTCTACATGGAGAGCGTGCACCACCTGATGAAGACCGTGGCGGGCGCGCCGAACATCCGGCCCGCCTGGTTCTTCGACACCGCGCAGCAGGGCGAGGGGCTGAACGACATCGGCACGCACCTGGTCGACCTGGTGCAGTGGACGCTGTTCCCGGAGCGGCCGATCGACTACCGGCGCGACACCGCGGTCCTTTCGGCGTACCGGTGGCCGACGATGATCCCGGAGGCGGAGTTCCGGCGGGTGACGGGGAGCGAGGGATTCCCGGACTACCTGCGCGATCGGGTGAAGGACGGCGCGCTCGAGTACTTCTGCAACACGTTCGTCACCTACACCGTCAACGGCATCCACACCGCGCTCAACGTGATCTGGGACTGGGAGGCGCCGGCCGGCGCGGGGGACACGCACTACGCCGTCTACCGCGGCACCCGGGCCCGCGTCGAGGTGCGGCAGTCAAAGCGCGACAACTACCGCACTGAGGTCTACGTCGTCCCGAACCGGGAGGAGAACCGCGCCGCGGTGCTCGAGGCCGTCAAGGCGCGCGTGCAGGCGGAACAGGGCCGCTGGCCTGGGATCACGGTCGGCGAGCGCCACGGCGACATCCACGTCGACGTCCCCGACGCGCTGCGCCTCGGGCACGAGGCGCACTTCGCGGAAGTGACGCGCAGCTTCCTCGGCTACGTGCGCGATCGGTCGACCCTGCCCGAATGGGAGCGGCCGAACATGATCGCGAAGTACTACGTCACGACGACCGGGACGGAAATGAGCCATCAGGCCCCGGTGAAGGTCGCGCCCCGCATAGCGCCCTGATCGGGTCGGATCAGGTCCGATCAGGTCTGATCAGGTCTGATCGGGTCGGATCAGGTCTGATCAGGTCCCGCCCGCGCCTGCGCCCGTTCGCGCGGGCGGATCAGGTCCGCGCGCCCGCTCGTTGAACCCTGCTCGCGGCCGCGCCGTGAAGCGGGGCTGGAAGCCCCGCCGCTACAGACATCCGAAAAGAAGGAACGGCTCCGGTTAGAGCCGCCCGCTACGGGCGGCTGGAACAGATGCCGGCTTCAGATCCTCGGCCTCAGGGCACGCGAGAGGGAGCGCTTCTCCAAAAGAGAATTGCCTGTAGCGGCGGGGCTTCATTCAGCCCCGCTGCGAAGAACGCGGTCAATCGTCAGTCTCCGCGTTCTTCGCACTTCCCGTGTGCCGCTCGTCGTTCATGTTGGCGGGGCTGAAGCCCCGCCGCCACAAGCAGGGAGAGAAGGGGGGCGTTCTTCGCCTTCCCGTTTTCCCGCTTCCCGTTTACTTCGGCTCCTCGATCACCAGACGCTGTCCCGCCTTCACATCGGTGAGGGTCTGCCGCTTGCCGCTGGGCCACTCGATCTCGATCCGGTCCGCCTTCGCGTGCCGGCCGAGCCC
>CAYUPN010000196.1:0-4887 GCA_964446605.1 uncultured Bifidobacteriaceae bacterium | reverse complement strand
CCCCAATAGGCGCCAGTTGAGAGTCGTTCGTCCGGCTGTTCCACCAATCAAGAATCCTTTGGCACGCATGTCGGCGGCGGCCCAGATCAGGTCGCCGATGCGCTGGAAGCCGAACATCGAGTAGTAGATGAAGAACGGGATCGTGTTGATGCCGTGCGTCGCGTAGGCCGTGCCCGCCGCGATGAGCGTCGACATCGACCCCGCCTCGGTGATCCCTTCCTCGAAGATCTGCCCGTCCTTCGCCTCCTTGTAGTACAGGAGCGTGTCGCTGTCGACCGGCTCGTAGAGCTGGCCGACGTGCGAGTAGATGCCGACCTGGCGGAAGAGCGCCTCCATGCCGAACGTGCGCGCCTCGTCGGGGACGATCGGCACCACCAGCTGGCCGATGGCCTTGTCGCGGAGCATCTTCGCGAGCATCCGGACGAACGCCATCGTCGTCGAGACCTTCCGCTCGTCGGTGCCGGCGTAGAACTCCTCGAACAGGGGCGACAGGTCGGCGGTGACGTGCTCCTGCAGCGTCCGGCGCTCCGGCACGTAGCCGCCGAGCGCGCGCCGGCGCCCGTGCAGGTACTGCATCTCCGGGCTGTCGTCCGGGGGGAGCAGGAAGGGCGAGGTCTGCAGCTGCTCGTCCGAGATGTCGATCGAGAAGCGCTCGCGGAACGTGCGCAGCTCGTCCTCGGTGAGCTTCTTCTGCTGGTGCGTGACGTTCTTGCCTTCGCCCGCCTCGCCGAGGCCGTAGCCCTTCACCGTGCGGGCGAGGATGACCGTCGGCTGGCCGCGATGCTCCACGGCCGCCTTGTAGGCCGCGTAGACCTTGACCGGATCGTGGCCGCCGAGCCGCAGCTCGCGCAGGTCGTCGTCGCTGAGATCGTCGACGAGGGCGAGCAGGCGCGGGTCGCTGCCGAACAGCTGCTCGCGCATGTACGCGCCGGACTCGACGGTGAACTTCTGGTACTGGCCGTCGACGATCTCGCCGAGGCGGCGGACCAGCAGGCCGTCGGTGTCCCGGGCGAACAGCGGATCCCAGTCGCTGCCCCAGATGCACTTGATGACGTTCCACCCGGCGCCGCGGAAGACGCTCTCGAGCTCCTGGATGATCTGGCTGTTGCCGCGCACCGGCCCGTCGAGGCGCTGGAGGTTGCAGTTGATGACGAAGATCAGGTTGTCGAGATTCTCGCGGGCGGCGAGCGAGATCGCGCCGAGCGTCTCGGGCTCGTCGCACTCGCCGTCGCCGAGGAACGCCCAGACCTTGCGCCCCTTGAGCGGCTTCACGCCGCGGTCGTCCAGGTAGCGCATGAAGCGCGCCTGATAGATCGACATGATCGGGCCGAGGCCCATCGAGACCGTGGGGTACTCCCAGAAGTCGGGCATCAGCCACGGGTGCGGGTAGGACGACAGGCCGCCCCCCTCGGCCGCCTCGCGGCGGAAGTTCTCGAGCAGCGTGCGCGACAGGCGCCCCTCGAGGAACGCGCGGGCGTACATGCCGGGGGACGCGTGTCCCTGGAAGAAGACCACGTCGCCGTCGAACCCGCTCTCGCCGCGGCCGCGGAAGAAGTGGTTGAATCCGATTTCGTACAGGGTGGCCGCCGACGCGTACGTCGAGATGTGCCCGCCGATGCCGTCACTGAGCTTGTTGGCGCGGACGACCATCGACAGGGCGTTCCACCGCACGAGGCTCTTGATGCGGCGCTCGAGCACCTGGTTGCCCGGGAAGGGCGGCTCCGCCGCCGCCGGGATGGTGTTGACGTACGGCGTGTTGGCCGAGAACGGCAGGCGGTAACCGCTCCGGCGGGCATGGAATTCGAGCTGCCGGAGCAGTTCGGCCGCCCGGGCGACGCCGCCCCCCCGCTGGATGACCCAGTCGAGTGACTCCTGCCACTCGCGGGTTTCGATGGCGTCGACCGCAGGGTCCTGCGTGCTCGCGATATTTCTCATGGATTCGGCTCTCTCGGACGTGGTCAGGACAAACACCCTATTCTAGTTCGATTATCGGAATATTCGCCAGCCTTCTGGACCGTTGCGCGGTCATCCATGCGCCACGCGCATGACGCTCATCGGTTCGTCAGCCCGGCGGCCGTCATCGACACGCGCGAGCGCGGCGGGACGCCACGCCATGGCGCGCGATCGACGCGCGGTGTCGACGTGGAGCTGACGCTCCACGCGGATGGTCTCAGGTCTCCGTGCTCACGAGAATCCCGCGCAGCACGGCCAGGTCGACGTTTCCGCCGCTCATGACGCAGACGACTCGTCGTCCCTGCAGGCGCGCGCGGCAGCGAAGCGCGGCGGCGAGCGATGCGGCGCCGGCGCCTTCCGCGAGGTTGTGCGTGAGGTCCAGCGCCATGCGGACGCCTTCCCTGAGCTCGTCCTCGCTCAGCGACACGAAGTCCTCGAGTCCGCGCTGCAGGATGCCGAACGTCAGATCGAAGGTGACGCGCGTCGCCACCCCCTCGGCGAACGTGTCGGCGGACGCCGAGGGGGTGCGATCCCCGGTGCGCCAGGCGCGCGCGACGGCGTCGGCACGCTCCGCGCCGACGGCGACGATCTTCGCCGGCAGCCCCAGCGCGTCCCGCACGAGCACGAGTCCCGCCGCCCCGCTGCCGCCGCCGACGGGCACGAAGACCGTATCGACCCCTTCGAGCGCCTCGGCGATCTCCAGCGCGTACGTCGCGACGCCGGCAATCAGGTCGGGCTCGTTGGCGGAATGGACGTAGCGCAGCCCGCGCTCGACGCACAGCCGCTCCACCAGCTCACGGGCTTCGTCGAAGTCGCGCCCGTGCTCGATCAGCGTCGCTCCCCACGCGCGCATCAGCGCGTTCTTCGCCGGGTTGTTGCGCTCCGGCACGACGAGCGTGCAGGGCACGCCGGCGCGTGCGGCGGCGAACGCGATCGACTGCCCGTGGTTGCCGGTGGTCGCCGAGATGACGCCCCGCCGGCGATCGGCGTCGGAGAGCCGCGCGACGAGCGTCAGCCCGCCGCGCACCTTGAACGCGCCGGTCGGGTTGTGGTTCTCGTGCTTGACCCAGACCTCGGCGCCAATCCGGGCGTCGAGCAGCGGGTGCCGCAGCAGCGGCGACGGGCGCATCGCGGCGTAGACGTGCTCGCGCGCCGTGCGGATGTCATCGATGGACGGTGGTTGCATCCGAAACCCATGACCGGCCCGGTGTTTCAGCCGGCGTGCGAGCAGCGCGCCGCGACCCACGCGTCGCGCACGCGGACGCCCACGTCGGGGCAGTCGGTGATGAGCCCGTCCACGCCCCAGTCGAGCAGCCGCCGCATGTCGCCGGGATCGTTGACGGTCCAGACCTGCAGCGCCAGGTTCGCGCGATGCACGGCCCGCAGGAACCGCGGAGACACGACGACGTGCCCGCCCGCGCGCTCCGGCACCTGGAATGCCCGGTACGGCGGCCGCCGCGGCGCCAGTCCGATCCACGATGCGTAGAGCGCCCAGCGCGTCTCGGGCTGCGAGGCGCTCGTCGGGATCTCCGGCGCGAGCGCGCGCACCGCGCGCACGGCGTCGCGGCTGAACGATCCCACGCACACGCGATCCGCTGCGCCGGCGGCGCGCACCGCGCGCACGACCGCCTCCGCGGCGCGCCGCGACGGGGCCTTCATCTCGATCACGATCGGCGCGGCCGGATACCGCCGCAGCACCTCCTCGAGCGTCGGGACGCCCGCGCGCGGGCCCGACCAGACATGCTCCAGCTCGACGCCGTACCGCCGCGTGGCGTCGAGTTCAGCCAGCTCGGGCGCCGTGCGGGCCGCCACGGGGCCACTCGCATCGGTCGTCCGGTCCAGCGTCGCGTCGTGGCACACGACCGCCACATCGTCGGCCGAGACATGCACGTCGAGCTCGAGCCCGTCGGCCCCGGCCGCGAGTCCGAGATCGAACGCCGGAATCGTGTTCTCGGGGCCCAGCGCGCGTCCGCCGCGATGCGCGAGGATCAGCGGACGGTCTGGGCTGCGGCGCGCAGGCGACAGGCTCGACGACAACGGACTCGACACGGCGCGGCCATTATCCAACGAACGCGCAGCCGATGAGCTTGCACGCCGCGCGCGTGGCCCCTCCTGGCCATCGTCCGTCGCCGCGCGTGCGGCGCAACGGGGAGTACAATCCAGGCATGGCCATCCGTTCCCTTCCGTCCACGCTCGGCGGCCTGCGGCGCGCGGTCGAGTCCGGCGAGCTCACGCATCATGCGAGCGTCAAGGACGAGGTCCGCGCCAACCTGATCGCCCACCTGCGCACGGGAGGCCCGCTGTTTCCCGGACTCGTCGGCTACGACGACTCGGTGATCCCGCAGGTCGTCAATGCGCTGCTCTCGAAGCACAACTTCATCCTGCTGGGGCTGCGCGGCCAGGCGAAGACGCGCCTGCTGCGGAGCCTGACGGCGCTGCTGGACGAGCACCTGCCGTACATCGCCGGGTGCGAGCTGCGCGACGACCCGTTCCACCCGCTCTGCGCGTCCTGCCGGCAGCAGATTGCCGCGCTCGGCGACGACGTGCCGATCGCGTGGCTCCCGCGGGACGCGCGCTACGTCGAGAAGCTCGCGACGCCCGACGTCACGATCGCCGATCTCATCGGCGACGTCGATCCGATCAAGGCGGCGCGCGGCGGACGGGAGCTCGGCGACGAGCTGACGATGCACTACGGGCTGCTCCCGCGGGCGAACCGGGGCATCTTCGCGATCAACGAGCTGCCGGATCTCGCCGGCAAGATCCAGGTCGGTCTGTTCAACATCCTTCAGGAAGGGGACGTGCAGATCAAGGGCTACCCCGTGCGGCTCCGCCTCGATCTGATGATGGCGTTCACGGCCAACCCCGAGGACTACACGGCACGCGGCAAGATCATCACGCCGCTCAAGGACCGGATCGGCTCGGAGATCCGCACGC
>CAYUPN010000195.1:0-4971 GCA_964446605.1 uncultured Bifidobacteriaceae bacterium | reverse complement strand
GTCGGCATCGAGCACCAGCGGCACGCCGGCTCGCTCGAGCAGCCCACGCACGACGGCCACGGTGCCCGCGCCGGTCCCGAGGCCGGGACCTGCGACGATCACGTCCGCCGGGCGGGCCAGCAGCAGCTCCAGGGCGTCCGGCGCGAGCCCGTCGCCCGACTCGGGAAGCGCCTCGGTCATGTACTCGGGCGCCATCGCCGCCAGAATCGGCTGGCACGAGCGCGGGGTCGCGATCGTGATCAGCCCGGCGCCCGACCGGAGCGCCCCCATCGCCGCCAGGTGCGCCGCGCCCGTCCGGCCGGGACCGCCGGCGGCGACGAACACGTGCCCGTAGTCCCCCTTGTGCGAGTCGGCCGGCCGCGGCTCGACGAGCGCGCGCATCGCGGGACGCGTGAGCAGCTCGATGTAGGGCCCCTCGACGCTTTCGATCACCGCGTCCGGCAGCCCGATGTCGGCGATGACGACGTCCCCGCAGTGCGCCTCGCCGGGCGGCAGCACCAGCGGCAGCTTCGGCGTGCCCAGCGTCACCGTGAGCGTCGCGTCGATGCAGGGCCCGATCGGTTCCGGCGTGTCGGCCGACAGGCCCGACGGCAGATCGATCGAGACCACCACGAGATCGCTGGCGTTGATGTCGGCGGCAATCGTCTCGAACAGTCCCGAGAGCGGCGCGCGCAGGCCCGTGCCGAAGAGCGCGTCGACGAGGATGTCGGCGCGGCGCACCTCCGTGCCGTGCAGCTCCCACGCCGCGGCATCGCGAATCTCGACGACGGGGTACCCCAGCCGGAGGAGCACGTCGAGATTCACGCGCGCGTCACCGGCGACTTCGTCGGCGGAGCCCACCAGGAACGTGGACACCGACACGCCGTGCTGCCCCAGCGTGCGGGCGACCACGAAGCCATCGCCGCCGTTGCTGCCGCGGCCGCAGAGCACCGCGACGTGGAGCGACTCGAGGTCGTCGAACATCGCCTCCATCGCCGCGACCACCTGGCGTCCGGCGTTCTCCATCAGCACGGCGGACGGGATGCCGATCTCGCCGATCGTCCGCCGGTCCGCTTCGCGCATCTGCGTGCTGTTCAGTATCCGCATCGCGTGCCCTGCCGATCCCGACGCAGTCTAGCATTGCGGCGCGCACGACACCCGGTCCGGCTGTTAAGATGCTGGGGAATGACTGGCGCGGTCTACGTCAACGGCCGCATCGTCTCCGAAGCCGATGCGGTGGTTCCGGTTCTCGATCACGGTTTCCTGTTCGGCGAGGGGGTCTACGAGGTCTGCTGCACGTACGGCGGCCGTCCGTTCCTGCTCGACCGGCATCTCGCGCGGCTGCGGCGCTCGGCCGCGATGATTGCGCTGGAGGTGCCACCGGACGCGGTACTGGCCGGCGCCATCGATGCCACGCTCCGGGCCGCCGGCTTCCTGCCCTGGCGGGACGGCACTCCGGAGGCGTACGTGCGGCTGCTGGTCACACGCGGCGTCGGCGAGATCACCTACGACCCGGCGTCCTGCCCCGCACCGACGGTGGTCGTCATCGCGCGGCCCCACAAGCCGCCGCCGGCCGACGCGTACGAGCGCGGGGTACGGGTCGCGCTCGTCGACGTCGAGCGGAACCGGCCGGCGGCGCTGAATCCCCTCATCAAGTCCAACAACCTGCTCAACAATGCGCTGGCGATGCAGCAGGCGATCGCCCGCGGCGCCTTCGAGGCGGTGATGCGCAACCACACCGGCCGCATCGCCGAATGCAGCCAGTCGAACCTTTTCGTCATCCGCGGCGGCGTGGTCAGCACCCCGCCGATCGATGCGGGGCTGCTGCCCGGCATCACCCGGGCCTTCGTGCTGGAGTTGTGTCTGGAGCTGGGCATCCCAGCGACCGAGAACGATCTCGACGTCGACGGGCTGCTGGGCACCGACGAAGCCTTCCTGACCAGCACGACGCGCGAGATCGTCCCGATCGTGCAGGTCGACGAGGCGCCCATCGGCGATGGACGTCCCGGCCCGGTGACGGCCCGGTTGCTGGAGGAGTTCCGCGCGCGCGTGCATGCCCGTGCGGAGGCGTGAAGTCCGGGCAAGTGCAGGCTTGACCACACCGGGCCGCGCTGGCAGGCTGTAACGGGCTCAGCCGCCTGCCCCGTGCGATGCTCTCCGGGCGGCAGGCCGCTGGAGCGTGCTCAATGAAGGTTTTTTTCCGTCTCGCGCCCGCCGCCCTGGCGCTGGCGCTCGTCCTCCTCCTCTCCCCCGTCGAACGCACCGCGGCCACCAACGCCAAGCTGACGCTGCTCTCGGGCGCCAGCACGGTTGCGATTGCGCACGATGATCCGCGCGCGGGCGCCGCGGTTCCGCGCCCGCGGGTGCAGGGCGCCGCCCCCGGAGCAATCATCGTCAAGCTGGCCGACGGCGTCGCCGAGCGGCATGCGGCCGCGATCATCGCCGGCGCCGGCGGCAACTCGGCGCGACGGGTCCCGCACGCCGACTTCCTCGTCGTGCGGCTCGAGGACGGGGTGTCGCCGCACGAGGCCGCGCTGCGCGCCGCCGCCACGCCCGGCGTCGTCTATGCGGAGCCGGCGGCGCTGCGCTACCCGCTCTTCACGCCGAACGACCCGTTCTACGAGCTGCAGTGGAACCTGCACACGCTCGGTCTCGAGCGCGCGTGGGACATCAATCCCGGCGCGGCCAGCAGCGTGATCGTCGCGGTCATCGACTCGGGGGTCGCCTACCGGACGCTCGGCGCCGTCGCCCAGGCGCCGGATCTGGCCGGGACCACGTTCGTGCCCGGGTTCGACTTCATCTGGGAAGACACCGAGCCGATCGATCTGGACGGGCACGGGACGCACGTCACCGGCACGATCGCACAGACGACGAACAACAACACCGGCACGGCGGGCATCGCGTTCAACGTCAGCATCATGCCGATCAAGGCGCTGTCCGGCGACTGGGACATCGCGCTCGGCGCGCCGAACGTTGGCACGTCGGCCACCCTCGCGCAGGCCGTCCGCTTCGCGGCCGACAACGGGGCGAAGGTCATCAACCTGAGTGTCGGTGGCGAGGGCGGCAGCACGGCGGAGCGCGAGGCGATCGAGTACGCGGTCGGCAAGGGCGCGGTCGTGGTCATCGCCGCGGGCAACGAAGGCAAGCGAGGCAGTCCGCCGAGCTTTCCGGGCGCGTACGCGAAGGACATCGACGGCGCCATCGCGGTTGCCGCGGTGGATGCGAACCGGCAGCGGGCGCCGTATTCGAACGTCAACGACTACGTCGAGCTCGCCGCGCCCGGGGGCGACCTCGAGGCGGATCTGACCAACGACGGCTATGCCGACGGCGTGCTGCAGCAGACGCTGGATCCGGACGCCGTGCTCCTCGGGCGATTCAACGAGTTCAGCTACATGTTCTTCCAGGGCACCTCGATGGCCACTCCGCACGTCGCCGCGCTGGCGGCGCTGCTGATCGACCAGGGCATCACGGACCCGCGGGCGGTCGAAGCCGCGCTGAAGCGCTTCGCCGTCGACGCGGGCCCCGCCGGCCGCGATGACGAGTACGGCCACGGCATCATCGATCCGCGGGCGACCCTGCGCGGCCTGGGGCTGAGCCGCTGATGCCGCCCGCCGTCATCGCCCGGACCACCGGACCCGCACGCGTGTCCGCTCCGTCAGCCCTCACCCGGCCCGGCCGGCTGCTGCTGGCGGCGGCGTTCGCCGCCATCCTGGCCGCTCCCGGCACGACGCTCGCGCAGACCCAGTCGCCTCCCGGTGCCACACGGCGCGCAGAGCCGACGATCGTGCGCACGAACCGCGAGCAGACGCTCGTCTGGTCGCGGAACCCCAGCCGGGTCATCGCGACGCTGCCGCAGGGCGTGGAGCTCGAAGCGCTGTCGCGCGACGCGCAGTGGCTCGAGGTGCTCGTGCCCGAAGCCCACGCCGGTCCGGGCGGCGCGATCGGCTACGTCTTCGAAGGCCACGTCGAGATGGTCTCCGGCCCGCCCGTACCGGACCGGCCGCAGGAACAGGCGCCGTACGCGGCGCCCCCGCCGCACGAGGGGTCCGGCACGCCGCGCTTCGGCTTCCGCGGGTACGGCGATCTCTCCTATCAGTGGTTCCGCGCGTCGGACAGCTTCGACGCGATTCTCGACCGCAACGCCGCCCCGTTCTTCGGCGGCGGCGGGCAGGTGCACATCGGACCGATATTCGTGGACGTCGGCCTGCAGCGCTTCGAGGACACCGGCGAGCGCGCGTTCGTGTTCGACGGCGAGGTGTTCCGGCTCGGCATTCCGAACCGCATCACCATGACGCCGCTGGTCGTCACGGCCGGCTACCGCTTCTCCCGCGGCGCGCGGACCGTTCCCTACGTCGGCGGCGGGATCGGGTCGCTGAAGTTCCAGGAGACGTCGGACTTCGCCGACCCGGACGAGAACGTCGACGAACGGTTCACCAGCTACCACGCCGTCGCCGGCGCGGAGTATGCCGTGAGCCGCTGGTTCTTCCTCGCGGGCGAGGTGCGCTATGCCGCCGTGCCCGACGCCGTCGGGGCACCCGGCATCGCCGCGGCGTTCGGGGAATCCGATCTGGGCGGGTTCTCGGTCGCGGTGAAGGTGCTGGTCGGCCGCTGACGCCCGGCGCGCGGCCTCTCACCCCGGTCCTCGGCGGCGCGGCGCGGCCCGGCCGCGCCGCTTCTTGACGGGCGGCCTCCCGGCCGCACACGCGTTCTGACGGGCGGCCTCGCGGCCGCACACACGTTCTGACGGGCGACCTCGCGGCCGCCCGTTCTCACATCGCGAACTCTTCGACAGGCGGGCAGACGCAGAACAGGTTGCGGTCGCCGTACGGGTTGTCGATCCGCGCGACCGCCGGCCACACCTTGTGCGCCGCCACCCATCCGAGCGGGTAGGCGGCCTTCCGCCGCGAGTACGGGTGCGTCCACTCGTCGTCGGTGACCATCGCGGCGGTGTGCGGCGCGTTCTTCAGGACGTTGTCCTTCGGATCGGCCTTG
>CAYUPN010000194.1:0-5037 GCA_964446605.1 uncultured Bifidobacteriaceae bacterium | reverse complement strand
CGTTCCGTCGAGCGCGGTGATCGTGAAATGCGGCACGTGGTCGCGGGCGCGCAGCAACGCTTCCTCCTTGCCCGGGCGATCCAGGCCCCTTCAGTCGCTTCTACCATTGGATGCCGGCAGGCGCAAGCGGCGGTCGTGGGCGCTGATACACTCGGCACGCGATGACGAGTCCGGCACCCGGCGGCGCCCGGCCGGTCGTGTTCAGCGCCGTGGGACTGACCAAGGTCTACCAGATGGGCGAGGTCGAGGTCCGGGCCCTCGCCGGCGTTGATCTCGATCTCTTCGAATCGGAGTTCCTCGTCCTCCTCGGCCCCTCGGGCAGCGGCAAGTCGACGCTCCTCAACATTCTCGGCGGGCTCGACGTGCCCACGTCGGGGCGGGTCCGCTACCGCGACCGCGACCTCACCGACGCCGACGAGCGCGAGCTGACGCAGTACCGGCGCGACCACGTCGGCTTCGTCTTCCAGTTCTACAATCTCATCCCCAGCCTGACCGCACGCGAGAACGTCGCGCTCGTCACCGACATCGCCCCCGACCCGATGACGCCGGATGAGGCGCTCGATCTGGTCGGGCTGAACGCGCGCCTCGACCACTTTCCGTCGCAGCTCTCGGGCGGCGAGCAGCAGCGGGTGGCGATCGCGCGGGCCATCGCCAAGCGCCCGGACGTGCTGCTCTGCGACGAGCCGACCGGCGCGCTCGACATCGCGACGGGCATTCTCGTGCTGGAGGCGATCGATCGCGTCAACCGCGAGCTCGGGACGACGACGGCGGTCATCACGCACAACGCCGCGGTCGCGGCGATGGCGGACCGCGTCGTCTCGCTCGCCGACGGACGGGTCGTCTCGACGAAGGTCAACACCGAACGACGCGCCCCGCGGGAGCTGGTGTGGTGATGGGGCTGCGCGCGCTCGACCGCAAGCTGCTGCGCGACCTGTGGCGGCTGAAGGGACAGGCGGCGGCCATCGCCGCCGTCATGGCGGCCGGTCTCGCGATGCTCGTCGCCTACATCGCGACCTTCGCGTCGCTCCAGCTGACGCAGCAGGCCTATTACGAGCGGTACCGGTTCGCCGACGTCTTCGCGTCGCTCGTCCGCGCGCCGCTCTCGCTGCGCGATCGCATCGCGGAGATTCCCGGCGTCGCCGCCATCGAGACGCGCATCGTCGCCGACGTCACGCTCGACGTCGAGGGGCTGCTCGAGCCGGCAACCGGCCGGCTGGTCTCGATTCCCGTGCCGCGGCGGCCGATGCTGAACGATCTGTTCCTCCGGCACGGCCGCTATCTCGAGCCGAACCGGCCCGACGAGGTGCTCGCCAGCGAGGCGTTCGCCCTCGCGCACGACCTGCGGCCCGGCGACACCGTGCGCGCCGTCATCAACGGCCGGCGGCGCACGCTGCGCATCGTCGGCATCGCGCTCTCGCCGGAGTACGTGTACGCCGTGCAGCCGGGCGAGCTCATTCCGGATGCCAGCCGCTTCGGCATCCTCTGGATGGAGCGCCAGGCGCTCGGGGCCGCATTCGACATGGAGGGCGGGTTCAACGACGTCGCGCTCGCCCTCGAGCCGGGCGCCAGCGAGCCGGCGGTCATCGCCGCGCTCGACGCGATCCTCGAGCCGTACGGCGGGCTCGGCGCGATCCCGCGCGCGCTGCAGATCTCGAACTGGTCCGTCAGCAACGAGCTGGCGCAGCTGCGCGGCTTCGGTCTGATCGTGCCGGTCGTCTTCATGCTGATCGCCTCGTTCCTGATCAACGTCGTGCTCACCCGCATCGTGTCGATGCAGCGCGAGCAGATCGCGGCGCTGAAGGCGCTCGGCTACACGAACCGCGAGATCGGCTGGCACTACGTCGCGTGGAGCGCCCTGGTCGGCGCAGTCGGGGCGGCCGCCGGCATCGCCGGCGGGCTGTGGATGGGCACCGCGATGACCGGGCTCTACAACGAGTTCTTCCGGTTCCCGGTCCTGCTGTTCCGCGCGCCCGGGTGGGTCCTGCTCGTGGCAGCCGCGGTCGGCCTCGGGACCGGGGTGCTCGGCGCGCTCGGCGCGGTGCGTCGCGCGGTCCGCCTGCCCCCGGCCGAGGCGATGCGCCCGGAACCGCCGGCGCGCCATCACGCCAGCCTGGTCGAGCGCATCGGGCTCGGCGCGGCGATCGGACCGGCGGCGCGGATGGTCCTCCGGAACATGGAACGGCAGCCGGTCCGGGGGCTCACGTCGATCGCCGGCATCGCGCTGTCGACGGCGATCCTCGTGCTGGGCATGTTCTTCCTCGACGCGATCGACGAGTTGATGCGCGTGCAGTTCAGCGTGGTCCAGCGACAGGACGTCACCGTGACGTTCGTGGAACCGCGCGCGCGCGCCGCGCTCTTCGAGCTGCAGCGGCTCCCGGGCGTCCTCCGGGTCGAGCCGATGCGCGCGGTCCCGGTCCGGCTGCGGGCCGGACACCGCGAGCGTCAGCTGTCGATCCTCGGGCTCGAGCCGGCGCCGTCGCTGCAGCGCATCGTGGACGCATCGGGTCGCGTGGTCACGCTGCCGCCGGAAGGGCTCGTGATCTCGCGCGCGCTGGCGGACGTGCTGCACGTCGGAGCGGGCGGGTGGATCGAGGTCGACGTGCTCGAGGGACGGCGCCGCACGGCTCGCGTCCGCATCGCCTCGATCGTCGACGATTACCTTGGCCTGTCGGCCTACATGACGATCGGCGCGCTCCACCGGCTCACGCTCGATGCCGGCGCGCTGTCCGGCGGGTACCTGCTGGTCGACCGCGCGCAGGAACCGGCGCTGTACACCCGGCTGAAGGCGACCCCGATCGTGGCCGGCGTGTCGCTGAAGCGCGCCGCCATCGACGCCTTCAACAAGACGATGAGCGAGACGATGGGGATCATGATCTTCTTCAACGTGCTGTTCTCGGGCATCATCGCGTTCGGCGTCATCTACAACGCCGCGCGCATCTCGCTCTCCGAGCGCAGCCGCGAGCTGGCGAGCCTGCGCGTGCTCGGCTTCACGCGCGCGGAGATTTCGGCCATCCTGCTGGGCGAGCTCGGCGTCGTCGTCGCGGCCGGGATCCCCGTCGGACTGCTCGCCGGCTACGGGCTCGCCACCGGCGTCGTCGCCGCGTTCGAGACGGAGCTGTATCGCTTCCCCGTCGTCATCGCGCCGCGGACGTACGCGTTCGCGGTCGTGGCGACGCTGGCCTCGGCGCTCGTCTCGGGGCTGATCGTGCGGCGCCGGCTGGATCGGCTCGACCTCGTCGAGGTGCTCAAGACCCGGGAATAGACGATGGCAAAGTCCCGTTCACGCGCGTCGAACCGCCGGCGCCTCGTCCTCGCTGCCGCCACGGCAGTACTCGTGGTGCTGGTCGTGCTCGCGCTGCGGCCGTCGCCGGTTCCCGTCGACGTCGCCGCGGTGTCGCGCGGTCCGCTGGAGGTCACGCTGGAGGAGGATGGCGAGACGCGCGTGCGCCAACGCTACGTGATCCCGGCGCCGCTGTCGGGGCGCGTGCTGCGCATCGAGCTCGAACCCGGGGACCCGGTGTCCGCCGGCGAGACCGTGCTCGCGACCTTCCTGCCCACTCTGCCGGACCTGCTCGACGCGCGGACGCGCGCCGAGCTGCAGGCGCGCGTGTCCGCCGCGGAGGCGGCCTTGAACCGGGCACGCGCCGAGCAGCAGCGCGTCGGCGCGGAGCTGGCGCAGGCGCGGCGCGACCTGACACGAACCGAGCGGCTCGTCGAAGGCGGCGCACTGCCCCCGGCGCGGCTCGAGGCCGACCAGCTCGCCGTCAGCACGCTCGAGACGGCGCTGGAAGCGGCGGAGGCCGGAGTGCGGGCGGCACACGCCGAGTTGCAGATGGCGCGCGCCGGCCTCATGCAGCCGCTGCGCGACACCGCCACGCCCATCGAGATCCGATCCCCGATCGATGGCGTGGTCCTGCGGCGGCTCCGCGAGCGCGAAGCCATCGTGCCTCAGGGGGAACCCCTGCTCGAGGTCGGCGACGTGTCCAGGCTCGAGATCGTCGCCGACTTCCTCTCGACCGATGCGGTCCGCATCCAGCCCGGCCACCGCGTCTACATCGTCCGCTGGGGTGGCGGCGCGGAGCTGCGCGGGCGCGTGCGACTGGTCGAGCCGGCCGGATTCACGAAGGTCTCGGCGCTCGGGGTCGAGGAGCAGCGGGTCAACGTGATCATCGATTTCGACGACTCGGCCGCCGCGTTCGCGCAGCTCGGGGACCGCTACCGGGTGGAGGTCCGGGTGGTGGTCTGGTCCACCGACGATGCCGTGACCGTGCCCGTCGGCAGCCTGGTCCGCGACGGCAGCGGTTGGGCCGTGTTCGTGGCCGAGGGAGGGACGGCGGTGCGGAGGGCGATTGAGGTCGGGCAGCGCAGCGACACGGCGGCGCAGGTGCTGGCCGGCCTGGCACCCGGCGAGCGCGTGGTGGTCTTCCCGAGCGACCAGGTGGAGGACGGCGTGGCCATCGAGCCGGCGGCAGCGGCCGCGAATTGAGAGGGCCGGAAGGCCCACACGCCGCACGGCACGCCGGATCCGGGCCCGGGCGCCATTCGAGCTCCTGGCGTCATGGAGGTCATGAAAACATCGTGTGAGATGCCGCCTCCCGTCGGTGGTATCGTGAAGATCCGGCCAGTTCAGCGTCTCGCGCCAGGCGGCCCCGGATACCTCGGACTCCACCCAGCTTCCGGTTTGCATCGTGCGGGTGCCCGCACGCGCCTGCCGCCCGTACGCCGGCCGCGTGCGTGGAGGTCGAAGGAGAAGCATGCTGCTGCGCGTCGATCCGGATCTGAACGCTCTGTACGAGAACGTCGTCCGCCGCAACCCCGCGGAGACGGAGTTCCACCAGGCTGTCTACGAAGTGCTCAACTCGCTCGGCCCGGTGCTGGTCAAGCACCCCGAGCTGCGCGAGCACCGCGCGATCGAGCGCATCTGCGAGCCCGAGCGCCAGATCATCTTCCGGGTGCCCTGGCAGGACGACCACAACCGGGTGCACATCAACCGCGGGTTCCGCGTGGAGTTCAACAGCGCGCTCGGCCCCTACAAGG
>CAYUPN010000193.1:0-5062 GCA_964446605.1 uncultured Bifidobacteriaceae bacterium | reverse complement strand
TCGATCCGGCAGGGCGATTGCTCAAACACGGGTCGAACGTCCGCTGTCTGTCCAGGTGCCGCGATCGGCGCCACAGCAGTTGCAGGGAGAGGCGGCGGACCCCATCAACCTCGGGCGCGCAGTCCTTCCGGGCGGGCCCGGTGGAGGTGACTCGTGACGGAGTGGAAGAGGAGGATCCTGGCCGCGTTCGGTGCGCTGTGTCTCGCAGCCGCGCTGCCCGCATCAGGATACGCACAGCAGTTATACGGTTCCATCACCGGCGTGGTGACGGACGAGTCCGGCCTGGCGATCCCGGGCGCGACGGTTTCGATCGTCAACACGCAGACAGGGCTGGAGCGGACGACGGTCAGCAACGAGACGGGCACGTACAGCTTCACGAACGTGCTGCCCGGCGCGTACGACGTGAAGGTCTCGCTCCAGGGCTTCCGTGAGTTCAACAGGACGGGCGTGCCGGTGAGCGTCGGCACGGTCAGCCGCGTCGACGTGGAACTCTCGGTCGGCGCCCTCACCGAGACGATCACGGTGCAGTCCGAGGCGCGGCTGCTCCAGACCGACAGGGCGGACGTCTCGACGCAGCTGCGGTCGGAGGAAATCGAGAACCTGCCGCTGGCGCAGTACCGGAACTACCAGAGCCTGATGAACCTGGTGCCGGGCGCGACGCCCACGCAGTATCAGAACGCGCTGACGGACACGCCGGCGCGATCGCTCCGCACGTTCGTCAACGGCCAGAACCCGAACTCGAACAACACGAAGTCGGACGGCGCGACGAACGTCAACCTGTGGCTGCCGCACCACGTCATGTACGTGGCGCCCGCGGAGACGATCGACACGGTCAACATCAGCACCAGCAACTTCGACGCCGAGTCCGGCATGGCCGGCGGCGCCGCGATCACGGTCATCACGAAGTCGGGCACCAACGACTTCCGGGGATCCGCGTTCGAGTTCTTCAACAACGACGCGCTGAACGCCCGGCCGTACTTCGCGACGCGGAAGACGCCGATCGACCGCAACATCTTCGGCGGCACGCTCGGCGGCCCGATCCGGCGGAACAAGCTGTTCTTCTTCGGGTCGTACGAGGGCTACTTCGATCGGAACACGAGCCAGATCTTCTATGACGTGCCGACCCCGGCGATGCGGGCGGGAGACTTCAGCGGCGCCGTCAACACGGACGGCACGCTGCAGACGATCTACGATCCGCTGACGGGCAACCCGGACGGCACGGGCCGCCAGGCGTTCCCGGGCAACGTGATCCCGCAGAACCGCCTGAGCCCGATCGCGCAGGAGATCCTCAACAGCTACCCGCTGCCGAACCTGCCGGGCAACACGCGCAACTTCGTGCGCGACGCCGCCTCGAAGGTCGACCGCAACAACTTCGACGTCAAGCTGAACTGGAACCGCACGTCGGCGCACCAGATCTGGGGCAAGTACAGCCAGATGGACGCCACCGTCGCGAACCTGTTCTATCTCGGCGTCGATGGCGCCGGCGAAGGCGACACGAACGTCAAGCAGGCCACGGTCGGCCACACCTGGACGCTCAGCCCGACGATGGTGCTCGACAGCACGTTCGGGTTCTCGCGCCAGGACCAGGAGGTCGCGGGCAGCGACTTCGCCCTCGGCAACTTCGGCCTCGACGTGCTCGGCATTCCCGGCACGAACGCCGCCGGCCAGTTCGCCAGCGACCCGCGCTACTCCGGATTCCCGGCCTTCAACACCGGGTTCAGCACGCTCGGCAACAACGCGGGCTGGACGCCGCTGTTCCGCGACGAGCGCACCTACGCGATCAGCGCGAACCTGACGAAGCTCGTCGGGCGCCACGAGTTCCGCGGCGGATACACGGGGAACTTCCTGTACCTCGACCACTGGCAGCCGGAGGTCGACAACCCGCGCGGCAACTTCAACTTCAACGGCAACGCGACGACGCTGTTCGGCCCGAACGGGCAGACGGCGAACTTCTACAACCAGTTCTCGCAGTTCATGCTCGGCCTGGTCAGCAGCGCTTCGCGCAGCATCCAGTTCGAGCTGATGACCGTGCGCGAGTGGCAGCACGGCTTCTACTTCCGCGATCGCTGGACGGTGAGCGACAAGCTGACGCTCGACCTCGGCCTGCGCTACGAGTACTACCCGCTCGCGACCCGCGCCGACCGCGGGCTCGAGCAGGTCGACCTGAACGTCAGCGGCCCGCTGCCGGAAGTCGTGCTCGGCGGCCTGGGGGGCAACCCCGAGGACCTCGGCATCAAGGTGAGCAAGACGCTGTTCGCCCCGCGCCTGGGCCTCGTGTACCGCATCAACGAGGACACGGTGTTCCGCACCGGCTACGGGATCACGTACAACCCGCTGCCGTTCGCGCGTCCGCTCCGCGGGTTCTACCCGGCGAGCATCGGCGCGCTGTTCGAGCAGAACAATCCGGCCGGCTGGTTCGGCACGCTCGCCGGAGGGATCCCGCTCGTGACCGGGCCCGACCTGAGCAGCGGCCGCATTCCGCTGCCGAACACGGTCGACATGCGCACGCCGGAGAACGACCTCTCGCGCGGGTCGATCCAGTCGTGGAACGTCGCACTCGAGCGGCGGCTCCCGATGGACCTGTCGGTCGACATCGCCTACGTCGGGACGCGCGGCCGCAACGGCTTCGCCGACCTCGACATCAACGCGTCCGACACGCCGGGCGGCGGCAACGAGAGCCGGCCGCTGTTCGCGCGCTTCGGCCGCGCCCGCGACCTGAAGAGCTGGGGACGCCGGCTCGACACCGAGTACCACTCGCTCCAGGTTGCGGTCAACCGGCCCTTCCAGAACGGGCTCCTGCTGAAGGGGGCCTACACCTGGTCCAAGGCGATGAACGAGGCGGACGAGGACGGCTGGGTCGGTCTGACGTGGAACGGCCCGAGCCAGCTGGACCGCAACTGGGCACTCGCCGGCTACGATCGGCCGCACGTCTTCCAGCTGGGTGCGGTCTACCAGCTGCCCTTCGGCCGTGACGGCCAGGGCATCGCCAGCCACCTGATCCGCAACTGGCAGCTGAACGGCATCTTTGCCGCGTTCTCCGGCGTGCCCTTCACGGTGACCGCCAACGGTGCCGTGCTGAACATGCCGGGCAACACGCAGACCGCCGATCAGGTCGGCGAGTACCGCAAGCTGGGCGACATCGGCAGCGACGGCCCGTGGTTCGACACCTCGGCGTTCGAGCAGCCCGAGGGCGTCCGGCTCGGCAACAGCGGCCGCAACGCGTTCCGCGGCCCCGGCCAGTGGCGCGTCGATCTGTCGGTGTTCCGTGGCTTCGACCTCGGCGGCACTCGGGAGCTCGAGTTCCGTGCGGAGGCGTTCAACCTGACGAACTCGCTCCAGTACGGCGACGGCGCCGGGAACCAGACCGGTTTCTCGAGCACCGACGTCAACAACCCGAACTTCGGCCGGGTGTTCGTGGCGCACGGCGAGCGCACGATCCGCCTCGGCCTGCGCTTCAGCTTCTAGCCCCGGGGGCGGGGGCGCGCGGCTGCGCCCCCGCCCGCGGTTCCACGGGCACGTCCCTCCCCTGCTATCCTGCCCTCGTGCCCTTGTGCTGCCGTTTCCTCGCTGTTCTCCTGATTTCCGTCCTTGCCTTTGCCGCCGGCGCCGCGGCGGCGCCCCAGGATCCGGCCGCCCGCGCAAAGGAGGCCGCCGATCTGATGGCCGCCGGGCACTTCGAGGAGGCCGCCGGCATCTACCGTGAGCTGACGGCCGCCCTGCCCCAGGATGCCGGCCTGAAGATGAACCTCGGCATGGCCCTCCATCAGGCGGGCCGTCCCCGCGACGCCATCCAGCCGCTGACCGACGCGACGACGGCCGATCCGTCGCTCACGCAGGCCTGGCTCTTCCTCGGTGCGGCGCATCTCGATCTCGGCGAAGCGGCCACGGCTGTCTCCGCGCTCGCCCGCGCCGTGCAGACCGCCCCGGACCTCCCCCAGGCGCGACGGCTGCTGGCCGATGCGCTGATGGAGGTCGACCGGCCGGATGCGGCGCTCGTGCACTATCTGCGACTGACCCGGCTCGAACCGGCATCGGCCACCGGCTGGTACGGGCTCGCCCGCAGCGCGGAGGGCCACGCGGAAGATCTGTTCAACATGCTCGCGCAGCTCCCCGGCGCGCGGGCGGCGGTCGAGCTGATCGGGGCCGACATCATGGCGGCGTCCGGTCGCCCCGACACGGCGCTGGAGGCGGTGCGCGCGGCCGTCGAGGCAGAGCCGGGCTGGCGGACGGCGCACGAGGCGCTGGCGGAACTGCTCGAGGCGCTCGGGCGCGGCGAGGAGGCCGCCGCCGCGCGGGCGGAGGCCGAGACGCTGCCGCTCGATTGCCAGGCCGAACCGGCCGCGTGCGCGTACCGCGAGCAGCGCTTCGGCCAGGTGCTGCAGGTCACCGATCCGCCCGAGGCACGGCGCAATCCGCACGCGATCTTCTGGCGGCTGAAGGTCCTCGATCACGTCGCCAACGACGCCTTCGACCGCCTCGACGCGCTGCCTCCGTCGTTCGAGAAGCACGCGGCCATCGCCGCGCGCCGCATGCGCGAGAAGAAGTATCAGGAGGCCGCCGAGGCCTATCGCGCGGCGCTCGCCCTGAAGCCGGACGATCTCACGATCCGGATCGACCTCGCCTTCGCGCTGATGTCGCTCCGCGCGCACGACGAAGTCGTCGAGCTGCTGGCGCCCGCCGCGCGCGCGGGCACGCTGCCGCCGCGCGGCCTGTTCGTCTATGGCGACGCCCTCGTCGCGCTGCAGCGCGTCGAGGAAGCGCTCCCGGCGCTCCGGAAGGCGGTGCAGGACGCGCCCGACCAGCCCGTCGCCCACGCGTCGCTCGGCCGCGCGCTGGTGATGGCCGGGAAGTTCGAGGAGGCCGTGCCGCATCTCGAGGCCGCACGCGACACCGACACGGACGGGTCGATCCACTACCAGCTCGCGCAGGCGTATCTGCGGGTCGGACGGGGGAACGACGCGAAGGTCGCGCTCGAGGAGTACCGGAAGCGGAGTCAGCAGTGATCGGGTCGGATCGGGTCGGATCAGGTCTCGCCTTCGCCGCGGGCGAATCAGCGCGCGGC
>CAYUPN010000192.1:0-5066 GCA_964446605.1 uncultured Bifidobacteriaceae bacterium | reverse complement strand
CTCGCTCCTGTGCAGTCCTGCTTCCGGGTGTCCAAAGGGGATCTACGGATCTGCCAGTGGCTGGCGTTCCCTTCGGGCGCCGTCAGCCCGACGAACGTGTGGGTTCGCTCCGGGCGCGGCGCCGCGAGCTGGCGTGAACTGCCAGCTACGGAACGGCCGTCCGCCTGTCCGGATAGCGCGGCAGCGCGAGCATCAGGGCGCCCACCGCAACGGTGCCGGCGGCCAGCAGGGTCAGCAGTGAGACGTAGGAGCCGGTGAGATCGAACGCGCGCCCCATCAGCATCGGGCCGATGGCGCCGGCGAAGGCATAGGCGGTCCACGTGAAGCCGTAGAGCGTCGAGAAGGACCGCAACCCGAGGTAGCGCGTCAGGAGGTACGGCGTGACGTCGGCTTCTCCGCCCATGCCGAAGCCGATCAAGGCCGCCGCCGCGAGACCTGCCGGCAGCGTGTGCGCGTTCGCCAGCAGCAGCACGCCTGCGCCCGCCAGCAGGAGCAGTGCGAAGGACACGCGCGCGGCGAAGAACCGGTCCAGCAGCCATCCGGTCGCGAGCCGACCGGCCAGGCTCGCCGCACCCATGGTGGACAGGGCGAGCGCGGCTCCCTCCCCGGTGACGCCCCGGTCGGTGAGCAGCGCGGCGAGATGTGCGAGAGCACCGTTCTGCGCGATCGAGGCCGCGAACAGCACGACGACGAGGATCCAGAACACGGACGAGCGCAGCCCCTCGATGGTGGTGGCGCCCGCGTCGGTCGCGTGCCTGCCTCCGGATGACCGCGTCCGCTCGCGCACGAACAGCAGGACCGCGGGCACGCCGATCGCCACCACCGCCAGGCCCAGTGCGGCGTAGGCGCCGCGCCATCCGATGGTTCCGATCAGCCGCTGCGTGAGGGGCGGCAGCAGCAGCGCCCCCGTGGCGCCGCCGCACATCATCACGGCGAGCGCCATGCCGCGCCTGGCCTCGAACCAGCTCGAGACCGCGCGCGAGTACGCCATCTGCGCGGTGCCGTTGCCGACGCAGCCGAGTACGACGGATACCGCATAGAGATGCCAGAGCCTCGGCGTGAGCAGCGACAGCGAGGCAAACGCCAGGCCGAAGATCGTCACGCACGGGACGATGATGCGCACCGGCCCGAAGCGGTCCAGCAGCCAGCCGAGGAGCGGTGAGCAGAGCGCGATGCTGATCGCCGCGAACCCGAACGCCGCGGAGACGTCCTGCCGCGACCAGCCGAACTCGTCGACCAGAGGCTTGAGGAACAGCGCGAAGGTATAGACGAAGAGCGACGCGAAGCCGACGAAGACGCCGACCGCCGAAGCGGCGGTTACCCGCCAGCCCGGATACGCGGCGCTCTCTTCGCGCGGGGGAAAGTCTGCCGCGACGGCGGGGGCGGGCGCGCTCACGCTCGCCCCGCGCCGCGGACGACCGTGCGCATCAGTAGGTCAGCTTCAGCGCGAACTGCAGCAGCCGCGGCGGGCCCGCCGTCAGGATGCGTCCGAAGTTCGGCGAGTTGAGATCCGCGACAGGCAGGCCGAAGTTCGTGTGATTGAAGACGTTGAACGCCTCGGCGCGGAACTGGAGCCGGAGGTCGCCGCGCAGCGTGAAGTTCCGCACGAGCGACAGGTCGACGTTCGTGTACGAGGGCCCGCGCGCGATGTTCCGGCCGGCGTTGCCGAACTGTCCGGTCTCGGTTCGCGGGTCGAGTCGCCGGAACGCGGATCGGCTGATCCACTCCTCGACGGTTCGCGGCCCCGCATTCGGGTCGCCGACGAGATCCGGCCGGCTGGCGGGGAAGCCCGAGATCGGCGGGCTGTTCGCCTGCAGCGCGACGTTGGCCGAATCCGACACGGTGAACGGCGTGCCGGAGTTGTACACCCCGATCAGGTTCACCTGCCAGTCGGCCAGCACGGTTCGAAGCGACGCCGGGGTGCCGGCCGGCAGACGCGGCTCCCACGTCGCGCTCGCGACGAAGCGGTGCCGCGCGTCGAAGAGTGACGGGCCGTGCTCGGCGTCGAGGTCGAAGGGATTCTGCGGCAGGTCGTTCTCGCCGGCCAGCGGCTTGGCCGCGGCACCGGACAGGTTCATGGCCGAGAGGTAGTCCAGCGACTTCGAGAACCAGTACGACACGTTGAAGCCGACCCCGGCGCTGTAGCGGCGCGACACGCTGGCCTGGCCGGCGTGATAGGTCGAGCTCGTCTGGTTCGTCAGCATCGCGATGGTCGAATAGAGGCACGGCCCGTTGTCGGGAGGGCAGCCGCCGTGAATCCGCCGCCGGTCGGCGTTCTGCGCCGTGGCGCCCGGTCCGAACACGGCCGGGTTCGCCTCGACGTTGCGGGGCAGATGCGTGCCCTTCGCGCCGACGTACCGGACCTCCACGAGGTAGTTCGACCAGAGCGATCGCTGCACGCTCAGGTTCCAATGCTGCGTGTACGGCGGCGTCGCGCCCGGGTCCATCACGAACAGCGTGGTCGGCGGCACGAACGTGTCGGGCGTCGGCCTCGTGCGTCCGAGATAGGGGTTCTGGAAGTTCAGGCCGGCGCCGCTGAACTGCACGAACTGCGCCCAGGGCACGGCGCTGATCGCGATCTGCGACGCGGTGCCGGATCCGTTCTGGAACTGGTCGAAGTAGATGCCGTAGCTCGATCGCACCGACCACTGACCGCGCCCGGTCGGGTCCCAGGCGAAGCCGACGCGGGGCATCCAGGCATTGAACGGATGCGCGATGCCCTTGCCGATGCCGAGGTCGCCGGGGAACAGCAGGCCCACGGGCGCCTCGGGTCTGACGACCGACTGCACGCCCGGCACGAACGCATTCAGCCGATCCTGCACCTCGGTGATCGGATTGATGCGCTCGTAGCGCACGCCGGCATTCAGCGTCCATCGCTGATTGACCCGCCACTCGTCCTGCGCGTACAGGCCGACACCGCGGTTGCGAAGCCCGCGCGTGAAGTCGCCGTGCCCCTGATAGAAGACGACCGGCGCGCCGAGCAGCAGGTTGGCGACCGCGTTGTTCGTCGGGAACGTTGACGCGAACACGTAGAACGCGTTCGGCGCGATCGCCTGGAACATGTCGATCCCGGTATGACGCAGCTCTCCGCCGACCTTCACGAAGTGCGCGCCCCGGCTCCAGGACAGGCTGTCGCCGATCTCGAAGGTCGTCTGGGTGAAGTTGCGCGGTCCGGTGATCGCGCCGCCAATCGGCGTGTAGCCGGCGATATTGAAGAACGGGGTCCCGCGGCCCGGCTCGTTGGTCGAGCCGAAGGCGAAGCCGAGATCTTCCGGCGGCGTCTGGCCGATCCGCTGGTCGAAATGGAACCGGTAGCGCAGCAGCGTCACGCGCAGGGTGTTGGTGAGCGTCGGGCTCAGCACGCGCGTGGCCGAGAGCATGCCCGAATGGGCAGCGATGTCGTCGCGGGTCGGATAGCCCGGCGCGTCGGTGCCCCGGACGGACACCGGGTTGACGTTGTGCCCACCGGAGTAGGAGTACCGCGCGAAGATCTGGTCGCGCGCGCTCGCGTTGAAATCGACCCGCAGCCCGGCCTGGTCGTGATCGTTCTCGGCGATGAGCGTCTCGCGGTACAACGACGGCGAGACGTTGCCGAGCGGGTAGAGGTCGACGACGTTGCGCGCGACGGGATGGATGGCCGGCGGTGGCAGGCGATTCCCCGGAAACGGCACTCCGCCGGCCGCGATGTTGAGGAGCGGCTGCGCCGACCCGGAGAAGTCCCCCTGCCGTTCCGCCGGCGTCGGCACGACGGCGGTGGTCGTGATCCCCTGCTTGTTGCGGAACCCTTCGTAGTAGCCGAAGTAGAACAGCCGGTCCCGGCTGACCGGACCGCCGAGTGTCGCGCCGAACTGGTGCTGGTTCAGCGGCTCGACTTCCTCGGAGAAGAAATTGCGCGCGTCGAAGGCGTCGTTGCGGAGGAATTCGTACACGCTGCCGTGCAGGCGGTTGCTCCCCGATCGCGTGACGACGCTGGTCGTGGCGCCGCCGGTCCCGCCGTACTCGGGCGGCGCACTCTGCGTGAGGATCCGGAACTCCGCAATCGCGTCCACCGGGAGCTTCAGCGCGAAGCCGCCGTCCATCCGGTTGATGTTCTGCGCGCCGTCGACGAGATACATGTTCTGCTCGGGCCGCATGCCGTTGACGGCGTACGCCTGGCCCTGCCGCAGCGATCCGCCCGCCGTCGCGAGCCCGGGCGGCAGCGGCGCCACGCCGGTCTGGAGCAGACCGAGCTGGGTGAAGTTGCGGCCGTTCAGCGGAAGGTCGACCAGCTCGCGTCCGGTGACGACGCGCCCGAGCGCGTTGGTCGACGTGTCCACGAGCTGTGCCGCGCCGCTGACGGTGACGAGCTCGCTGACGCTCGAGAGCTGGAGTTCCGCGTTCACGCGCACGATCTGGCCGACGCTCAGGTGCACGGGCTCGATCACGACGCGCGCGAACTGCGGGGCCTCGATCGTGACCCGATAGGTGCCGACCGGGAGCAGCGGCACGCGAAACGTCCCGTCCGCGCCGGAGACGGTCTCCTTGGTCAGCCCGGTGGCGGTGCTCGTGCAGACGATGCTCGCGCCGGGGACCGCCAGCGCGGTCCGGTCGACCACGTGGCCTTCGATCGCGCCGGTGGGATCCTGCGCCCGGGCCGGCAGGACGCCCAGGCAGACGAACAGCAGCAGCAGGAGTGTTCGTGATGTCATGGCCTTCCGTAATGGCGAGCTGGCGCGTGTTCGGCCGGCTCGACTCAGGTGCGCTCCGGGCCGGGAGGATGGGGACCCTCCCCACCCGCGGCGTCTGCTTTCCGAGGACTGCGGCGCACCCGGTCGCGTCGTGCTGGGAAGAAGGTGAACAGCGCGGTCTGCCTCGGGACGGCCGGCCGTTCAGATGACCCGTTCGAGTCAGCCGGCCGTTGAGAGCGGCACTCTACCGGCCGGTCAGGCAAGGGCTCAATACGGGAAAGGGACTAGAGCGGGGAGGAAAGCTCGTTAGGTCCGGTCGGCCGGCGCGTCTACATCCCGCCGGCCGTGCCCGCTGCGCGCGGCTTCGCGACGACGACCATGAACCATCGGCGCTCGCCC
>CAYUPN010000191.1:0-5075 GCA_964446605.1 uncultured Bifidobacteriaceae bacterium | reverse complement strand
TTTATTCTAAGCGGGGCCGCGTCGCGGCCCTTTGGAGGGGAGATGGCAGCAGCACAGCAGTGGTATCTGGCGATTGGAGGCCATCAGATTGGCCCCGTCGGGGAACAGGAGGTCGTGTCCAACCTCGAGAACGGCACGGCCGACGGCAACACGCTGGTCTTCACGGCCGGCATGAGCAACTGGACGCCCATCGCGCAGGTGCCGCAGCTGGTGCCGTATCTGAAGGCGAACGGCGCGCCGCCGCCCCCGCCGATGCCGGGGCGCGGGCGCACGGCGCACGACATCGACTTCCGCATCTTCGGCGAGGACATGCAGTTCGTCGAGGTCGAGCTCGACCCCGGCGAGAGCGCCGTCGCCGAGGCGGGCGCGATGATGTACATGAGCGACGGCATCCAGATGGAGACCGTCTTCGGCGACGGGTCGAGCCAGGGGAAGACCGGCATCATGGGGGCGCTGCTCGGCGCGGGCAAGCGGCTGCTGACCGGTGAGAGCCTGTTCATGACCGTCTTCACGAACCAGGGCCGGGACAAGCATCGCGTCGCCTTCGCCGCGCCCTACGCCGGCCGCATCCTGGCCCTCGATCTGGCCGGCCTCGGCGGCCAGCTGATCTGCCAGAAGGACTCGTTCCTCTGCGCCGCGCGCGGCGTCTCGATCGGCATCCACTTCCAGCGCAAGATCGGCGTCGGCCTGTTCGGCGGCGAGGGGTTCATCATGCAGAAGCTGGAGGGGGACGGCCTCTGTTTCGCCCATGCCGGCGGCATGGTGCACCCGATCGAGCTCGCGGCCGGCCAGACGCTGCGCGTCGACACCGGCTGCCTCGTCGCGCTGCAGCCGACGGTCTCGTACGACATCGAGTTCGTCGGCAAGGTCAAGACGGCGTTCTTCGGCGGGGAAGGGCTGTTCTTCGCGACGCTGCGCGGGCCCGGCAAGGTCTGGCTGCAGTCGCTGCCCCTGAGCCGTCTGGCCGACCGGATCTACAAGGCCATCCCGAGCGCCGGCGGCGGCCGCAAGGGCGAGGGCTCCGTCCTCGACCACGCGTTCGGCCTCGGCAACCTCATCGACGGCGACTGACGCGGACGTGGTCCGGCCCGGGCCGCTCCCGGGCCGGGCCGCACCGGTGCGTCCAGCCGCAACCTCCGCACATCCGCGAGCCGCCAATGGTCGATGCATTAGCCTCCCCCGAAGCCTGGATCGCCCTCGTCACGCTGACGTTCCTCGAGATCGTCCTCGGCATCGACAACGTCATCTTCATCTCGATCCTCGCGGGCAAGCTGCCGGAGGGCCAGCAGGCGCGCGCGCGCCGGACCGGCCTGGGGCTGGCGATGTTCATGCGCATCGGCCTGCTGCTCTCGCTGGCATGGATCGTCAGGCTCACGGCGCCGCTGTTCTCCGTTTTCGGGCAGGAGATCTCCGGGCGCGATCTGATCCTGGTCCTCGGCGGGCTGTTCCTCATCGGGAAGGCCACCTACGAGATCCACGACAAGCTCGAAGGCCAGGAGGGACACGCGGCCGCGAAGATCCACGCGACCTTCGCCAGCGTCATCACGCAGATTCTCCTGCTCGACATCGTCTTTTCGCTGGACTCGGTGATCACGGCCGTCGGGATGGCGAACCAGCTGTGGGTGATGGTGACGGCCGTGGTGCTCGCCGTCGGCGTGATGATGGTGTCCGCGGGCACGGTGAGCGACTTCGTCGAGCGGCACCCGACGGTGAAGATGCTCGCGCTGAGCTTCCTGCTGCTCATCGGCGTCTCGCTCGTCGCCGACGGCTTCGAACAGCACATCCCGAAAGGCTACATCTACTTCGCGATGGGCTTCTCGGTGTTCGTGGAGATGATCAACCTGCGCGTGCGCACCATGCGCGGGGAACGCGAGCCGGTGGAGTTGCGCCGCCGCTATTAGCCGCTTGGCGGCGTGCCCTCTGTGTCCTCTGTGATCTAGCGGCGATAGCGTCAGAGATTCCCCTTCCGCACCTCCTCCGCCAGGTAGTCCGTCGCCCTCCATGACAGCGCGAGGATGGTGAGCGTCGGGTTCTTCTCCGACGCGCTCGTGAACGCCGAGCCGTCGACAACGAAGACGTTCTTCACCTCGTGCATCTGGTTGAACCTGTTGAGGGCGGAGCGCTTCGGGTCCTCTCCCATGCGGCAGCAGCCGTGCTCGTGGATGGCCGATCCGTTCGAGTCCAGCTCGCCGCGCCGGAAGTGCACCCACTCGATCCCGGCGGCCTTGCCGACCTCCTCGAGCACGTCGTAGATGTGCTCGGCCATCCGGTGCTCGTTGTCGCCGAGCTGGTAGTCGATCTTCAGCATGGGCACGCCGTAGCGGTCCGTCTTCGACTCGTCGACGGTGATCCGGTTGTGGCGGTACGGCAGCGTCTCGCCGAACGGGTGCAGCTCCACCCAGGCCGGGTACTTGCGCTTGATGTTCCGCTTGAGGTCCGCGCCGAAGCCGTCGATCGTGCCGGCAATCCGCGGGAGGTTCCCGGGAAGGCAGCCGGTGTTCCAGAACTGCGTCTGGAAGCCGCGGAGGTAGTTCAGGTTCTTCAGCCGGTGGTTGAACCGCGGCATGTAGATGTGCGCGCCGCCGATGCCGAGGTCCTGCTGGACGCCGTTGCCGTACAGCGCCGGCAGGAACCCGGCGGCGTGCACGCGGATCTGCTCGCAGAGATAGCGGCCGATCACGTCGGACCCGTTGCCGAGTCCGTTCGGATGCCGGTCGGACTTCGAGTTCAGCAGGATGCGCGTCGTGTCGACGGCGGAGGCGCCCATCACGACCACCTTGCCGTAGACGCGTTCCTCGCGCCCGCTGATCCGGTCGAAGTACTGGACCCCGTTGGCGAGCCCGTCGTCGCCGACCAGCACGCGCGCGACGACCGCGTTCGAGCGCAGCTCGAGGTGGCCCGTCTTCATCGCGTCCGGCAGCAGGTGATCCGCCGAGCAGAAGAACGACGCCGTGTCGCACCCGGCGCCGCAGTTCCCGCAGTAGTGGCAGGCGGGGAAGCCGTGCAGCGGCTTCGTCCGGTTCGCGCGCCGGCCGGCCACGATCGGGATGTCCAGCGACTCGAAGGCCTTCTTCAGCAGCCGCTCGCCGCAGCGCGGCGCCGGCGGCGGCAGGTGGTACTTGCTTCCCGGCAGCGAGTCGGAGTCGTCGTCGCCGCCGCAGACGCCGATCAGCTGGTCGACCCGGTCGTAGTACGGCGCGACGTCCTTGTATTCGATGGGCCACGGGATCTCCCACCCGTCCATCGCCGGGCCCTTGAAGTCGAGATCGGAATACCGCAGGCTGACGCGTCCCCAGACGTTCGTCTTGCCCCCGTGCCCCCAGACCCGGATCAGCTCGAACGGCTTCCCCTCGGGGGTCAGGTACGGCTGCTCCTTCGTGTCCAGGAAAAACCGCGGCGGCTCCTCCCCCTTCGCCCGCCGCGCGCGTGCCTCCCACGGCCGCACGTGCGTCCAGTACTGGCTTCGATCGAACTTCGTCCCGGCGTCGAGCAGCAGGACGTCGATCCCCTGGCGGGTCAGGTTCCACGCGGCCATGCCGCCGGACGCGCCGCTGCCGACCACGATCACCGGGTAGACCTTGCGGGAGGGGGCGATCTGCATGCGGCCAATTCTAATCCTGTAGCTGCCAGCTGCTGATAACATCTAGCCCGGATGCTTTCCGAAACAGTCCATCTCGACGGCCACATCATCGACTCCGGCACGCTCTCGAAGGTTCTCGACCTCATCCTGCTGCACGGCGGCGACTACGAGATCACGACCTTCCGCATCGGCACGACCCGCGAGGAGCCGAGCCACGCCGAAATCATCGTCCGCGCCGGGTCGGACGCGGCGCTGCACCAGATCCTCCAGGAGATCGGCCAGCACGGCGCGAACCCGGTGGCGCACGACGCCGAGTGGGTCCCCGCGCCCGCCGACGGCGTCTTCCCGCCGGACTTCTACTCGACGACGAACCTCGAGAGCTATGTCCGGCACAACGGCGCCTGGCTGCGCATCGAAAACATCGAGATGGACTGCGGCGTCACGCTGGTCGAGCGCGAGGACGGGCCGCACGCGGTGACGATCCCGGTGCACCGGATCCGCAAGGGAGACCCGGTGCTGGTCCACGAGGCCGCGGTGAAGGTCGTCGTCGCGCCGCGGAAGGATCCCGTGTCGGTCTTCAGCTTCATGTCGAGCGAGGTCTCGGCGGAGCGGCCGAAGGAGCTGACGGTGGCCGCGGTGGCCGAGGGCATGGCCGAGTGTCACCGCGAGGGGAAGCGCATCCTCTTCGTCGGGGGCCCGGCGATCATCCACACCGGCGCCGGGCGCTATCTCGAGGCGCTCATCGCCAACGGCTGGATCGACGTGCTCTTCGCCGGCAACGCCCTGGCGACCCACGACATCGAGGCGGCCCTGCTCGGCACGTCGCTCGGCGTGCGGCTCGCCAACGGCGCCCCCGTGGCGACGGGGCACAACCATCATCTCCGCGCCATCAACGCCATCCGCGCGGCCGGCAGCATCCGCGCCGCCGTGGAGCAGGGCGTCCTCCGCTCCGGCGTCATGCACGCCTGCATCGTCCACGGCGTCGACTACGTGCTCGCCGGCAGCATCCGCGACGATGGCCCGCTGCCGGACGTCATCACGGACGTCGTCCGCGCGCAGGACGAGATGCGCGCGCGCATCCGCGACGTCGGCCTGGCGATCATGGTCGCGACGACGCTGCATTCGGTGGCGACGGGGAACCTGCTGCCGGCGAGCGTGCGGATCATCTGCGTCGACAACAACACCGACACGATCACGAAGCTGATGGACCGCGGGACGCGGCAGGCCTTCGGCCTCGTGACGGACTGCCAGTTCTTCCTGAAGGAGCTGGCGCAGCGGCTGGAGCTGCCGGTCACCGGACCGCAGGCCCCGGGCGCGCGCGCCGCGCATTCGCATTCGTAAAGGAGCAGAGAGACGTGCCGAGGCTGACGGTCGAAGGGTATGGAACGTTCGAGGTGCCGCACGGCAAGCGGCTGGTGCTGGCGATCGAGCAGGACGCGAAGGTCGACATCCTGCACGCCTGCGGCGGCAACGCGCGCTGCACGACCTGCCGCGT
>CAYUPN010000190.1:0-5150 GCA_964446605.1 uncultured Bifidobacteriaceae bacterium | reverse complement strand
GGCCCGGACCGGAGGGGAGAACGTGACCAATCGGCGGAACTGGACTGCGGAATGGCCGTCGCTGGCTCTCCTGGCTGTCGTGCTGCTCTTCGTGGGGGTCAGTGGATTGTGGGCATTCATTGCCCGCAAGGCTCCGCCGGTGCACCTGAATCCCTCGGACGTGCCGTCCGCCGGGTCGACGCTGTCCCCGCAATGGGCGCCTGCGGCAGAGCGGTCGAGGGAGCTGGTCCGGGCAGCCCTCGCGGAGCGGAACGTGCCGGGGGCGTCGGTTGCCGTCGGGGTCGGCGACCGGATCGTCTGGGCCGAAGGTTTCGGCTGGGCCGACATCGAGAGCCGCCAGCCTGCCACGCCGGATACCCGCTTCCGGATCGGCACCGCGTCGATCCCGCTGACGTCCGCGGCGGCCGGTGTCCTCCTGGAGGAGGGACGCCTGGCGCTCGACGAGGAGATTCAGCGCTACGTCCCCGGCTTTCCCCGGACGCCGTGGCCGATCACGCTGCGGCAGGTGATGGGGGACGTCGCCGGTCTCAGGACCGACGGCGGCGACGAGAGCCTGCTGTTCGCACACCGCTGCGAGCGCCCGGCCGATGCGCTGCCTCATTTCGGCGGCGCCGGGCTGCTCTTCGAGCCGGGGACGCGGTACAGCCCGTCGAAGTACGGCTGGATCCTGGTGAGCGCGGCCGTCGAGTCGGCAGCGCAGCAGCCGTTCATGACCGTCATGCGGTCGCGGGTCTTCGAGCCGCTCGGCATGCGCGACACGACCGCCGAGACGGCAGCGGAGGAGAATCCCGACCGCGTGGGCGAGCCGGAGGAGGACGCGCCAATCTTCACGTTCGTCCGGGATGTGATGCGTGAACTGGGCATCGGGCCCATGAAGGCGCCCTACGCGTCCAGCCGGGTCCCGAATCTCGCCACGTCCTACTTCCCGCGCTTCGCGGCCGATCCCCGCTACGGGCTGCACCTCATGCGTCCGCACAACCTGTCCTGCTACGCAGGCGCGATGGCGTTCATCTCCACCGCGCCGGACCTCGCGCGCTTCGCGCTCGCCGTCAACGGCGGCAGGCTGCTGCAGCCTGCCACCGTGCGGGAGCTCCAGACCTCACAGCGGCTCGCCAGCGGAGAGGAGACGGGGTACGGGCTCGGCTGGGATGTCGAGCGCGTCGAACTGGCGGGCCGGCGCGTGCAGGCCGCCGGCCACGACGGCGACATGCTCGGCGGCATGACGTCGTCGCTGTTGACGTTCCCGGAGCAGGGGCTGGTCGTCGCCGTCACGTCGAACGTGTCGTACGCCGACACGGCGTCGCTCGCCCGGAAGGTTGCGGAGGCGTTCGCGGTGCAATAGCGGCGAGCGGGTCATGCTCGGCGCGAAACGGCGCGGACGCACACGGCAGCCGTAGCCGGCGTGGCGCGTGAGGCCTCGATTGTGACGCTCACGGCGTCAGCGTCCGTCCTGTTCCCGCGAGTCCCCCTCCTGCGCATCCAGGAGCTGGCCGATCAACCCGAGCAGGGCTTCGGACCGCGCGGGCTTGGCCAGAAAGGCCGAAAAGCCGGCGGCCCGCGCGGATTCCCTGGAGCGCGCGTCGGCAAGCGCCGACAGGGCGATCGCGGGCAGCCGCGGACCGAATGCCGGGTCGCTCCGGACACGGCGCATCAACGCGAAGCCGTCCTCGCCTGGCATCGCGAGATCCGCGATCAGGATGTCCGGCGGACGCTCGTGGAGTGCCGTCCACCCTTCGGCGGCGGAGGCAGCGACACGAACGTGTGCCCCGCCCTGCTCCAGCGCGGCCGTGACGACCTCGCGCGTCGAGGAGTCGTCGTCCACGACAAGGACCGTCCTGCCGGCCAGCGTCACGTCCGGAACGGACGCGCTTGCCGGCGAGGAGAACACATGCGGCCCTCCATGATCCAGCGCCGGCAAGCGAACGCTGAAGCAGGCTCCCTGGCCGCGCCCGCCGCTCGACACCTCCACGCTGCCCTCGTGCAGTTCGACGAGGTGCTTGACGATCGACAGGCCGAGGCCGAGGCCGCCATGGACGCGCGTGGTCCTCTGGTCCGCCTGCCGGAAGCGGTCGAACACGTGAGGCAGGAACTCGGGGGGAATGCCCGCGCCCGTATCGGCGACGGTCACGGACACCTGCGCTCCGGCGCGGCGGACCGTGACGCGGATCGCACCGTCCGCCGGCGTGAACTTGATGGCGTTGCTCAACAGGTTCCACACGACCTGCTGCAGGCGGCCGGCGTCGCCGCGGACCACGCAGCGCGGCGTCTCCTCCAGCGAGAGCTGGATATCCCTGGCGGTGGCCGCGCGGACCGAGTCCGTCGCCCGGGCCACGAGATCGCACATGTCGACGATTTCCAGCTGGAGCTGCAGCTTGCCGCTGACGATTCTGGAGACATCCAGGACGTCCGCGATCAGCTGCGCCTGCGCTTGCGCGTTCCGGTCGAGCGCTTCGAAGACGCGCGGCATCACGCCCGGCTCGATCTGGCCGCGCGTCAGCATCGACGTCCAGCCGAGGATCGCGTTCAGCGGCGTGCGCAGCTCGTGCGAGAGCGTGGCGAGGAACTCGTCCTTGAGACGGTTCGCGGCTTCGGCGTCGGCGCGCGCGTCCCGGAGCTCCGCCAGGAGGTCGCGTACCTCGTACTGGCGGTCGCGGCCCCGCAGGGCCGCGCGGATGGCGGTCAGCACGGCCGCCAGTCGAATCGGGCGATCGAACAGCGTGACGTTGCGCAGCGACTCAATCGATTGGATCGTGCGGAGCGTCGTGTCCGCACCCCCGCCGCCGGCAAACAGAAGGACGGGCACATCCGACCAGGACGGCTGGCGGTCCAGCATGGCGGCAAGCCGTGGAAACGCGGCGTCGTCCAGCGCCTCCTCCGTCAGCAGCAGCGCGCCGGCGCCGTCGCGCTCGAACGCGTCGCACAGCTGCGCCATCGATTCGCAGATCGCACTGCCGATCGCGGCGCGTCTCAGGAACGTGTGCGTGAGCTCGGCGTCGCGCCCGACGGGTGCGAAGATCAGCACCCGGGTCGCGCGATTGCCTTCACCGGGGCCCGTCATCGGAGAGCAGCGGCTTCTGCGAGCCGGTGTACTGCGGAATGCCTGTCAGGACGCCCTGGAATTCGGCCAGCGGCTCCCCGACGTGAACCTGCGACGGACCGATTCTCAGCTCGCGGATTGTCGTTTCGTGACTGCCGGTGCGCTTCTTGACCACCGAGATCGCCTTCCGGATCCGGCCCAGCGCCTCGAAGTAGCGGAACAGCACGATCGCGTCCGCGAGGTAGCTCAGATCGACGGGCGTCGGCATGACGCTCCCGACCGTGCCGTGCTGCGCGAGGACGATGATGGTGGCGACCGACCGCTCGTTGAGGAACGACAGGAGCTCGTGCATGCGCACGATGGGGGCGTCGGTCGTCGGAACGGCGTTCAGGTATCCGTTCAGCGTGTCGATGCCGATCAGCCGGACGCCCTCCTCGTCGACCAGGCGCCGGATGCGGTGTGAGAACTCGCCCGGCGACGTCACGCCGGGGTCGACCTGCTGCGGGATCAGGTGTCCCGATGCGATGCGCTCCGACGCGCGCATGCCCAGCGCGTCACACCGGGCCACGAACGTCCGGAGGCGCTCGTCGAACAGGAACACGGCAGCCCTGGCCTCCGGGTTCGCGGCGCCGCAGAGATACTGGGCCGACACGGTCGACTTGCCGACCCCCGCGGGGCCGACGAACAGCGTCGTCGTGCCCCACGTCAGGCCTCCGCCGATCAGGGCGTCGAGCTCCACCAGCCCGCTGCGAATGGGCTCGTCGGCGGGGCGCCGGCCCGCTCCGGGCCCTGCGATCAGCTGAGGGAACACCGTCAGCCCTCCGTGGAGAATCGTGAAATCGTGGAAGCCCTCCGTGACGGACATGCCGCGCATCTTCACGACTCTCAGCTGGCGCCGCACGCGCCCGTACTCGAACGGCAGGTGCTCGAGCAACACGACGCCATGCGCGATGCTGCGCAGCTGCAGATCGCCGTCGCTGACGGAGTGGTCGTCCAGGATCAGCACCGTCGTGCCGCGGCTGGCGAAGAATTCCTTCAGCCCGAGCACCTGCCGGCGATAGCGGAGGGGGTCACGTGCGAGGAGCCGGAGCTCCGACAGGGAATCGAGGACCACGCAGGCCGCCTCGACGCGATCGGCGCGCTCGAGAATCGTCTTCGTGAAGTCGGCCAGCTCGATCTCGGCCGGGTGATAGAGCGTGTACTCCTCGGCCACCCGGTTCGGCACGGGCGCGAGCTCCTGGATGTCGATGCCGTCCAGGGACCACCCGTGCGAGGCGGCGACGGCCGCCAGCTCCTCGGCCGTTTCCGAAAGCGTGACGTAGAGCGTGCGCTCGCCCCTGCTCCTGGCGGCGAGCAGGAACTGCAGCGCCAGCGTCGTCTTGCCCGTGCCCGGCACCCCTTCGATCAGGTGCATGCGGCGGGTCGGGTACCCGCCGCCGAGAAGCTGGTCGAGTCCCGCGATGCCGCTGGACGCCTGAGTCGTAGCCGCGCTGCCCATGGAAGGGCCAGATTACAGGGAACGTGAACAGGACGAAAACCGGAATCGTTTCCGGCTGTTGAGCTAGAAGCTCGTCATCCGGCGTTTCCGGCGCGCGCCCTACTTTCCCAGACCGAGCGTTTCGTCCGCCGAAGGCCCGTAGGTCGACGGCACCGGCGTGTCATTCAGGCGCAGGTACACGCCCAGCTGCGCGCGGTGATGGACCGTGTGGTTCAGGAACAGCTGACGATAGGCAAGGAAGCGTGGTCCGGAGAAGAGCGTCTTGCCGTCGAAGGCGAGCGTCCACGGCTCCTGCCACGCCGCGTCGTCCGTCCGTTCGAGGGCCGCACGCAGTTTCGCCACCCCCTCGTCGAACACGCGCACGAGCTGTTCCGCCGACTCGAGCTGGAGCGACGGAGCGCTCCGCTTCGCGAAGTCCACACCCGACTCGGTCAGGACGAGCAGTCCGAGCCCCGGCAGCTGCGCGACGTGCGGCGCGAGCTTGCCGAGGGGCATCGACTTCGGATGCGGCGCAAAGTCCGCCTTGCCGGCGGGTACCCGCTCGAGCATCGTGCGGGTCTTCTTCACTTCTTCGTCGAACTCACGGGACAGCAGCTCGCTGATACGCATGATGGC
>CAYUPN010000189.1:3588-5155 GCA_964446605.1 uncultured Bifidobacteriaceae bacterium | reverse complement strand
GCCGGTCGCGCGGGCGGATCAGGTGGGATCAGGTCCGCGCGTCCGCTCGACTGATGCCTGTTCGCGGTCGCGCGTGAGGCGGGGCCGAAGCCCCGCCGCTACAGGACGCAGAAAGGGGGGCGGTCGGATCGGGTTCCGCCCGCGCCCGCGCCTCATTTCAATCTGCTTGTAGCGGCGGGGCTTCAGCCCCGCCCGCACGATCGCAGCGTGACAGCGAACAACGACCGGAGCACGGCTGGCGGATCAGGTTGCCCCGCGGCTGAGTGATCACCCCTTGCAGGTTCTCCCGCAAGGCCGCGGAGAGCGGCCGGGAGGTGAAACGTGACGCGTGGGATTCTTTTCAGCGCGGCTCTTGCGGTCGGGCTTGCGGCTGCCGGGTGCGACATGCCTCCGGTCGCGGGCGACGACCCGACGATGAGCGATCAGGCGGCGTCGGCGCGTGACCAGACACCGGCCGGGTCGACGAGGCAGCTGGACACCGGCGAGATCCGCGACTTCGTCCAGCAGGCTGCCTCCGGCAACCTGGCGGAGGTCGAGCTCGGCCAGCTCGCGGCGAAGCGGGCGCAGAGCAACGACGTGCGGCAGTTTGCCCAGCGCATGGTCCAGGACCACACGAAGGCGCTGGATCAGCTGCGCTCGGCGGTCAGCGGCGCGAACCTCAACGTGCCGGCAGCTCTCAGTCCGGAGCATCAGCAGACCCGGCAGCGGCTCTCCGAGCTCCAGGGCGAGGAGTTCGATCGCGAGTACATGGAGGTGATGGTCGACGAGCACGAGAAGATGGCGGACATGCTCGAGGACCGCAGCGACGTTGCCGGCAAGCAGCCTGGCGCGGCAAGTCCGTCCAACGCGCAGCGGGGCGGTGGCCTGGCCCCACTGAATTCGTGGGCGTCGCAGACGCTGCCGATCGTGCAGGAGCATCTCGAACAGGCGCGCCAGATCGAACAGCGCCTGCGATAACGAGACGGTTCCGGGGGCACGGGCCCCCGGGACGCCGCCCGCCGGTCCGTTCCAGACCATCCGGTCCGCCCCGTCGTCACAACATCAGGGGAGCCAGCGCCTGCACCTCTCCAGGGAGGGTGCAGATGCCCCGTTCATCCTTCGTCGCGGCGGCCTTCACGGCCGCGGTCCTCATCGCGGCGCCGGCGCGTGCCGACGTCGTCCTCACGCCGTTCATAGGCGGCAACTTCGGCGGGTCTGCGGCGTCGCCGCTCGCGGATGCCGTCGGCGATCCCTCGCGCACCACGTTCGGCGGCAGCGTCGCCATCATGGCGGGGCGCGTGTTCGGCATCGAAGCGGATCTGGGCTACACGCCGAAGTTCTTCGGTACGGGGTTCGAGATCGGGGGCGTGCCCGTCGAGGTGGCGCGCAGCAACGTGCTGACCGCGATGGTCAACCTGACGGCCGGCGTGCCGCTCGAGACGCGCAGCGGCACCGGCGTGCGTCCCTACGTCGTGGGCGGCCTCGGCATGGTGCGCCAGCAGTTCTCCGTTGCCGCCGGCCTGCTCGACCACAGCGTGTCGGACCTCGGGTACACCGTCGGCGGCGGCGTGATGGCGTTCTTCGGACC
>CAYUPN010000189.1:0-3488 GCA_964446605.1 uncultured Bifidobacteriaceae bacterium | reverse complement strand
CCGTGCTGCACGCCGATGTCGTGGCCCGCGAGCACGAGCCACTGCCCGCGTTCGATCGCGTCGTCCAGCGTCGCACGCAGCGCGTCGAGCTCGCGATCGTCCATGGACACCGCGATCGTCCGGCTCAGGTCGACGAACGCCGGATCGTTCGGCCCCTCACCCATCCACCCGCGTCCGGCGACGAACCGCTGCGCCACCAGTGGCACGTAGCTCCGTGTCTGCGTGCCGCGGCCGACGAACGTCTGCCCGCACGGATACGCGAACGTCGTCGGGCGCACGCCGAGCAGCCGCTCGATCTCGTCGCTCGCGCCGTCCAGTTCGGTGGCCATCTGCGCGAGCGTGTAGTTCTCCAGCGCCTTGTCGCGCGCCCATGCGAAGTTGCCGCTGCACGGATGACGCAGGGAGTGGCTGCCGATCTCGTGGCCCGCCGCCGCGGCGGCCCGCCACGCCGTCCGCCGCGGCTCGACCGCCGACGGGACGACGTAGAACGTGACCTTCAGATCGAGCTCCTGGAGGAGCGGCACTCCGGCGTCGAGCTGCGACTGCCGCCCGTCGTCGAAGCTCAGACTGACGGCGGCGCGGTGGTTGTCCGGCCACGCGAATGCCGCCGGCTGTGCGTGCGGCATGCGGGCCGTCAGGACCGCGAGGACGACAGTGGAAAGGGCAAGGGGGATGCGCTGCCGGCCGGAGCGTGTCACCATGGGGCCGATTCTATGGCGACCACTCGTGTTCTGACGACGGGGATTGTGGCGGGTCTGGCTGCGGCGGCGATGGCGTGTGGCACCGCGGAGGTGCCGACAGCATCGTGGCAGGAGCAGGTGCTGCAGAAGAGAGCCGCCCGGGAAGCGGAGCTGACGAAAGAGGACGGCTGGCTGTCGGTCGCCGGGCTCTTCTTCCTCGAAGAGGGAACGAGCCCGGTGGGGTCGTCGCCGGGCGCCGCGATCCGGCTTCCCGAGGGCACGCCGGCAGTGGCCGGACAGGTGACGTACGACGGCGCGCGGGTGCTGTTCGAGCCGGCGCCGGATGTCGAGGCAACGCTCGACGGCGGCGAGGTCCTGCGCGGCCCGACGGAGTTGCGACCTTACGATGCGGACACGGGACGGGCCGCGGACAGAATCCGGATCGGTCGCGTGAGCCTGCACCTCCACCGCAGCGGCGAGCGGATCGGCATCCGGTTGCGCGATCCGGAGAACCCGCTGCGCCGCACCTTCACCGGGATGCGCTGGTACGATCCGTCGCCGGCGTGGCGCATCGCCGGCACGTTCGTGCCGTTCGACGAGCCGCGCGCGGTGGAGGTCGAGAACACGATGGGCGATCCCGTCACGCTGGTCAGTCCCGGCGTGGTCGAAGCGGAGATCGCCGGCACGCCGGTCCGGCTGCTTCCGCTCCTGTCGGACGGAAAGCTCTGGTTCGTGTTCAGCGACGAGACCGCGACGCGCGGCGAGACGTACCGGACCCGGTATCTCTACGCCGACATGCCGCAGCAGGGGCGCGAGGTGGTGCTCGACTTCAACGTCGCCTGGAACCCGCCGTGCGCGTACAACCCGTACACGACGTGTCCGCTGCCGCCGCCGCAGAACCGGCTGCCGGTGGCGATCACCGCCGGCGAACTGGCCTGGGAACATCCCGCGTCGACGGAGTGACGGCTACTCCGTCGGCCGCGCGTAGAAGCCGGCGCGGGTGCGCACGCGCAGCCCCTTCTCCTTGACCTTGATCGACAGCCGCCGGAACTTCTGGTCGCGGCCGGTGACGACCGTACCCGGCTCCGGCTGATAGCCGATCAGGTAGTAGCCGCGCTGGTCCGTCATGATGCGCTGCATGCCGAGCGCGAGGTCGTTCGAGTTCACCACGGCGAAGCCGCCCGTCTGACCCGCGACATAGCGGAGGCCGTCCTGGGACTCGCGCAGCGCGGCACCCCGGAGCCGGCTCAGGTCGGCGAGCCGCCGCGGTCCCATGCCCGCGTCCGCCGCGGAGATGCCGATCGGCACGAGACCGCGCGGGTCCATCGCGTAGATCACCACGCCCGCGCGGTTGGACGCATCGACGAGGCGCTGGAGCGCGTCGCGGATGAACGCGTGGTCCATGCCCAGCCCGCCGATGGAGAACCCCTCGGAGACGAGGACCACGGACTTCCGTCCCGGCAACGGCCGCAGCACCTTGATCGCCTCCTCGATCCGGAGAATCGCGTTGAGCGCGAACGCGCGCTCCCGGAACTCCGTCTCGAGGTCGTACGGGTTGAAGAACAGGCCATCCGCCGGCTCGAGGGCGCTCGCGGCCTGCACGTTCCACAGCGAGAACCGCAGGTTCCTGACCCGGCGTTTCAACGTCTCCACGTCCGACGTCAGCGGCGTCACGCCGCCATAGCCGCCACTGGTGGTCACGATCATCGCGCGGTCACCCGCCGCGAAGTGCCGGTCGAGGTACTCGCCAAGCCCGACCCGCGCGTGGTGCACGCTCTCGAACGACATCCGCGAGTCGTCGACGACGAGCGCGACGACGCGGCGCGCGTCGATCGGGCGAAGCGCCTCGGCTGGCAGCGGCGGCAGGCCTGACGTGTCGACCCACTCTTCTTCGGTGACGATGTAGGTCGCGGCGACGACCGGCTGCGGGCGCCCGTCCTGGTAGACCTCGAAGTCTTCGGGGCCGAGCGTCGTGACGTGGCGTCCCTTCTTGTCCGTCACGACGGCGTCGAGCTGGACGAGATCGACGCTGAGCCGGAAGATCGGCCCGTCGGCCGGGGGTTCATCCTGACGGCCCTGGGCGCCGGCGATCGCGCCGCACAGCAGCACGGTGGCGACGGTCAGACGAATCGAGCGGGGCACGATACGGCCCTCCGGGGGGAAGAGCAGGCGGATACCACGGCCAGTATAAGTCCGGTCGGCGCCGGTCCCGGGCGGATCGGCCACGTGCGCAAGGTTCCAGCTCGGCTGTGATAAGGTCGCGCCCGTCGATAGCAGCCATCTCCGTCGGACGGGACCCGAGCATGTTCGATGCACTCCGCCAGGATCTTCGGCACGCCCTTCGGCACCTGCGGCGAGCACCTACGTTCACGCTCGGCGCGACGTGCACGCTCGCCCTCGGCATCGGCGTGAGCGCGGCGGTGTTCAGCGCGCTCAACGCCCTCGTGCTGCGGCCCATGCCGATCCGGGATCCGGGCGGTCTCATCGGCGTGTGGCCGGTCAACGCCGAGGGCCAGCGCACGTCGATTCTGGCGCCGGTCGCCGATCTGCTCCAGGACGGACCGCTCGAGGGCGTGTGCGCGTACGGCGACGCCCGGGCCGGCGTGGAGGCGAACGGCGTTGCCGTAAACGCCATCGTCGAAATTTACTCGCATCAGTGCTTCGCGACGCTCGGCGTGCCGCCGCTGCTGGGCCGGACCTTCACGCCGGAGGAGGCGCCGGCCGGCCGGCCCGGTGAGCGCGTCGCGGTCATCGGCTACGACTTCTGGCAGCGGATGTTCGGCGGCGCGCCGGACGTCGTCGGCCGCA
>CAYUPN010000188.1:0-5159 GCA_964446605.1 uncultured Bifidobacteriaceae bacterium | reverse complement strand
AGACGCTCCACTCGATCGAGCACGACGGGCCAGCGGTATTCGCGTTCGACGTACGCCTGGCCCTGGGCGCCGAGTTGGCGCGCCTCGGTGCGGCGCGTCTGCAGCCACGAGAGCAGCGCCGAGAACTCCCGCGCCGAGCGGTAGTACAGCCCGCCGTTCGCGCGCCGCACCTGCCCGACGAGCACGCGGCAGTCGCCGTTCACCAGCGCGGGCACGCCGTGGTTCCAGCCTTCCAGCACCGCGATGCCGAGGCTCTCGTACGGCGAGGGCGCCACCAGCGCGCCGGCGCCGTCGAGCAGCGCGTTGCGGACCGCCGGATCCACGTAGCCCAGCGCGCGGATGCGCGGATGCGACGGCACCGGCATCGCGGCCGGTCCCGCCAGCACCAGCGTCGTGTCGTCGTCGCCGCGGGCGGCGTGCTCGAGGAAGTGTTCGAACAGCACGTTGCAGCCCTTGTTGCGATCGACGCGCCCCAGATAGAGCAGGTAGCCCGGACGCAGTCCCTGCCGTTCGAGTACACCGTTCCCTGCGGGAGGCGGCGCCGGGTCGAGCCCCATGCCGGCGATGGCCGACGGCTCCAGCGGCTGTTCCGCCCGGCGGACGACGATCGCCTGCTCCTCCGGCGTCAGGAACAGAAAGCCGGCCGGCAGCCGGAAGAACGGCTCGAGCACGTCCAGATAAATCGCCGGGTCCTCTTCCGCGGTCGGCACCAGGATGGCGCGATCGGCGACGATCGGCAGGCCGAAGAACGCCGTGTAGTAGCGGTACGACCAGAACAGCACGAGGTCGTACTCGTGCCCGTGCGCGCGGAGGTGGTCGAGCAGGCGCGGCACGCGCGGTCCGTTCTCGCGGAACCACGCCTCCTGGCGCTCGCGCGCCGCGGGGCGGTCGAAGACCTCGTGACTCAGATCGGTGAATGCGTGCAGGCTCCGCGTCCGCTCGACGGGAAACCGTAGGACCGTCACGCCGTTCAGGTCCGATCGGCCTTCGGGGTAGGAGTCGGCCCAGGTGAGATAGTCGCGCGCGCACGACGTCAGCACCGTGACCTCGTGCTTTTTGGCGAGGCGCTCGGCAATCCCGCGGCAGTGCGCTTCAGACCCGCCGGCGATGTCGGGCCCGTAGCGATGGACGACGCAGGCGACCTTCACCGGCGCTCGATCTCGCGCCGCAGGATAGCGTTCTGGATGGCCAGCTCCTGGACGCAGGCGAAGAGAATCCTGTTGATCTCCTGCTGGCGGGCGAAGTTGGTGCGGGTGTACTCGAAGAGCCACCGGGTCAGCGGCATCAGGACGCGTCGCTTGATCCCGAGGATCAGCCCCCCTGCCAGCGGGCCCCGGTGTGAGGAGAGCCGAAGCGACGTCTCGAGTCGCGACCGCTCGGGATCGCCGGCCAGTTCCGGCAGGAGCAGCGCCCGCACGTTCTGCCGCTCGACGGCCTGCCGGAGGACGCGCTCGACCTCGGCGAAGATCGCCGGATCCTCCAGCGCCGGCGAGGCCCCCTGCTTCAGCAGTTCGCGGCGCAGCTCGTCGCCCGTGCGGCGCTGCAGCTCCGCCATCAGGGCGTCGACGGACAGGGAACCGGGATCGGCAGTCGACACGGCGCGCTACGGAATCAGCACGATCTTGCCGGCCGCCCGATCCTCGAGCACGGCGCGGTGCGCTTCGGGCGCCTCTTCGAGCGGCAGCTCGCGGCCGACCGCCGGGCGCAGGACGCCGCTTTCGAGCGCCCCGCCGAGCCCTGCGTGAATCTGCCGGTACTCATCCGCGCTCGTCGACCACAGCGTCGTCCCCAGAATCGCCAGCTCCTTGCCCATCGTCAGGCGCGGGTCGATCTCGATGCGGCCGCGATTGCCGATGACGACGACGCGCCCCTTCGGCGCGAGCAGCGTGAGGTCGCGATCGAGGTTGACGTTCGCGAGCATCTCGAGGATGACGTCGAAGCCGCGTCCGCCGGTTGCCTCCAGGAGCTTCGCCGCGTAGCCGTCCTCGCGGTGGTTGAAGACCTCCACCGCGCCGGCCTCACGCGCCACCCGCTCGCCGGCGTCGCTGCCGGCCGTCCCGAAGACGCGGAGCCCGAAGCCGCGCGCCAGCTGCACCGCCGCGACGCCGGCCGCGCCGCTGGCGCCATGGACCAGCAGCGTCTCGCCCGCCTTCACCGCGGCGCGGATGACGAGTGCCCGGTACGCCGTCGCGGCCGGCACGCCGAGCGCCGCGCCCTGCGCGAACGACGCGCGCTCCGGCAGCCGGTGCACCATGTGCGCCGGGCACGCAATCCGCTCCGCATACGTCCCGTTGCGCTGCAGGAACGCGGCGACATACACGCGGTCGCCGGGGCTGAACTGCTTCACGCCGTCGCCGACCTCGACGACCTCACCGGCGCCGTCGGCGCCCGGGATGTAGGGCAGCTCCGGCAGCCGCGCGTACTGGCCGGTCCGGATGTAGGCGTCCACCGGGTTCACGCCGGCCGCATGCAGCCGCACCACGACCTCGCCCGCGGCCGGTTCCGGGTCCGGCCGCTCGGCAACCGTCAGCACCTCCGGCCCGCCGAAGCGGGAGACATAGATCGCACGCATACGCCGGAGTATATCGAAACGGAATCCGAAATCCGCGATCGACTAACGGCTTCTGTTCCAGGCCGCGAACCACAGGTCTCGCAGCAGCGCCGCGCCGACGGCCATCCGCGCAACGGTGAACGTCACGGCATCGGAGTCCTCCGCGCACGACTTGAAGAGACCCTGCTGTTCGAGCTCGAAGACGCGCTCGACATGCTGGTTGCTCTCCTGGATGGCGCTGGCGATGTGGGCCAGCCAGTCATTGCGCCAGGCAAGTGCGACCTGCGGCCAGACGATTGCCGCGACGCTGATCAGGACCACGGCCGGACGGAGCGACGCCATGTCCCCTCCCGCCAGTGGGAGTTCCGGGCCGCGCACTCAGAGGCGGCGTGAGGTTGGCCGCATGCGCGGCGCTCGCGGCGGAGCCACTGGAGCGGCGGAGTCTAGCACGGACGGAATGGCTGACCTCGTGACAGCGAACAGCGCCACTACTCGTAGTGCAGCGCCGCCACCGGATCCAGCTTCGAGGCGCGGACAGCCGGGTAGACGCCGAACACCAGCCCGACGGCGACGGACACGAGGAAGGCGATCAGGATCGACGTCATCGTCACGATCGTCGACCAACCGGCGAGGATCGCGATCAGGCGGGACAGGCCGATCCCGACGAGCAGCCCTATCGCGCCGCCGACGAACGAGATCATGACCGTCTCGACGAGGAACTGCCGGATGATGTCGCGCTGGCGCGCGCCGACGGCGCGCCGGATCCCGATCTCGCGCGTGCGCTCCAGCACGCTGGCCAGCATGATGTTCATGATGCCGATCCCGCCGACCAGCAGCGAAATCGACGCCAGCGCCACCATCACGAAGCCGAAGATCCGCTGCGTGCGGCGCTGCTCGGCCAGCAGCGACGCCGGCACGACCAGCGAGTAGTCGTCCGTGTTGCGGTGGGTCGCGCGCAGGATGCCGCGCACGACTTCCGAGTTCCGGACGATGTCGCCCGTATCCGCCATCTGCAGGTAGATGCCGTCGATCTCGTCGCGGAACCGGCTGTAGCTGTCCTCCAGCCGCAGCAGCGCGGCCTGCACCGGCACGTAGATCAGGTTGTTGCGATCCTGCGCCGGGATGCCGGCGACGTCCACCTGCGAGCTGACCTGCGGCCCGGCGACGCCGATCACCCGGAACCACTGCTCGTTGATCTTGACGTATTCGCCGATCGGGTCGCGCGCGCCGAACAGGTTTGTCCGCGCCCCTTCGCCGACGACGGCGACCGCCGCGGCGGCGTCGGCCTCCTCCGGCGTGAAGAACCGGCCCTCGACGACGCCGAGCGCCGCGATGTGCTGGTAGCTCGGCTCGACCCCGAAGACCTGCGGCGCCTCCCGCTGCGGCTTCGGCACCAGCTTCTGCGGCTCGAACCGCTTCCGCATCGTCGACGCCGCGATGCCGGGCACGTTGGCGCGGATGATCCGGAGATCGCGCTCGGTCAGGCCAGGCGACGTGCGGCGCACGCGCTGGAACGCCTGGAAGTCCACGGACTCGCGCGCTTCGATGATCAGGTTGCGCACGCCGAGCTGCTCGATGAACGCGAGCACCTGCTGCTGCGCGCCGGCGCCGATCGACATCATCGAGACGACCGCGGCCACGCCGAAGATCATCCCGAGCATCGTCAGGAACGAGCGGACCTTGTTGGCGCGCAGCGTCTCGACGCCGCGCCGCAGGTCGGCGACGAGCTGCAGCCGCGCCGGATCGTCGAGGAGCTGGGTCAGCGACGTCACCGGACGCCTCCCGCCATCGGTCCCGCGGGCCGGGCGGCCGGCTGATCGGCGGCATCGCGCTGCGGGTCGACGAGCGCGACCTCCGCGTCGAGGGGGAAGTCCTTCAGCACCACCCGGTGCTCCGTCAGGCGGACGATCTGCACCGGCGTGGCTTCGAAGCCGCTGCCGTTCTGCACGTAGACCACCGGCCGCCCCTCGCGTTCGAACAGCACCTGTCTGGGCAGGTGCGTGACGCCTTCGAGCGTGCCGCCGTCCACGACGAGCCGCGCGGTCATGCCGGGCCGCAGCGCCTCGGGAGGGCTCGTGAGCGCAAACGCGGCGCTGAAGCGGCGCGAGGCCTGCGGCTCCCAGAACGCGCTCTGGGCCATGCCGCCGATCCCCTTCGACGTGCCCGTCAGCGACTGCGACGGCAGCGCCTCGACGAGCACCGCCACCGAGGCCCCCTCGGCCACGGCGGAGCGATCGGTCTCCTCGATGCTGGTGCGGATCTCCATCTCGCCGAGGTCGACGACGTCGGCGACGATGCGCCCGGGCTGGACGGTGTCTCCCTCGCGGTAGTCCGGCAGCGTCATGCCGGGGAAGCCGAAGTTGCCGCCGGCGTCGCGGTTCTCCTTCACGACGACGCGGCCGTCCATGGGCGAGCGGACGGTGAGGCTCTCGATGTTCCGCCGCGCGTAGTCGGCGGCGATGCGCGCCTTGGTCCGCTTCTCCTCGAGCACCGCCAGCGAGGCGCGGCCGCCTTCGGCGCGCGCCGCGATGTCGGTCTCGAGCTGCGCCAGCGCCTTGCGCGCTTCCTCCAGCTTGAGCAGGTTCTTCTCCGCCTCGATGCGGCCGAG
>CAYUPN010000187.1:0-5204 GCA_964446605.1 uncultured Bifidobacteriaceae bacterium | reverse complement strand
GCGCGCACCCAGTGTCCCGGCGCGACTTCGGCCAGCGTCGCCTCCAGGCTCACCCCATCAGGATTGAAAGCTCCAGGAACGGAACGCACGTCCGGGTCCGGGTGCGGAATCGCGGCGAGGAGTGCCTGCGTGTAGGGATGCCGCGGTGTGGTGAACAGGTCCCCGGTGCGCGCGAGCTCGACGATCCGCCCCCGATACATGACGGCGACCCGGCTGCAGATCTGCCGCACGAGCCTGAGGTCGTGCGCGATGAATAGACAGGTCAGCCCGAGCCGCTCCTGCAGATCGAGCAGCAGATTCAGCACCTGAGCCTGCACGGACACGTCGAGCGCCGAGACGGGCTCGTCCGCAATCAGGAACGACGGATTCAGCGCCATCGCGCGCGCAAGTCCCACGCGCTGCCGCTGGCCGCCGCTGAGCTCGTGCGGATGCCGGCGCCGCCATCCCGGATCGAGACCAACGAGCGTCAACAGCTCGGCCACCCGCTCGCGGCGGTCCGTCCGTGTCCCGACGCCGTGAATCGACAGCGGCTCCTCGACGATGTCGCCGATCCGCATGCGGGGATTGAGGGAGGACCAGGGATCCTGGAAGACGATCTGCATCTCGCGGCGCAGTTCGCGCAGCCGCGACCGCGCAGCGGTCAGGACGTTCTCGCCCCCGAACCAGACCTCACCGGCGGTTGGCTCGACCAGCCGCAGGACGCAGCGCGCCGCCGTCGTCTTGCCGCTCCCGGACTCGCCCACGAGTCCGAAGCTCTCTCCCGCTTCGATTGAGAAGCTCACCCCGTCGAGTGCCCGAAACGGCGCATCGCGCCGGAGGAGGCTCCCGCGGTGGAACTCCTTCGTCAGATTGCGGACGTCGAGCAGCGCCATCAGCGAGCCCGCCCTCCGGCGTGCACGCACCGTGAGGCGTGGTCGCCATCGATCGGCGTGAGATCGGGCACCGCATCACGGCACGCGGCGAGCCGCTCGCCGCAGCGCGGCTCGAACGCGCACCCCGGAGGCATTGCCGCCGGGTCGGGCACGCTGCCGTCGATGGCGGACAGACGCCCGGTCCCCGTCCCGGGCATCGAGGCAAGGAGGCCACGTGTGTACGGATGCGCCGGGCTGGCGAAAAGCCGGCGCACCGACCCCTGCTCGACGATGCGTCCGGCATACATCACGGCGACACGGTCGGCCATCCGCGCGACAACGCCGAGGTCGTGGGTGACCAGCAGCAGCGCGAGCCCGTACTGCGCCTGCAGTTCGCGCAGCAGGTCGAGCACCTCGGCCTGGACGCGCGCGTCGAGCGCGGTCGTCGGTTCGTCCGCGATGATCAGCGCGGGCCGGCATGCCAGTGCGGCCGCGATGACCACGCGTTGACGCTGGCCTCCCGAGAGCTGGTGCGGGTAGTCGCGCGCCCGCGCCGCCGCATCCGGCATCCTGACCGCTTCGAGCAGCCGCACGGCCTTGGCGCGCGCCTCGCGACGTCCCGCGCGTCCATGGATCACGAGCGGTTCGGCGATCTGATCGCCGATGGTCATCACCGGGTTGAGCGCGGCGGACGGTTCCTGGAAGACCATGCCGACCTCCGCGCCGCGGACCGCGCACATCTCCGTCTCGGAGATCGTGAGGAGCTCACGCCCGCGCAGCCGGATCGACCCTCGCAGGATGCGTCCGGGACGCGGAACCAGCCGCATGGCCGCCAGGGCGGTCAGCGACTTGCCGCTGCCGGACTCGCCGACGAGGCACACCGTCTCGCGCTCGCCGATCGACAGGCTCACGTCGTGGACGACCGGGAGCATCCGGCCGTGCGCGGGAAAGCCGATGGCGAGTCGCTCGATCTCGAGCAGAGGGTTCACGTCGGGTCGTCCGTGTCCAAGACGGCCGCAGGCACGACGGGCATCACCGGCGCATGGAGCACTGGCACGGCGCGCGTCAGATCTCGGCCGCCCCTTCGTACTCGCCGAACACGCGGCGCATCGCGTCCGCGATCTCGCCCACCGTGGCGTGCGCCTCGACCGCCGCGAGGATGGGCGGCACGAGGTTGCGCCCGTCGGCCGCCGCGGCCTCGACGCCCGCAATGGCCTGGCGCCAGATCTGCTCGCTGCGTCCGGCGCGCACCGCCCGCAGCCGCTCGCGCTGGCGCGCCTCGACCTCCGGATTCGGCTGGAACACCTCGATCGGCGGCGCCTCGTCCTGATACCGGTTGACGCCGACGATCACGGCGTCACCCGATTCGACCGCCTGCTGGGCGCGGTACGCCGAATCCTGGATCTCGCGCTGCACGACCCCCGCCTCGATGGCGGCCAGCGTGCCGCCCAGCCGATCGATCCGCTCGATGATCGCCAGCGCCTCGGCCTCGATCCGGTCCGTTTCACGCTCGAACGTGTACGCGCCGGCCACGGGATCGACGGTGTTCGCGACGCCGGACTCCGCGGCGATGACCTGCTGCGTGCGCAGGGCGATGCGCGCCGACTCCTCGGTCGGCAGCGAGAGCGCCTCGTCGCGGCCGTTGCAGTGGAGCGACTGCGTCCCGCCCAGTACCGCGGCCAGCGCCTGAATCGCCACGCGGACGATGTTGTTGTCGGGCTGCTGGGCCGTGAGCGTGCTGCCGGCGGTCTGGGCATGGAAGCGCAGCTGCTGCGCGCGCGGGCTGGTGACGCCGAAGCGGTCGCGCATCAGGCGCGCCCACAGCCGGCGCGCCGCGCGGAACTTCGCGACCTCCTCGATGAAGTCGTTGTGACAGTTGAAGAAGAACGACAGCCGCTCCCCGAAGGCGTCCGGATCGAGCCCCGCGCCGCGCGCGGACTCGACGTAGGCGATGGCATTGGCGAGCGTGAACGCGACCTCCTGCGCCGCGGTCGACCCCGCTTCGCGGATGTGATAGCCGCTGATCGAGATCGTGTTCCACTGCGGCATTTCGCGCGCGCAGAACGCCATGATGTCGGTGACGATCCGGAGCGAGGGGCGGACCGGGTAGATGTAGGTCCCGCGCGCGATGTACTCCTTCAGGATGTCGTTCTGCACCGTGCCGCCGAGCCGATCGAACGGAACCCCCTGCCGGCGCGCGACCGCCGCGTACAGCGCGAGCAGCACGATGGCGGTCGCGTTGATCGTCATCGACGTGGTGACCTCGCCGAGCGGGATGCCGGCGAGCAGCGTCGACATGTCCTCGATCGAGTCGATCGCGACGCCGACGCGGCCGACCTCGCCCGCCGCCAGCGGGTGATCCGAGTCGTAGCCCATCTGTGTCGGCAGGTCGAAGGCCACGCTCAACCCGGTGACCCCCTGCGACAGCAGGTAGCGGTACCGGCGGTTCGACTCCTCCGCCGACCCGAACCCGGCGTACTGCCGCATCGTCCACAGGCGTCCCCGGTACATGGTCGGCTGTATGCCGCGGGTGAACGGGAACTGGCCGGGAGCCCCCAGGGCCGTCTCGGGAGACCAGTCCCGCAGGTCGTCCGGGGTGTTGAACGGCCGCTGAGCTGCCGATGGTTCTGATGAGGCCATGGGGCTTCCGCACATTGTAGGCGCGCGGAGGCGGAGAGGGACCGGGAAGCGGCGTGCGACGTGCGATGGCTGGTGTCCGTCGGCAACGACAGCTTGCGTGGCGATCTGCTCGTGACGCTATGTAATGTGCCGTCGCTTCATTGACATTGGTCGGGCTGGGTCGTTAAGATGACTCATCCTTTCCTGAAACCCAGCCTGAACAGCGAGAGGAGAACGACCCCGATGCCTGCTCCCGCCCGGTGCAGCGGGCTCGGATAGCGCCCCGGATTCCCGGCCCGGCGGCGGTGAGGGGAGGGCACACCAGGATGGACGAGGTCAACCGGTTCGCCCGAGAGTTGGCCGAGGCGATAGCGGACGCGGCCGCCACGAGCCCGAAAGTCGAGGCGGTTCGTGAACGGGCCCGTGCAGCCGGCTACGATATGCGCGTGACGCTCGAGGCCGTCATCGGCTTTGCGACGCGTGAGAACAAGGACCGGACCGCGCTGGCAACCGTCAGGGCCGGCGGGCGGACCACGCCGCAGAGCTTCGAGATCACGTCGAACGACCGCCGGTTCCTGCGGTCGCTCCGGATTGCTGCGGACCAGACTCCGGAAGAAGTCGACAACTGATTCGGCCGGCCAGACCGGATCACAAGAACGAAGAGGGCGTCGTTGAACAACGACGCCCTCTTTTTTTGTGCCCCGCGTTCTCCGGCCCCTGGTGGCCGGACTGAGGCTTGGGCCCTGCGTTCGCTCCTGGCCCCTGGCCCCTGGCTCCTGGCCCTGGCCCCTGGCTCCTGGCCCCTGGCTCCTGGCCCCTGGCCCCTGGCCCCTGGCCCCTGCATGGCCCGAACTGAAGTTCGGCCCTACGTTCTCTCCAACCGCAGACACAGCGTTCGCGCCGTCAGCTCTCGATGATCGAGTCCGGCCGATCGATCGAGATCGCGCAGCAGCGGCGGGAGGTCGATGGGAATCCGCCACTCGTCGGCGCGTCCACCGGCGCTCTCGAACGTGCGTTGCCACTCGGACCACCAGGGCGTCACGCCGCGCGCGATCGGTTCCACCACCAGTACCTGGCTTCCGGCGGCGGCTGTCGCGAGGAGCCGTTCTCGAAGTGCCGCGCGCTCCTCGGGAGGCAGTTCGTTGACGAGGTATGCGGCGAGCACGATCTTCGGCGCCGGCGCGAGCCGCACCCGGGCCGCGGGTGCGCGGGAGGCCGAGCCGTCGACCCGCAGCTGGTGATACGTCCAGCCGGCTTCGCGGACGGCCCAGGGATTCACGTCGAATCCGGCGACGCGTCCGCCATGCACCCCCGCCCACGCTGCGCCGGCGGCGCCTGTTCCGCATCCGAGGTCGACGATCGCTCCGCGCGGCGGGGCGTCGGCCGCCGGCTGCAGCCGGCTGGCGATCGCGTGCACGAGCAGGTAATGGAGCGGCCCGTAGAAGAGCGCGAACGCGGCGCGCTTGCCGGCCGTGGCGAGCGCCGCTCCCTCGGCGAGTCGGCCCCGCCGCTCTACGTAGCAGGACGAAAGCGCCCGGAGCGCGCGCCCCAGCTCCGCGCGCGTCAGATTGGCGAGATACCGCGCTTCCGCGGCCGCCAGCCACTCGGTGAAGCGTTCTGGCAGGGGCGCCATGTCAGGGGTCAGGGGCCAGGGGTCAGGGGCCAGGGGTCAGGGGTCAGGGCCAGGGGTCAGGGGTCAGGGGTCAGGGGTCAGGGGCCAGGGGTCAGGGGCCA
>CAYUPN010000186.1:2034-5275 GCA_964446605.1 uncultured Bifidobacteriaceae bacterium | reverse complement strand
AGGGCCGGATGGTCGGCGTCGTGCTCGTGTTCCGCGACGTCACCGAGCGCCGGCGGGGCGAAACCGAGCGGCAGCTGGCGGCGGCCGAACGCGAGCGGCTGCTGGAATCCGAGCGGGCGGCGCGGGCCGAGGCGGAGCGCGCCAGCCGGGTGAAGGACGAGTTCGTCGCCATGGTCTCGCACGAGCTGCGCACGCCGCTGAACGCCATCCTCGGGTGGACGCAGCTGATGATGCGCAGCCGCAACGACCCCGCGGTGATCGAGCGCGGCCTCGACGTCGTCGCGCGCAATACCCGCGTGCAGGCACAGCTCATCTCCGACCTGCTCGACATCAGCCGCATCGTGTCGGGCAAGCTGCGGCTGGAGCTGCAGCTCGTCGATCTCCGCACGATCGCGCAGGACGCCATCGAAACCGTCTTCCAGGACGCGGTCGCCAAGGGCATCCAGCTGCAGCGCAGCCTCGCGGAGGTGGGCCCGGTCGCGGGGGACCCGGCGCGCCTGCAGCAGGTGGTCTGGAACCTGCTGGCGAACGCCATCAAGTTCACGCCGGCGGGCGGCCGCATCGATGTCGCGCTGCGGCAGACCGGCGGAACGGTGGAGCTCACCGTCTCGGATACCGGCGTGGGCATCCGCCCCGAGGCGCTGCCGCACGTCTTCGATCGCTTCCACCAGATCGATCGATCCATCACGCGACGCTTCGGCGGGTTGGGGCTGGGCCTGTCGATCGTGAAGAACCTCACGGAGGCCCACGGCGGCACCGTGCAGGCGGCGAGCGAAGGGGAAGGCAGGGGCGCGACTTTCACCGTCGGGCTGCCGGCGGCCTCGGCCGCGCATGTTCCAGAGCGGCGTGAGGAATCAGCGCGTCCGCGCGAACCGGTCAGCCAGGCCCTCGACGGGGTCCGCGTGCTGGTCGTCGAGGACGAGCCCGATACGCGCGAGTTCGTGCGGCGGCTGCTCGAATCGCACGGGTCGGTCGTGACGGAGGCCACCACCGCCAGAGAGGCGCTGGAGCTGTACGAGCGCACGAGTCCGCACGTGCTCATCAGCGACGTCGGCCTCCCCGAGGTCGACGGCTACGAGCTGCTGCGGCTGATTCGGGAGCGCATTGCCGGCAACGGCGCCATCCCGGCGATCGCGCTGACGGCCTACGCCGGCTCGCAGGATCGCATGCGCGCCCTGCACGCGGGATACCAGGCGCACCTGGCCAAGCCCGTCGAGCCGAACGAGCTCATCGCGACCGTCGCGACGTTCCGGGAGTTCATGGACGCACAGCGCCGCCGGGATGATCGCGCCTGAGTCCCGGTTCTGACCGGTGGCGGGGGTGCCGGCCCCGCCTCACCATGCGACGCCGTAGTCCTCGCCGTGGTGACTCGACCCGCCCCAGAAGGTGCCGTGCGCGGCGTCGAAGAAGATCGCGTTGATCGGCCCCGACGTCCGCTCCTCGAAGACCAGCGTATAGCCCCGCTCGCGCAGCTCGCGCCCCGTGTGCGGCGGCAGACCGTCGCGCACGAGCAGCCGCCCGGGCTGCGAGCGGTGGTCCGCGAACGACTCGCGCATCTGGAACGAGTTGATGTTCGCCGCTTCCACCGCCTCCTGCACCGTCATCCCGAACTCGACGACGTTCAGGAAGAACTGCAGAAGGTTCTGGTCCTGGCTGTCGCCTCCCTGGACGGCAAAGGCGAGGAACGGTTTGCCGTCCCTGAGGGCCAGCGTGGGTGTCAGCGTCACGCGCGGCTGCTTGCCCGGCGCGATGACGTTGTACGGGTTCTCCGCCGGATCGAGCACGAAGCTCTGCGCCCGCTGGCTCAGGCCGATGCCGGTGCGCCCGGCAACCACGGCCGGAATCCAGCCGCCGCTCGGCGTCATCGACACCACCCAGCCTTCCGCGTCGGCAGCCACCACCGAGGTCGTGCCCCTGTAGAAGCTCTCGGGGAGCCCGGCCGCCGCCGATGACGGCGCCGCCCCGGCCGAGGGCCTGGTGCGCCACCGCTCCAGATGCTCGCGGAACGGATTGGTGCCGTTCTGGAACGGATACGGATCGCCGGGGCGCGCGTCGGCGTCGTTGCGGTCGGGCCGGATCAGCTTCGCGCGCTCGCGCGCATAGGCCTTCGAGAGCAGGCCGGCGACCGGTTCCTCGGGCGCCACCATCGGGTCGCCGTAGTAGAAGTCGCGATCCGCGTACGCGAGATTCATCGCCTGGTAGAGCGTGTGGATGTACTCGCCGCTGTTGTAGCCCATGCGGCCCAGCTCGAAGCCCTCGAGGAGGTTCAGCGTCTGCAGCAGCACCGGGCCCTGCGTCCAGACCGTGAGCTTGTAGACGTCGATGCCCCGGTAGTTCGTCGAAACCGGCTCCTCGAACCGCGGCTTCCAGTTCGCCAGGTCGTCGAGCGTGAAGAGGGCCCCTTCCTCGCGTGCGCCGCGTACGAGCTCCTGCGCGATGTCTCCCCGGTAGAACCGGTCGAAGGCCGCCATGATCGCGTCGCGGCGGCTGCGGCCCTGCGCCAGCGCCTGCCGCTCCGCCTCGACCAGCTTGCGCAGCGTCGCGGCGAGATCCGGCTGACGGAAGATCTCGCCCGGCGACGGGGCCGCGCGCTCACCCTGTCCGAGGTGCGGCAGCATGACGTCGCGCGAGTACTTCCACTGCTCGAGGCGATCGCGATCGCGCTCGATCGCATCGGCGGTTTCCGCTTCGATCGGATAGCCGTCCGCCAGCTGAATCGCGGGGTCGAGCACGTCGGCGAGCGAGAGCCGGCCGTACTCCGCCACCATCAGCATCAGCCCGCCCGGCGTTCCCGGTGTCACCGCGGCGAGCGGGCCGTACTCGGGCGGATACTTCATCCCCTTGCCCGTGTAGAACTCCGGGGTCGCTCCGGTGGGGGCCACGCCGAGCGCGTTGACGCCGATCACCTTCCCGGTTCCGGGGTTGTAGATCAGTGCCTGCGTCTCGCCGCCCCACGACAGCCAGTCCCACATGGTCGAGGTGGCCGCCAGCATCGCCGCGGCCGCGTCGACGGCGTTGCCCCCCTTCTGGAAAATCATCGCGCCGGCGGTCGCCGCCAGCGGCTTGCCGGTGATCGCCATCCAGCGCTGGCCATGGAGCGGCGGCTTCGCCGTGCGCTGCGCCGGCAGCGGCGCAATCAGCCATGCCGTGCCGGCGAGGGCGAGGAGCAGGGACGCGAGCGGGCGCGGGCGGACGGACATCGGACCTCCACACACTGAAGCGCCGGTGGAACGCGGCGCAC
>CAYUPN010000186.1:0-1934 GCA_964446605.1 uncultured Bifidobacteriaceae bacterium | reverse complement strand
CAGCAGAACATCTCGAAGAAGCTTCGCGCGCTCCGCACACCGGGCGATGGCCTCGTCGAACGCACCTCGCGCGTCATCGAGGAGCTCGAGACCGAGATGACCGAGCCGGCTCCCAGGGCCGGCCGCTCGCGGGATCGCCGCGCCGAAGCGCCCATGCCGGTCGTCATCCAGCCCCCGCGGGCCAGTGCGCTCGACACGATCGCCGCCGTCGTCGGACCGCTGATCAACCCGCTCGCCACGGCCGGCGTGGTCATCGTCCTCGTGATCTTCATGCTGATCCAGCGCGAGGACCTGCGCGACCGCTTCATCGGCCTGCTCGGCACGCAGCGCCTCAACGTGACCACGCAGGCCCTGGACGATGCCGGGTCGCGCATCAGCCGCTATCTGCTGATGCAGCTCCTGGTCAACGTGACGTACGGGCTCCCGGTCGGCATCGGTCTGCACTTGATCGGTGTCCCGAACGCGCTGCTCTGGGGCGTGCTGGCGACGGTGCTCCGGTTCGTGCCGTATCTCGGGCCGCTCATCGGCATGTCGCTGCCGCTGCTGCTCGCCTTCGCGGTCGATCCGGGCTGGCAGATGGTGCTGATGGCGGCGGGGCTGTTCCTCGCGCTCGAGCTCGTCAGCAACAACATCGTGGAGCCGTGGCTGTACGGCAGCTCCACGGGGATCTCCAGCGTCGCCATCATGGTCGCGGCGATCTTCTGGACATGGCTGTGGGGCCCCATCGGCCTGCTGCTCTCGACACCGCTGACGGTCTGCATCGTCGTGGCGGGGCGGTACGTGCCGCAGCTGTCGTTCCTCGGCACGCTCCTCGGCAGCGAGCCGGCGCTCGAGCCGCACATGCGCCTCTATCAGCGGATGCTCGCGCTCGACTTCGAGGAGGCGTCCGAGCTGGCCGGCGAGCTGCTGGCGTCGATGCCGCTCCGGCAGGTGTACGACGAGCTCGTCGTGCCGGCGTTGAGCCTCGCCGAGACCGATCGGCACGAAGGCAATCTCGACGAAGGCCGCAAGCGCTACATCCTCGACAACACGCGGGAGCTCGCGGGCGAGCTGGCGGAGCTCGCGCTGCAGCCGCGGGAGAACGGTACCGAGCCGCCTCCACGTCCCCCCGTGCGGACGGCGTCCGTCGTCTGCGTTCCCGCACAGGACGAGTCGGACGAGGTCGCGGCGATCATGCTGCGGGAGCTGCTGCGCATCGAGCGCGGCCTGCTCGTGGACGTCCGCCCGGTCGCCGCCGATTTCGACGGCCATGTGGGGGCCATCCGCCGTCTCGCGCCCGCGCTCGTCGTCGTCTCGTCGGTGCCGCCCGCGGCGGTGCGTCATGCGGTCCATGCCTGCAAGCGGCTGAAAGCGGAGCTGCCCGAGGTTCGCGTCGTCGTCGGCCTGTGGAGCAGCGATGCCGATGCCGCGCGGCTGCGCGTGCGGATTCCGGAGGCGCTCGCCGAGCGGCTCTTCACACGGCTCGCGGAGGCCGCCGACTGGCTGGGCAGCGAGCTGGGAATGGCGCCGCAGACCGAGGGAATGACGCCGCCGCCCGTCCCGCCTGATGAGCCGGAGCGGCTTGCGGCGCTCGAGCGCACGGGACTTCTGGACACGCCGCCCGAGGCCGTGTTCGATCGCATCACCCGGCGGCTCAGTGAGATCTTCGACGCGCCGATCTCGCTGATGTCGCTCATCGACGGGAAGCGGCAGTTCTGGAAGTCGCAGTACGGCCTGCCCGAGGCGCTCGCCGGCGCGCGCGCCGGCTCGCGCGAGACCTCCCTGTGCGGGCACGTCGTCGCGGCCGGCGAGAGCCTGGTCGTCGAGGACACGCTGCAGGACGATCGCTTCGCGGGGAACCCGTTCATCCGCGAGCACGACATCCGGTTCTACGCGGGAGCGCCGCTGCGCGCCGAGGACGGGAGCGCCATCGGATCGCTGTGCGTGATCGACCA
>CAYUPN010000185.1:0-5298 GCA_964446605.1 uncultured Bifidobacteriaceae bacterium | reverse complement strand
GGAGCCTTCGTCCGGCGTGCGGAGTCCGGGCCGCGGACGCAAGCCCCCGCCGCCCCCGCGGGCGCGCGCGCACAACTGGCTACCGCCTACTGCCCACCGTCTACACCGAAAGCTTCCACGGTGCCCGGTAATCGAGATCCACCAGCTCCGCCGCCTTCCGGTTGCCGTTGGTGACCTTCTCCGCCTTCGCGTCCCACGCCACCGTCGCGCCCGATCGGTACGCGAGGTTGCCGAGGATCGCGGTCGACGAGGAGCGGTGGCCGATCTCGACGTCGCAGATCGGCAGTGCGCGCGACTTCACGCAGTCGATGAAGTTGCGCTGGTGCGTCGGATTGTCCGGCACCGATCGCCTCGTCGTCGCCAGCGTCCGGTCCGCCGCGTCGTCACCGCGCCCGCGCTTCTCGGGGACGATCTCGAAGCCGCTGCGGTCGACGAACAGCGTGCCGTCGCTGCCGTAGAACTCGATGCCGTAGCCGTGCCCGTTCAGGTCGCGCCCGTTGCACGTGCGGTTCTCGTACGTCATCACGAAGCCCGGGTACTGGTAGCTCGCGACGATCGTGTCGGGCGTCTCGCGGTTGTCGGTGAGGCAGAACTTGCCGCCGACCGCGGAAGCCGAGAGCGGCGCGTCGACCTCCATCGCCCACTGGACGATGTCGATCAGGTGGACGCCCCAGTCCGTCATCATGCCGCCGGCGTAATCCCAGAAGTAGCGGAAGTACGAGTAGACGTCCGGATACACCCCGAAGCGGTTCGCGTTGAACGGCCGCTTCGGCGCCGGGCCGAGCCACAGGTCCCAGTCCAGGCCCGCCGGCGGATCGGAGTCGGGCGGGTTGCCGATGCCGTCGGGCGCCTGGTTGGAGACGTTCCAGCAGCGCACCGCCGTGATCGTCCCGATGAGCCCGCTGCGCACCAGCGTCACCGCCTGCTGGAAGTGCGCCGCCGACCGCTGCTGCGTGCCGACCTGGACGACGCGCTTGTACTTGCGCGCGGCCTCGACCATCCTGCGCCCCTCGGCGATGGCCACCGACGTCGGCTTCTCGACGTAGACGTCCTTGCCGGCCTGGCACGCCATGACCGTCTGCAGCGCGTGCCAGTGATCGGGCGTGCCGATGATGACCGCGTCGATCTCCTTGTCGTCGAGGATCTGCCGGAAGTCCGTCACCTGCCGCGGCGCCGTGCCGCGTCGCTCGGCGACGAGCTTCGCGCCCAGCTCCATGTTCGGCGCGTACACGTCACACACCGCGACGATGTCCACGTCGTCCAGCCGGAGATGGCCGTTCATCACCGAGCGCCCCTGCCGCCCGGTCCCGATGACGCCGACGCGCACGCGGTCGTTGGCCCCCTGCACGCGCATCGACGCCGCCGCGGTCCGCGGCCGCAGCGCCGAGGAGGCGCCCACCAGGCCCGCCGCGGAGGTCGTGAGAAAGGATCGTCGGTTCATGGGCGGATTCTAGCTGATCAGGATGTCCGTCGCTCCTGCCGGGAACACAGAGGGCGCAGAGGGCACAGAGGCCACAGAGAAGAAGGCGGGGTCGGGCGCTGCCAGCCGCCGGCCGCTTGCCCTCCGTAGCCCGGGCGCGAAGCGTGAGGGGCGAAGCATGAGGGGCGAAGGAGGGCCAGCTACAATGACACCCATGGAAGCTTGGCTTCGTGGTCCTGTCGAGGGCGTGCCGCCGCTGCTGCAGCCGGTGGCGCACATGATCCTGCACGCGGTCGACGATGTGAACGTGGCGCTGGAGGGGCTGACGCCGGAGCAGATCTGGGCGAGTCCCGGCAACGGCGCGGCGTCGGTGGCCTATCACGTCCGGCACCTGCTCGGATCGCTCGACCGGCTGTTCACCTACGCGCGCGGCGAGGCGCTGAGCGACGCGCAGCGCGATGCGCTGAAGCAGGAGAGCGTGACGCCGGATCCGCTGCCGGACGCGGCCGCGCTCGCCGCGGAGCTGCGCGCGGCGGCCGATCGCGCGATCGATCAGCTGCGCGCGACCGATCCGGCCAGGCTGCTCGACGCGCGCGGCGTCGGCCGCAAGCAGATCCCCACCACCGTGCTCGGCCTGCTCGCACACGGCGGTGAGCACTCGGCGCGGCACGCGGGGCAGGCGATCACGACGGCGAAGATCACCCGTAGGGCCGGACTTTAGTCCGGCCAGCCACGTAGGGCCGAAACTTCAGTTCGGCCAGAGAGGTCTCAGCCTGCTCGACTCCTCTCCGGCAGCCAGGAGCCAACTCCGGCAGGACAGTAGGCGGGCGAAGGACGGTTTCGACGGGTTGACTTCCTCACGCAAAGGATCGATAGTCGCCTCGAACGCGGCACTGCCCGAGTGGCCGAGCTCGCGGCGCCGGGTATCCGCATATCGGAGGCTCTTCGTGAGCGTTGATCCGCCGGACCATGAGCGGCCCGGGCGGAGCGTCCGGGAACCTCGCCACGTCAGCGGCTGAGCCGTGTTGCACGTGGTCCCACACTTCACCCGCACGTTCCGTCCGGGCCGTCTCGATTCCTTCTTCTCTCAGTTTCCGCTCGACGAGTCCTTCGCCCGTGTGATGTAGGCGTCCACCTGGCGCTCGAGCAGCGACAGCGGGACGATGCCGGTCGCGAGCACGGCGTCGTGGAACCGCTCCGGCGAGAACGCCGCGCCGAGCGCGGTGCGCGCGCGATCGCGCAGCTCGAGAATCCGCAGCTGCCCGATCATGTACGAGCACGCCTGTCCGGGCATCACGACGTAGCGGTCGACCTCGCTCGGCGGGATGCCGTAGTCGATCGCCTGCTGCCGCGTCCAGGCCTTGACGTGCAGCCCGGTGTCGACGACGAGCCGCCGCGCGCGGAACAGCTCCGAGTCGAGCGCGCCGAGCAGCCCCTCGGGATCCCCGTCGTACCAGCCCGATTCGACGGCAAGCCGCTCGGCGTAGAGCGCCCAGCCCTCCGAGTACGCCGAGTTGCCGCCGAACGCGCGAATCTGCCGGAAGCGCGGCAGGTCCGTGTCTTCGACGTTCAGTGCGATCTGGAAGTGATGGCCCGGCACGGTCTCGTGGTACACGAGCGAGCGCAGCGCGAAGCGCGTCATCCGATCCGGGCGCAGCGGCATCTGGAAGATGCCGGGCCGCGTGCCATCCGGCGACGGCGGCGTGTAGCTGGCCGCCGCGCTGGCCTCGCGGAAGCGCGGATACGGACGCGCGACGACCGGCGCCTTCGGCGTCCGCAGGAACATCGGCGCCGCCCGCCGCTCGGCGTCCCGCATCATCGACGCGATGTCGGCCATGATGCGGGTGCGTCCCTCGTCGGTCAGCGGATACGCGAGGTCGCGCTTCAGCGCCTCCGTCCGCTCCTTGATCGTGCCCTCGGTGCGGCCGAGCCGCCGGAACAGCGCGTCCATCTCGCGCTCGATCCCGGCGACGCGGCGCAGCCCGATCTCGTGAATCCGCTCGGCCGTCAGGTCGGTGGACGTGAACCGCCGGAGGAAGAACCCGTACGCGCCGGCGCCGCCGGGCAGGCGCGAGATGCCGGCCTCGTCCGACGACGTCGGCACCAGCGACTCGACGAGCGCGAGCCCCTCGCGCCATGCCGGGTAGATCGTGTCGCCGACCTCGCGCGTCGCGCCGGCGATCAGCCGCTCGCGCGCGCCGGCCGGCAGGTCCTGCACGTCCTCGAGCTTCGCCGCGAATGCCGTCACGAACGGGTTCTCCGCCGGCGGCGGCTCGAGGAACTGCCGCATCTGCGCGATCGTCGCCTCGAGGATGAACCGCGGCGGGATGAGGCCCCGCGCCGCGACCCGCTGTGCTTCGGCGATCGCCTCGCGCATGCGGGGCGCGACCTCGCCGAGCCGCGCGACGTAGTTGTCGGCGTCGCGCGGCGTCACGACCGGGTGTGCCACCGTCAGCAGGGTCACCAGCCAGACGTTCGCGCCGCTGAACTGCTCCAGCGGGAACAGGTAGTCCTCGTACTGCCCGGCCTCGACGATCCGCTCGAGCTGCCACTCGAGCACGTCGGCCGAGAGGCGCTGCGTGTCCGGCAGCGCCGCGCGGTCGAACGCGCGCAGCCGCTCGAGCCCGCGGCGCGCGATGGCAATGCCCTCCTCCCGGTGCGCGCGCGTCAGCGGCGTGATCCGCCGCTCCAGCCGGTCCTGCTCCTCGCCGCTGAAGTATCGCGTGAACGCGGCACGGTCCGGATCGTGCCGCATCCACTCGTCGGTGAGCGTGCGGAAGAGGTCGTCGATCGACGGTTGACGGGCGGGCAGGGCGGCGGCCGCCGCGACCAGCGCGGCGGCCACCATGAACAGGCGCGGTCGAATCATGAGCGGAGCTCCGGGGGACGGGCTGTCAGTTGTCCTGCAGCTCGTCGTACGCGACGCCGAGCACTGACGCCAGCGTCAGCCGCGGCGGCGCTTCCTGGTAATCCTCGAACCCCTTCAGCGGCGCCATCGCGGTGATCGCGTCGCGCGAGCGCCCGGCCGCGATCCCCTTCCGGACGGTGTCGAGCACCGCGGTGAGATAGTCGCGCATCTGCATCAGCTCCGCGCGACTCCCCGTGACCGGCGCGCCGTCCTTCGCGTGGCCGAAGATGTAGATCGTGTCGTCGGCATGGTCCTTCACCGTCGTCTCGAGCACGGTGATCCAATTGGCGATCGACGCGCCCGCCGGCCGGTCGATGAACGGATGCCGCCGGTTGAACATCAGGTCCCCCATGTGGACGACGTTCGCCCGCTCGAACGTCACGACGCTGTCGCCGCTCGTGTGGGCGGGGCCGTAGTAGCGGAGCCGCAGCCGCTCGCCGCCGAGGTCATGCGTCCACACCTTCTCGTACGTCCGGTCGGGCACGCCGGGGCCGGCGCCGTCCGACCCCTGCGCCGCGCGCCGCAGCAGCATCGGGACGTTCTCGTGCGCGACGATGAAGCCGACCTCGGGGCGGAAGACGGCATTGCCGCCGGTGTGATCGCCGTGATGGTGCGTGTTGGCGAGCAGGTCGATGCGGCGCGCCGCCTTCTGCTTCAGCCCGTCGAGGCACGCCTGCGCGGTGTCGGGGAACTGGCTGTCGACGACGGCGAGCGCGTCGGAGGAGACGAGCCAGCCGATCGTGCCGCCGCGGCCGGTGAAGTACCCGACGTTGCGGCGGATGGGGGTGAACGCGGTCTGCGCGGGCGCCTGGCGCGCGGCCGCGCGGGTGGCGGTGAGTCCCAGCGCCGCGGCCAGCGACGCCGTTTCGAGAAAGCTCCGGCGGGTCCAGATGTGCATGGCACATCTTAAACGGGCTTGCCCTCCGTAGCCCGAAGGGCGGAGGAGGGTCGGATCAGGTCGGATCAGGTC
>CAYUPN010000184.1:2125-5336 GCA_964446605.1 uncultured Bifidobacteriaceae bacterium | reverse complement strand
GCCGCGAGCCCATTGAAGGCGTAGTTGATGTTGCCGCCGGGCCGATCGGCCAGGAGCCTGTCGCGGCGCGGCCACGCGGACAGCACGTCAGCCGAGACCCGCTCCCCCGCCGCGCGCAGGGCCAGCAACGCCCAGCATGTCGGTTCCAGCCGAGAGGACTTGCCGGCGTAGTACGGCCACCCGCCATCGGGCCGGCACGCGGCGCGCAGCGCCTCGAGCAGCTCGCGGCACACGGCGTCCTTCGAGGACCCGGGCGCCACTCAGATCGTCAGGCGCACCCGCGTGCGGTAACGGACCGGCCGGCCGTCCTTGTACGCGGGGCGGAATTTCCACATCTTGGCCGCGGAGACGAGCATCCGCTCGTGGTACCGGTTGGCCGGCGAGATCAACCGCACGCTGATGACGTCCCCCTGCTCGTCGACGACCACCTCGATCGTGCCGACCTGGTCGGCCGGGACGTTCGGCGGGGGCTCCTTGGGCAGGACCGGGCGCACGAGGACCGGCGGCAGCACCTCCTCGTCGAGCGCCGTGAAGATCATCGCCTCCTCGACGGCCGGCGCGAGAACGTCATTCGCCTCGCTGGCGTCGGCGATCTCTCCGGCAACCTCGCCGGCCGCAGCCACGGGCGAGTCCTCGGCAGGCACGGCGGGGGCGGGAGCGGGTGTTGCTGCCGTGTCCGAGCCGGCTGCCGCAGGTGCGGGCGCAGACGACGCGCGGGCCGGCGACGGTCGTGCGCTCCGCGTCGACGCCGGACGGGAAGCGGCTGCGGGCGCCTCGGGCACCGGCGGCGGCGCGGCCGCAGGCGCCGCATCGGCACCGGAGCTGAACAGCGATCCGACAGCCGTGCGCACGACGTCCGTGGTGCGCTTGAGAATCGACGGCTCCTGCGCAGGAGCGGCGGCTGCCGCAGGTGCGGCATCCGGAGTCATCGCGGGGACCTCTCCGGCCGGATCCGCTGACTGCTGGCCGGAAGCCTCACCTTCGCCGCTTGTATCGGTGGCGGCATCGGCGACTTGCGGTACTTCCGTGCCCTCGGTCGCGACGTCCGGCGTGGCAGTCCCGGGATCCGCGCTGCGGCTCGTCCACCACCAGGCCAGCCCCACCACGAGCACGAACACCACGGCCACGGCGAGAGGGACCGGAACGGTCCGCAGCCGCTTCGGCGTGTCCAGGATCGTTGGCGACGTCGCCGTGTTCTCGACTTCGCTCGCCCGCTCCTTCAGCCGGCGCAGTTCCTCGTCGGCCCGCCGCGTCTGCTCCGCCGCCATCGCACGGCCGACCAGCCGCTCGATGTCCGACCGGCGGCCGGGGCGCTCGAAGAACGCGAGATTGCGCGAGAACTCGGACACGCTGTCGTACTGCGGCGGCTCCGCGATGTTGCGCTCGACGAACGCGTCGAGCTCCGGTGGCACCGGCGTGTTCTCGAGGAGGAGCTTCAGCATCACCGCCGCGTGCCGCACCGGCACGTCGGGCTCTGGACTCCCCGGGATCGCCACCACATCCCCGTTCGGGATGAGCGCGATGTGCTCCAGGTCCGGCAGCAGCTCAGCCGATCCGGTGGTCGCCCGGACGGTATGAATCAGCTCCTGGACGACGGCCACCGCCTCCTGCCAGACAGGCGTGATGTTCCGGGCGCGCAGGTCGGCGAGGGAAATCATGGTGTTGGTCGGTCGGAAGTGAGGACTATACTACCGCGCGCTCAGGACACCTTCGTGTCCGATTCACGGCCGGCATCCCCGCCTCCGGCCCGGTCGCTGAGCGGCGGCAGGAGCCGCGGCGCCCGCATCGGTCCGGTGGGCGCAGTCCCGTTCCGGAACGCCCGGAAGTCCACGTTGCAGTCGTGCGCCGCCAGGAAGTTCAGGAACCGCTTGTAATCCGACGCCGGCATTCCGAACAGCCGCAGCAGCGACCGGTAGTTCCCTCTCGTCGTCGCCAGCCCGCGACGGACGAGCTCGCGCATGTCGTGCCGGGTGATGTCGCGGTGCAGGAAGAGCGGGTGGATGTGCTCCCAGAAGGAGTAGCCACCGTTAACAAGCGCAGCGTACAGTTCGTCGGCAACCTGCTTGCGGCGCTCCCGGACCGGCAGCACCTGGTCGGCCGCGGCCTGCACCGACGGCGGCAGGTGTTCGACTTCCACCACGCTCCCGTTGGACATCCAGAGCGCCTGCTCGACGACGTTCTGCAGCTCGCGGACGTTGCCGGGCCACCGATACCGCTCGAGCATGCGGAGCGCCTCGTCGGAGAACTCTACGGCACGCGGGGCCTTCGACGCCAGGTACCGCACGAGGACGCGGATATCTTCGCGCCGTTCGCGCAGCGGCGGCACGTGAATGTGGATGACGCGCAGCCGGTAGAGCAGGTCCTCGCGGAACTGGCCGTTGGCCACCATGTCCGGCAGGTTGCGGTTGGTCGCCGCGACGACGCGGACGTCCACGGTGGCGCGGGCGTGGTCGGCGCCGACGGCCTGGATCTCGCCGTTCTCGAGGAACCGCAGGAGCAGCGCCTGCATCCGCAGGCTCATCTCGCCGACCTCGTCGAGGAACAGCGTGCCGCGATGCGCCAGCTGCAGCTTCCCCATCTTGTCGCGATACGCGCCGGTGAAGCTCCCCTTGACGTGGCCGAAGAGCTCCGATTCGAGCAGCGTCTCGGTGAGCCCCGCGCAGTTGACGGCGACGTACTGCCGCGCGGCGCGCGGCGATCGCGCGTGGATCTCGCGCGCGATGAGATCCTTGCCGACGCCGCTCTCGCCGGTGATGAGCACCTTCGCGTCGCCGGTGGCGACGCGCGCGACGAGCGAGAGGATCTCGTGCATCTGCGGGCTCGCATACACGAGCGACGAGCCTTCCGATGTCGTGGCGTCGCGGTCGGCCGGGCCCTCCGGCGCCGGCCCGGGCAGGACTGCTGCTTCGTCTCTCACGGGACCTCCGAACCTGCCCCCGTTCCGCGCGGTCGCGGACTGCCGGCAGACAGCCGGCTGCCGGGGAGCAGACGACGGGCTCAACAGCAAGGGCGATGCCCGATCGGGCCGGAGACACGCGGTGACGTGCAAGACGGCCGGATTCCGGCCGGAAGTCGCACACCTGGCCAGAGTTCTGATACCGGGAGGAACTCTGGCGGGAGGTCCCGGAAATCTGGCGAGCGGCAGAGGGCGTTACGGAAGTGTAAGCAGGCCGACGATTGTCGGATTTCGGATTGCGCCGGAAGGCGCCCG
>CAYUPN010000184.1:0-2025 GCA_964446605.1 uncultured Bifidobacteriaceae bacterium | reverse complement strand
CCCTCTTCCACGTAACCACCGCGGCCCCCGGGCCGCCCGGTTCGCTGCCGATCACGCCCGACGACCTGCTCAGGAAGCCCAGCGGCGACATCTTCGGCTGGACGCAGGACGTCGGCATGGGGTGGCACGCGGCGGAGCTCGGGCGGCCGGAGGCGCTGATCCTCAGCACCCAAGGCGGCGTGCGCGAGCCGGACGGCTCGCCGCTGGCGCTCGGCTACCACACCGGGCACTGGGAGGTGGGGCTGCTCGTCCGCGCCGCCGCGGAGACGCTGCGCGCATCCGGGTTCATCCCGTTCGCCGGCTTCGTCACCGATCCGTGCGACGGCCGCACGCAGGGCACGCAAGGGATGATGGACAGCCTCCCGTACCGCAACGACGCGGCGATAGTCCTGCGCCGGCTGATTCGCTCGCTGCCGACGCGCCGCGCGGTCATCGGCGTCGCCACCTGCGACAAGGGGCTGCCGGCGATGCTGATGGCGCTCGCCGCCTGCCGCGACCTGCCCGCCATCGCGGTGCCCGGCGGCGTCACGCTGCCGCCGACGAACGGCGTCGACGCCGGCGCGGTGCAGACAATCGGCGCGCGCTACGCGTACGGCCAGATCTCGCTCGAGGAGGCCGCGGAGCTCGGCTGCCGCGCCTGCGCCTCCCCCGGCGGCGGCTGCCAGTTCCTCGGCACCGCCGCGACGTCGCAGGTCGTCGCCGAAGCGCTGGGCCTCACCGTCCCGCACGGCGCGCTGGCGCCGTCGGGACAGCCGATCTGGACCGACGTCGGCCGCCGGTCCGCGCAGGCCGCCGCCGCCCTCGTGCGCGACGGGATCACCGGCCGCGACATCCTGACCGAGAGCGCCATCCGCAACGCGATGGCGGTGCACGCCGCCTTCGGCGGCTCGACGAACCTGCTGCTGCACGTGCCCGCCATCGCCCACGCCGCGGGGCTGCGCCGGCCGATCATCGACGACTGGCTCGCGATCAACCGCACGGTGCCGCGGCTGGTGGACGTGCTGCCGAACGGCCCGCACCCGACGGTGCGCGTCTACCTGGCCGGCGGCGTGCCGGAAGTGATGCTGCACCTGCGCCGCGAGGGGCTGCTCGATCTGAACGCGCGCACGGTGACGGGACGCACGCTCGACGACGTGCTCGACGCATGGGAGGCGTCGCCGCGCCGCGCCGCGCTGCGCGCGCGCCTGCGCGAGACGGACGGCGTCGATCCGGACGATGTGATCCTCTCGCCGGATCGGGCCGCCGCGCGCGGGCTCACGCCGACGGTCGCGTTCGTCCGCGGCAACCTCGCCCCCGACGGCGCGATCATCAAGAGCACCGCCATCGACCCCTCCGTCGTCGGGCCGGATGGCGTGTACCGCCTCACCGGCCGCGCGCGCGTGTTCACCACCGAGCGCGCCGCGATTGCCGCCATCAAGAGCCAGGGAGACGACCGCATCCGCGCCGGCGAGGTGATGGTGCTCATCTGCCGCGGCCCGATGGGCGCCGGCATGGAGGAGGTCTACCAGGTCACGTCGGCGCTGAAGCACCTCGACGTCGGCAAGGAGGTCGCGCTCATCACCGACGCGCGCTTCTCGGGCGTGTCTACCGGGCCGTGCATCGGCCACGTCGGCCCCGAAGCGCTGGCCGGCGGCCCCATCGGCCGCATCGTCGACGGCGACCGCATCCGCATCTTCATCGACCGCAACTCGCTCGAGGGACGCATCGACTTCGTCGACGACTCGGGACGCCCGCTGGACGACGAGCTCGCGCGCCGTCCCCCGCGCCCGGACCTCGCCGCGGATCCGGATCTGCCGGACGACACGAGGCTCTGGGCGGCGCTGCAGAACGCGTCTGGCGGCACGTGGGGCGGGTGTGTGTATGACGTCGAGGAGATTCTGGGTCGGATCAGGTCTGATCGGGTCTGATCGGGTCGGATCAGGTCGGATCAGGTCGGATCAGGTCGGATCAGGTCGGATCAGGTCGGATCAGGTCTGATCAGGTCTGATCAGGTCGGATCAGGTCGGATCAGGTCGGATCAGGTCG
>CAYUPN010000183.1:0-5344 GCA_964446605.1 uncultured Bifidobacteriaceae bacterium | reverse complement strand
ACGCAGGGGGTCGACGTCGGGGCGAAGGCCGAAATCCACCGGCTGATCGGCGATCTCGCGGCGGAGGGGCTCGGCGTGCTCCTCATCTCCTCCGAGCTGCCGGAAATCTTCGGCATCGCCGATCGCATCCTCGTCATGCGCGCCGGGACCATCGCCGCCGCGTTCCCGCGCGCGGACGCGACGCCGGAAGCGGTGATGGCGGCCGCGTTCGGGCGCCCGCCCGCGGCATGATCCGGATCGGCGCGCGCGAACGTCCCGCCGCCCTCGGGCTCGGCGCGCTGCTCCTGCTGCTCGCGGCCGCCGCTCCCGGCTTCTACGACCCCGCGGCGCTGCGCGATCTCCTCCTCGCCAACGCCCCCCTCCTCATCGTCGCCGCCGGCATGACGCTCGTCGTCCTGGCCGGACACATCGACGTCTCCGCGGGCGCGATCTTCGGCGTCTCGGCCGTGATTGCCGGCGCGCTCGCGCGCGAGGGGATGCCCGTGCCGGCCGGGGCGCTCGCCGCCGCGCTGGCCGGCGCCGGTGTCGGGCTGATCAACGGCCTGCTCGTCACGCGTCTCGGCGTGCCGTCGATCGTCGTGACGCTCGCGATGCTCGTGATCCTGCGCGACGCGCTGCGCTGGATCACCGATGGCGCGTGGATTCGCGACCTGCCCGCCGGCTTCCAGTGGTTCGGGCTCGGGCAGGACGCCGGGCGCCTGTTCGTGCTCGCCGCCGCGGCCGTCCTCGTCGTGGCGGTCGGGTGGGGACTGCGCGCGCTCGGCGCCGGGCGCGCCCTCTACGCGTCCGGCAGCGACCCGGAGTCGGCGCGGCTGCTCGGGCTCAATCCCGATCGCGTCGTGCTCGGCGCGTTCGCCGCCGCCGGCCTGCTGAGCGGCGTCGCCGGCGTCCTGAACGCCAGCCGCTTCGCCGAAGTTCCGGGCAGCATCCCGAACGGCCTCGAGCTCGAGGTGATCGCCGCGGTGGTCGTCGGCGGCGCCGCCATCACCGGCGGGCGCGGCTCGATGCTCGGCACCGTGCTGGGTGTCGCGCTGCTCGGAGCCATCGGCACGGGGCTCACCTTCCTGGGCGTCAGCGCCTACTGGGAGCGCGCGCTGCAGGGCGCGATCATCCTCGCCGCGATCCTCGTCGACACGGTCGGTCCCGTGCGGCGGCGCGTCGCGCGCCCGGCTGCCGGCCATGCCTGAGCGGATGCGGCACGAGATCGGGCTCGCCGCGGTGCTCGCGATCGAGATCGCGGTCTTCGCGTCCATCGCGCCGAACTTCGCCACCGCCGCCAACGCCGCCGAGATCGTGCGTCTCGCCGTCGAAGTGGGCCTGCTCGCGCTCGTGCTGACGCCGGTCATCGTCACCGGCGGCATCGACCTCAGCGTCGGCGCGCTGCTCGGGCTCTGCGCCGTCACGCTCGGCGCGCTCTGGCGCGATCTCGGCTGGCCGATCGGCGCCGCCGCGGCCGGCGCCCTGGCCGTCGGCGCCGCAGGCGGCCTGCTCAACGCGTGGCTCGTCGCCGCGCGTGGCCTGCCGCCGCTGATGGTGACGCTCGGGTCGCTGTCGCTCTTCCGCGGCCTGGCCGAGGGGCTGACCGGCGCGGTCGACAACTACACGGGCCTGCCCCCCGCGTTCCTCGCCCTCGGCCAGGGCTACGCGGCGGGCATCCCGGCGCAGGCCCCGCTGCTCGCGGCCGCGGCAATCAGCCTCGCGGTACTCCTCCATCGCACGCCGCGCGGCCGCACGTACTACGCGATCGGATCGAACGCCGCCGCCGCGCGGCACGCCGGCGTGCCGGTCGCGAAGCGCCTCACGGAGCTGTACGTGCTCTCGGGACTGGCGGCGGGACTCGCGGCTATCATCTACGTCGCGCACCTCGGGCAGGCGAAAGCCGATGCGGGCACCGGCTACGAGCTGACCGCCATCACCGCCGTCGTCCTGGGGGGCACGTCGATCATGGGCGGGACCGGCACGATTGCCGGCACGCTGCTCGGGCTGTTCGCGATCGTCGTGCTCCAGAACGGGCTGCGCCTGGCGGCGCTGCCGGCGGAACTGGCCGGCGTGCTCACCGGCGTGCTGCTCGTCGCCGCGCTCGCGATGCCGCGTCTGCTGCGCCCGGGCAGTGGGGCCGCGGTCCTGGAGGAGGAGACGGATTCGATGCGGAACAGCCAGCTTGCCGTGCTCTGCGCCGTCATCCTTGCCGCCGCCGCCCTCGTGGCCGGCTCGAACTGGTATCTCGCACGCTCGCTGACACGCACCGCCGGCTCGCCGCTCGTCTCCAACGGCAGCACGCCCTCCGCGCGTGTCGTCGTCGGCATGATGCCGAAGGCGAAGGGGGATCCCTATTTCGTGAGCTGCCGCAGCGGCGCCGAGGAGGCCGCGCGCGAGCTTGGCGTCGAGCTGATCTGGGACGGCCCGACGGAGCTCGACCCGGCGCGGCAGAACGAGGTCGTCGAGGCCTGGATCACCCGCGGCGTCGACGTGATCGCCGTCAGCGTCGAGAACGCCGCCGCGATCTCCACCGTGCTGCGCAAGGCACGCAGCCGCGGGATCAAGGTCCTCGCCTGGGACGCTGACGCGGAGCCCGACGCCCGCGACTTCCTCGTCAACCAGGCCACGCCGGAAGGGATCGGCCGGACGCTCGCCGACGAAGCGGCCCGGATCCTCGGCGGCCGCGGCGAGGCCGCCATCGTCACCGCGTCGCTCAGCGCCGCGAACCAGAACGAGTGGATGCGCCACATCCGCGCGCGGCTCGCCGACGCGCACCCCGGCGTCCGCATCGTCACCGTCCGGCCGAGCGACGGCGATCGCGATCGCGCGTTCAGCGAGACGCAGACCATCCTGGCGGTGCATCCGTCCGTTGGAGTCGTCATCGGCATCGCCGCGCCGGCGGTGCCGGGCGTTGCCGAGGCCGTGCGCCAGTCGGGCCGCACCGACGTCAAGGTGACCGGCCTGTCGCTGCCGAACATGTGCAAGCCGTACGTCCACGCCGGCGTCATCGAGAGCGTGGTGCTGTGGAACACGACCGATCTCGGCTACCTGACCGTGCACGCCGCCCACGCGCTGGCGACCGGCCGACTGCGCGCCGGCGCCACGGGCGTCGACGCGGGCCGCCTGGGACGCATCGCGGTGGACGGGGATCAGATTCTCCTGGGCCAGCCGTTCGTGTTCACGAAAGACAACATCGATCGCTTCGATTTCTAGGAGGGCCGCCCTTCAGGGCGGCGATTCACGACACCAGGAGGGCCGCCCTTCAGGGCGGCAACCCCATGAAACCAGCCATCGTCAAGGAGCTCCGCGCCTACGTCATCGACCCTGGTGAATCGGGCGCCGACTACCACAACCAGCAGAGCGGCCACTGGATCGTCGACACCTTCATCGCCAACCCGATGTCGGTGTACGAGCCATACAAGGCGAGCCGTACCAGCTGGGGCATCAACGCGCTCGGCACCGTCGTCGTCGAGGCGGAGCTGGCCGACGGCACCGTCGGCATCGGCGTGAGCGTCGGCGGCGAGCCGGCGTGCTATCTCGTCGAACGCCACCTGAACCGCTTCGTCGAGGGGCAGGAGGTCCGCAACGTCGAGCGCATCTGGGATCAGATGTGGCGCGCGTCGATGCCGTACGGCCGCAAGGGGCTCGCCCTCCACGCGATGAGCGCCATCGACCTCGCGCTGTGGGACCTGCTGGGCAAGCTGCGCGGCGAGCCGGTCTATGCGCTGCTCGGCGGCAAGGTGCGCGACCGGCTCCCGGTCTACGCGACCACCGCGCGCCCCGATCTCGCGAAGGGGCTCGGGTTCGTCGCCGCGAAGTTCCCGTGCGAGTTCGGCCCCGGCGACGGCGACGAGGGACTGCGGAAGAACGTCGCGACCGCCGAGCGCCACCGCAACGCCGTCGGGCCCGACTTCCCGCTCATGATCGACTGCTACATGGCGCTGACCGTGCCGTACACGATCAAGTACGCACGCGCACTGGAGCCGCTGCACATCCGCTGGGTCGAGGAGTTCCTCCCGCCCGACGACATCGACGGCTACGTGCAGGTGAAGCAGGCCGTGCACTCGTGCCTGCTGACCACCGGCGAGCACGAGTACACGCGCTACGGCTTCCGGGAGCTCATCGCGCGCAAGGCGGTCGACATCCTCCAGCCCGACATCAACTGGGTCGGCGGCCTCACCGAAGCGCGCCGCATCGTCGCGATGGCATCGGCGTACGACATCCCCGTCATCCCGCACGGCTCGAGCGTGTTCTCCTATCACCTGCAGTACGCGTTCACCAACTGCCCGATGGCGGAGTTCCTGATCATGAGCCCGAAGGCGGACACGATCGTGCCGCTCTTCGGGGATCTGTTCGTCGACGAGCCGCTGCCGAAGGACGGGTGGATCGACATCCCCGACACGCCCGGCTGGGGCGTGGAGCTGAATCGGAAGGGACTGAAGCTGCGGCGGCCGTACGCGCGCTAGGGATCAGGGGCCAGGGGTCAGGGGTCAGGGGCCAGGGGTCAGGGGCCAGGGGGATCAGGGGGCAGGGGTCAGAGACGATGGCTTTGTTGAGAGAACGGGTGGCGGTGGTGACCGGTGCGGCGCGCGGGATTGGCCTCGCCACCGCGGAACGCCTCGCGCGCGAGGGGGCGACGGTGGTCGCCGTCGACCGCGACTACGAGCTCCAGCTCCGCGAGGTCGAAGCGCTCACCGCGCAGGGGCTGGCGATCCACGCGGCGCAGTGCGACGTCGGCGACCGCGCCTCCGTCGAGGCCTGCATGGCGAACGTCGAGGCGCGGCACGGACGCATCGACGTCCTGGTCAACAACGCCGGCATCGCCGGCCGCGCGGCGCCGCTGCCGGAGGTGACGGACCAGGATTGGGACGACATGATCCGGATCGACCTGACGAGCGTCTTCCTCTGCTGCCGCGCGGTGCTCACCGGCATGCTCGCGCGCGGCCGCGGACGCATCGTCAACGTCGCATCGATCGCGGGGAAGGAAGGCAACCCGAACATGGTCCCCTACTCCACCGCGAAGGCCGGTGTCATCGGCTTCACCAAGGCGCTGGCCAAGGAGGTCGCCCAGAAGGGCATCTACGTCAACGCCGTCGCCCCCGCGGTCATCGAGACGCCGATCCTGCAGCAGCTGACGCCCGAGCAGGTGCAGTACATGCTGCAGCGCATCCCGCTCGGCCGCGTCGGCCAGCCGCACGAGGTCGCCGCGCTCATCGCCTGGCTCGCCAGCGACGAGTGCAGCTTCACGACCGGGCAGTGCGTCGATATCAGTGGGGGGAGGGCGACGTACTGACTGATCTGGGGTAGGTCGGGATCAGGTCGGATCAGGTCGGATCAGGTCGGATCAGGTCGGATCAGGTCGGAT
>CAYUPN010000182.1:0-5406 GCA_964446605.1 uncultured Bifidobacteriaceae bacterium | reverse complement strand
CGTGCCCGCTGCGCGCGGCTTCGCGACGACGACCATGAACCATCGGCGCTCGCCCTGCTCTGAGCTCACCGGCTCGAAGCCTGCCGCGAGCAGCTCGCGCGACAGCGTGTCTGCCGTGATCCCGTGCGAGCGCCCCTCGTCGCGATCGCCGGGCTGCGACGCTTCCTCTCCGGTCGGCGGGAAATCGACGATGGCGAGGCGCGACCCCGGCTTCATGGCCGCGAGGATCGACGCATTCATCCGTTCCGGGTCGGCGAAGTGATGGTAGACGTTCCGCATGAACAACGCGTCGCACACCCCGTCCGGGAAGTTGGTCGCCGCCGGCTCGCCGTCGACGACGGTGATCTGCGGCAGCCCACTCGCCGTCACGGCCTTCCTCAGAGCCGCGACGCGTTCCTCGCCCAGCTCGCTGGCATGGACATGGCCCGATTCGCCGACGCGCTTCGCTGCGGCAATGCTCAACGCGCCGTCCCCCGCGCCGATCTCGCAGATGGTCCGGCCCTCCGTCACGCCAATCGCGTCGAAGATCCGGTCCGTGTCGACGCCGGCCGAACGCTGGGCGAACACCCCGGCCGCGAGCAGAACGAGCAGCAGGGCCGCCGCCGGCGTACGCGCCATCCGTTCACGAAGAGCTGGCTGCATCACGCGATCCTTCCGTGCATTGTGGATCGGGCGCGGCTTCGGAACGTCCCGCCAAACCACTCCTCCTGACCGGCCGAAGGAGTGATAGTGTGGGCGCCTCCGGATGAGCGCCGACATCTCCGCCCGGGTGCCAGCCACGGCTACCGCACTGCCGCAACGGACCCGCCTCGTGGTTCTGACGGCCGGCGCCCTGTCAGGGTTTGCGGCCAACTCGATCCTGACGCGCCTGGCCCTCGACAGCGGCGCCATCGACGCCTCGAGCTTCGTCATCGTCCGGGTGGCATCCGGCGCGGTCGTCCTCGCGCTGCTGGCCGGATGGCGCAGCGCGATGACCTCGGCCTCGTGGCCCTCGGCCATGGCGCTGGGCGGCTATGCGCTCGCCTTCACGTTCGCCTACCTGCGCATCGAAGCCGCAATCGGCGCGCTGCTGCTCTTCGGCAGCGTCCAGGCGACGATGATCGTTGCGGCGCTCGCGCGGGGTGAGCGGCCGAGCGCCACGGGTTGGGCCGGACTCGCGCTGGCGATTGCCGGACTGCTCGTGCTGACCGCCCCCGGCCTCACCGCACCCGATCTCACGGGCGCCGTGTTGATGCTGGCAGCGGGCGCTGCCTGGGGCATCTACTCGCTGCGCGGGCGCGGCTCGCGCGCGCCGCTGGCGGGCACCGCCGGGAACTTCATCCTCGCCGTCCCGATCGTGCTCGCAGGGCTCCTGCTGATGCGCTCCGTCACCTACGTCACGATACGCGGTCTGCTGATCGCCGCGACCTCGGGGGCCGTGACCTCGGGGTTGGCCTATGCGGCGTGGTACGCGGCGCTGCCGTCTCTCACCGCGTGGCGCGCCGCAATCGTGCAGCTCAGCGTGCCCGTGGTGACGGCGTTCGCCGCGGCCGTCGTCCTCGACGAGCGGCTCACGTTTCGGCTGGCGATTGCCAGCGCGGCGATTATCGGCGGCGTGCTGCTGTCCGTGACCGCGTCGGAAGGCCGGCGGTAGTCCGACCGCCGCGCGCCGTCACCGGGACAGCGGGTTGACGCCCGGTCCGCCGCCTGCCGGACGGATCGTCAGGTTCCTGAACTCGCCGTTCGATCCGTTCCCGACCCACAGTCCCACCCAGCCGCCGCGGCGGTCGGGAATTCTCCGCACCTTGAGCGAGGGTTCGGCCGCATCCGCGACGTACGCCGTGACCTCAATGCGGGTGAGGACGATGCGCACCGGGAACCAGCCGTCCGGATCGGGCACGGGGGAGACACTCGACTCGAACACGCCCGGCTGGCTCTCGCGCAGCACGGCCCACGGGTGTTCAGGATGCGAGATGTACTGCACCGCGCGGGTACGCCGCGGCCCCTCCGCGCGGAAGTTGAACGGGCGGAAGTAGACGGCCTCGTACGTCCGCTCGTCCTGTCCGTTGAAGGCGATGCCGATGAAGCTGCGCTGCGGGACGTTCCGCCCCCGGAGCTCCACGTCGATCGTGCCCTCGTCGATTCTGACGTCAGGCCACCACAGCAGGCCGTCACCCTCGGCCTCCCCGAGCGTGACGCCGCCGGGTGACCCGGCCAGCGGCGCGGACTCGCGGTTGTGCACGCGCGGATCGGCGGCGTCTGCGGCCGCGAGGGCAACCACGCAGAGAAGGCTCAGCACCGTCAGGGACACGGGAGCACGTCGCATCGCGGAATCCTTTCATCCGGCTGCGCAACTGCGCAGGTGGGGCGGCGGCGCGGTGCGCGTGGCCGCAGGGTCTACTGCCTGAGCGCGATCACCGGCTCCACGGCCGCCGCGCGGCGCGCCGGGATGAGACACGCGAGGACGGCGGTCAGGAGCACCACGAGCGCCGTGCACGTGAGCACGAGCGGATCGGAGGCCTCGACCTGGAACAGCTCGCTCGCGACCAGCCGTGAGGTGAACAGCGCCGCCACGATGCCGGCTGCCAGGCCGGCGCCGGCGACGCGCAACCCGCGCGCGAGCACGTGACGCACCAGATCCGCGGCGGCCGCCCCGAACGCCATCCGGATCCCGATCTCGCGCCGCCTCGTCGTCACCGCGTAGGCCATGGTGCCGAACAACCCGATGGCGGCGAGAGCCAGCGCGGACGCCGCGAACACCGCGATCAGCCCGAGCACCACACGACGCTGCCGGAGCGTACCGTCCAGCGCCTGGTCGAGCGCGCGTGGGTTCGCGAGCGCGACGCCTGCGTCGAGATCGCTCACGGCGGCGCGTACAGTCGGCACCAGACCGAGCGGCTCCAGACGGGTGCGGATCGCGACGGAAAAGCGGCTCGGATTGAGCGCCTGTGGGGCGTATCCGGCCGGACGCCAGGGCGCGTCGAGCCGCTCCTCGACGACGTCGCCGACAACACCGACGATCGTCCAGCGATTGCCGGCGATGACGAGCGTCTCGCCCACGGCCGGCTTGTCGGGATAGAAGACTCGCGCCGCCCGCTGGTTCACGACGATCACCCGCGGTCCGTCGATGCGGTTGTCCGCGTCGGTGAGCCAGCGCCCCGCACGCAGGCGGACACCGAGTGTCTGCAGGTAGTCCGGCGAGACGAAGTCGAGCCGTCCGGTGACGCGCTGCGAATCCGGGCGGTCCGGGCGCGCGAAGAACTCGCCGTAGGCGCCACCGGCGAACGGGATCCCCATCGCCGTGCCGGCCGAGACGACGCCCGGTTCGGTCCGGAGCCGGGCGAGGAGCGAGGAGACGAATGCCAGGCGCTTCTCGTCCGACGGATACGAGGTCTCCGGCAGTGAGACGTCGAATGCGAGCACGCCGGACGGCTCGAACCCCGGATCGACGGACGCGGCGCGTGCAAGGCTCCGCATCAGCAGCCCCGCCGTCGCCAGCAGGACGACCGTCAACGCGATCTCCGCGATGACGAGCGTCGCCTGCGTCCGCTGCTGCGTGGCCGACGAGCTGCCGCGCCCGCCGTCCGCGAGCGTGACGTTGAGATCGGGCCGGCGCGATCGGAGCGCGGGAAGCAGTCCGACGAGCGGCGCCGTGACGACCGCCAGCAGAAACGACGCCGTCAGCACCCGCCCGTCGAGCCGCGGGTTGAAGGAGACGGGCAGCAGATCGGCCGTGGCGACGCGAAGCACGTCGAGCCCGACATGCGCAACGGCAATCCCGGCCACGCCACCGGCGAGCGTGAGCACGAGGTTCTCGGTGAGGATCTGCCGGACGATCCGCCCGGCCCCGGCGCCAAGCGCGGCCCGCACGGCGAGCTCCTGCCGTCTGTGGAGACTGCGCGCGAGCAGGAGATTGGCGACGTTCGCGCAGGCCACGATCAGCACGAGCGAAACCGCGCCGAGCAGGATCAGCAGCGGCGCGCGCACCTGTCCGCCGATGGTCTCCGAGGCCGGCTGCACGGCGACTCCCCAATTGCGTTTGTACTCCGGATATTCGGGGAGCAGGCGCGCACGCAGCGCCTTCAGCTCCGCATCCGCCTGCGCCGGCGTGACGCCCGGTGCGAGACGGCCGAGCACCATGAACCCGTGCATCGACCTCGACGCCTCCGGCGTGCCGGGCCTCAGCACCGCCGGAACGAAGAAGGTGTGATCGGGAAAGATCCAGGCGCCGGCCGGGAGCACGCCGATCACCGTATGCGGCACCTCGTCCAGAATCACGGTGCGCCCGACGATGTCGGGGTCGGCGCCGAAGCGCGAGCGCCAGAGCTCCTCGGTGAACAGCACGACGTGGTTGGGGCCGGCCGGCCGGTCCTCGTCCGGCAGGAACCCGCGGCCGAGCAGCGGGGTGATCGCGAGGACGCTGGTCAGCTCGTGCGAGGCCGCGATGCCCGACATCCGCTCGGTCGTTCCGCCGATCCGCAGATTGCGATTCACGTCCCGCAGCAGGGCGAGCCCCTGGAATCGTGTCTGGCCCCGTCGCCAGTCCTCGAAGACGCCGCCGGAGACGCTGTTGAGGTTGCCGTTCTCGAGCGTCTCGAACACCACGACGAGCTGTTCGGGCTGCGGGTAGGGAAGGGCCCGGAACAGCGCGGCGTCCAGGACGCTGTAGATCGCGGTGTTCGCACCAAGGCCGAGCGCGAGCGTGAGAATCGCCACGGCGGCAAAGCCGGGGCTCCGGCGCAGCAGCCGCAGGCCGATCGCCAGATCCTGGCGGAGCTCGGAGACGAGCCGGCCGACACGCCGGTCGCGCTCGGCGGGCCTGTCGATCGACTCGAGCGCCCGCACGCTCGCGCGGCGGTCGCCGAACTCGCGCGCGGCGCGAGCACGCGCCTCGGCTTCCGTCAGACCCTCGCGGATCAGCTCGTCGGTCCGCATGTCCAGATGGAACGCGATCTCATCGTCCACGTCGCGCCGGATCTCGTCGCGGGTGCGCGACGGGAATGCGAACAGCCGCCTCACGTTCCATGGGCGCATGGCCACCTCACGCGGTCTCGTCGATGACCTTGAACATCGCCTCGGCATAGCGCTGCCAGCCCGAGATCTCCTTCCGGAGCTGGCGCGCGCCCGCGGGCGTCAGCGCGTAGTACTTGGCGCGCCGGTTGTTCTCCGAGATGCCCCACTCGGCCTCGATCCAGCCTCTGGCCTCCAGCCGGTGCAGCGCCTGGTACAACGCGGCATCTTCCATGGCCAGCGCGCCCGACGAGCGGTCGCGAATCCACCCGGAGATTCCGTAGCCGTGCATCGGGCCGCGCTGCAGCGCGCGCAGAATCAGAAGCCCGACGGTTCCCTGGATGAGCGAGAGGGACGGCTGGCGGCTGGTCACGGAGCGGTTGGACGAGGATCGCGGCCCGGATGTTCCCTCACATG
>CAYUPN010000181.1:0-5465 GCA_964446605.1 uncultured Bifidobacteriaceae bacterium | reverse complement strand
CAGGTCCCGCCTCGCCCGCGCGATCGTTCGCGGGCTCGGCGGATCAGGTCCGCGCAGCCCCTCCTCCGCCCTTCGCGCTCCGCGCTTCAGCGGGACCGACTACGGCTGCAACTTGGACTTCGTTCCCGCCGCCGGGAGCGACTGCAGGTACGCAAACACCAGCCGCATGTCATCGTCCGACATCGCGCCGAAGGCGCGCGGCATGTCGGGCTTGAGCTCCGTGCCGTTCGGACGACGGCCTTCGCGCAGCGCGCGCTGGAAGTCGGCGAACGTGTAGTGGCCGATGCCGACCGGCGTCAGGTTCGCCGCGTCGGGCATGCCCCCCTCCCCCGTGAGCTGCGGGCCGTGGCAGCCGCGGCAGGCGCCGGTATCGACCAGGTACTTCCCGGCTTCCTCAGGCGTCGACGGCGTGCCTTCCGGGACGAACGTGCGCGCCTCGTGGTCGACCAGCTCGGCCGGCAGCAGCGGCATCGCGCCGGCGAAGACCAGGATGCGGCCGAGCGGGCCGAACGAGGGATGCGGGATCTCGCGGTCGACCGGCGGCACGGACCGGATGTAGGCGACGAGCGCGCCGACGTCGCTCGCCTTGAAGTGGTAGTCCTGCGACGGCATGAACACGACGGACCGGCCATCCTTCCGCACGCCGTGCATCAGCGAGCGGACGAAGTCCTCGTCCGTGTAGGTCGCGCCGAGCCCGCCGCGTCCGGCCGTCAGGTTCGATCCCCAGATCTCGCCGATGGCCGCGCTCTCGATCGCCACCTTCCCGCCGAGGTCGTCGCCGTGGCACTCGACGCACATCGAGACCTCGTGGGCCAGGTAGCGGCCGCGCTCGATGGCCTCGGGGTCGCCTTGCGGCACGGTGACCGCCGGGACGTTCACCGCATACACGCGCGCGGCGCGCCGCTCGACGGTGATGTGGATCCAGGTGTACGCGAGCACGGCGACCATGAGGACGCCGAGAATGACGAAGGCCAGAAGCTTGAGCAGACGTTTCATGTTGGGGAGCCACCTGTCACTGATCGCCGACCTGAAGGTCGGCCGTCCTGGAGCACTCGTGAATCGCCGACCTCCGGTCGGCCGTCCTGAACACTGAGTTAGCGGTCGTTCCTCCGCGGTTCGAAGACACCGGTCTCACGATTCTTCCGCACGCCGTTCCACGGGAAGTGCGTGCCGTTCATCGCGATCCACACGCCGTCCGGCAGCACCTGCGCGTACGAGATCGCGCTCCCGAGATTGAACAGGCCGTCGGAGCTGCCGAACGCGTACGGCACCATCGCGCCGGTGAGGACGATCGTCTTGCCGAGACCCGCCGCGGCGAGGGCGGCGGCGGTCTCGACCATCGTGTCGGTGCCGTGCGTGATCACCAGCCGCGCCTCGCCGGCCTCGCGGCACCGCGCCGCGATGCGCGCCCGGTCGCCGTCGGTCATGTCGAGGCTGTCGACGAGCATCAGGGTCTCGACCGCCACGGGCACACGGCACCGCCCCAGCCGCAGCATCTCCGGGACGTGCGTCTGGTCGAAGTAGAGCCGGCCGCGGATTTCGTCGTAGCGCTTGTCGAAGGTCCCACCGGTCACGATGAGGCGAAGCATGAGCGGAGGCATATTGTGGATCAGCTTGGGGGGCCGACAAAGAAACGGTAAGCGCGAAACGGGAAACAGGAAGGGCGCGCAAAGACCCGCTCTCGCCCCGCAAAGCCCCAAATTCCCAACAATCCGCCGTCCCCCGCCCTAACCGAATTCGTGCCGATTCCGATACACTGTTGGAGACTATGTCCGAATGGCGCGCGATCGGCGGGATCAACGAGGGATATCTCCTCGAGCTGTATGAACGCTACCTGGCCGATCCGGCGTCAGTCGACCCCGCCACCCGGGCCGCGTTCGAGCGATCCGGCCCTCCTGCCGGGCTGGATCAGGTCTCCGCCGCCGCACCGGCCGCTGCCCCCGCGAACCTCCGCGCCGTCGTCGGGGTCGTCAACCTGGCGGAGTGCATCCGGCGCTACGGGCACCTCGGCGCGCGGCAGGATCCGCTGGGCTCGCCGCCAATCGGCGACCCGTCGCTCGAGCCGAAGACCCACGGCCTGACCGAGGCCGACCTCCGCGCGCTGCCGGCCGAGCTCGTCGGCGGCCCGCTGGCCGCCTCGTCGGGCAGCGCCTGGGAGGCCATCGAGGGGTTGCGCCGCGTCTACTGTTCCAGCATCGGCTACGACCTCTCGCACATCTTCGTGCCCGAGGAGCGCGACTGGCTGCGGCAGCACATCGAGGCCGGCACCTACCGTCCGCCGCACACGCCGCTCGACGCCGTCGAGCTGCTCGACCGGATCACCGAGGTCGAGACCTTCGAGCGCTTCCTCCACCGGACCTTCCCCGGCAAGACGCGCTTCTCCATCGAGGGGCTCGACATCATGGTGCCGGTGCTCGACGAGCTCATCGCCGACTCGGCGCACGCCGGCGTCCGGCACGTCCTCATCGGCATGGCCCACCGCGGACGGCTCAACGTGCTCGCGCACGTCATGCAGAAGAGCTACCCGCAGGTCCTGGCGGAGTTCAGGGACGCGCTCGGCGACCAGCCGTTCCGCGAGGACCTGGGGTGGACCGGCGACGTCAAGTACCACGCCGGGGCCCGCGCGCGGGTGCGCGAGGACGGGTCGGCGCCGGAAGTCCTCATCAGCATGCCGCCGAACCCGAGTCACCTCGAGTTCGTCAACCCGGTCGTCGTCGGCATGGCGCGCGCCGCGTGCACGACGGCGGAGGAGCCGGGACCGCCGGCGGTGAACCGGGACATCACGCTGCCGATCCTGATCCACGGCGACGCCGCGTTTCCCGGCCAGGGGATCGTCGCCGAGACCATCAACCTGTCGCGCCTCCGGCTGTACGACGTCGGCGGGACCATCCACGTCATCGCCAACAACCAGCTCGGGTTCACCGCCACCGGCAGCCAGAGCTACTCGACGTCGTATGCGAGCGGCATGGCGCGCGGGTTCAAGATGCCGATCTTCCACGTCAACGCTGACGACCCGGAGTCGTGCCTGGAAGTGGCGCGGCTCGCGGCGGCATTCCGCGCGAAGTTCCGGCGCGACACACTCGTCGACCTGATCGGCTATCGGCGGCACGGGCACAACGAGGGAGACGAGCCGTCGTTCACGCAGCCGAAGATGTACCGCGTCATCGCGGAGCATCCGACCGTCCGGGAGATCTGGGCGCGCCGGCTCGTCGAGCGCGGCGAGATCGACGCGGCCGGCGCCGACGCGCTCGTCCAGAAGTACATGGACCGGCTGACGCAGGCCTTCGAAGGGGTGCAGCAGGACGCGCCGCCGCAGGTGGCCTACCCCGAGCCGCCGCCGCGCGGCACCGCCCGGCAGGCGAAGACCGCCGTGCCGCTGGACCGGCTGCAGGCGCTCAACGCCGACCTGACGCGCGTCCCCGAGGGCTTCACGATCCACCGCAAGCTCGAACGGGCGCGCGAGCGGCGCCGGGCCATCCTCGACAACCCGGGGGAGCGCACCGTCGACTGGGCGTCGGCGGAGGACCTCGCCTTCGCGTCGATTCTCGCCGACGGCATCCCGATCCGGCTGACCGGCGAGGATGTCGAGCGCGGCACGTTCAGCCACCGCCACGCGGTGCTGCACGACTTCAACACCGGCGCGCGCGACATCCCGCTGCAGCGGCTGTCCGAGGCCCGCGCGGCGTTCGAGATCGGCAACACGCCGCTCACCGAGTGCGCGACCGTCGGCTTCGAGCTGGGCTACAACCTGCAGGCGCCGGCGCGGCTGGTCATCTGGGAAGCGCAGTACGGCGACTTCATCAACGGCGCGCAGGTCATCATCGACGAGTTCCTCGTCTCCGGCCGCGCGAAGTGGGGCCTGCTGCCGTCGATGGTGCTGCTGCTGCCGCACGGCTACGAGGGCCAGGGGCCCGATCACTCGAGCGCGCGCGTCGAGCGCTTCCTCGAGGCGGCGGCGGACATCAACCTGCGCGTGGCCAACTGCACCACCGCCGCGCAGTACTTCCACCTGCTCCGCCGCCAGGCCGTGCTGCTCACCGCCGACCCGCTGCCGCTGGTCGTCCTGACGCCGAAGAGCCTGCTGCGCCATCCGCTCGTCGCGAGCCGGCCGGTCGACCTCGTCGAGGGGCGCTGGTATCCGGTCCTCGGCGACGAGGAGGCCGAGGCGCGCGCCGGCGCGATCCGGCGGCTGATCCTCTGCAGCGGCAAGGTCTACGTCGACCTCGTCACCAGCCCGCTCCGCGAGCGCCATCCGGACGTCGCGATTGGCCGGCTGGAGCAGCTCTACCCGTTCCCGTGGAGCGACGTGAAGGCGCTGCTCGAGACGTACCCGGCGATCGAAGAGGTGGTCTGGGTGCAGGAGGAGCCGGAGAACATGGGCGCGTGGACCTTCGTGCGCCCGCTGCTCGAGGAGCTGCTCGTCGACCGCGTGCCGCTGGCCTACGTCGGCCGCGCCCGCAGCGCCAGCCCGTCGGAGGGCACCTCCGCCTGGCACGCCGTCAACCAGCGGCTGCTCATCGAGGAGGCCTTCGGCCCCGTCGAGCGGCGCAGAAAACACATGGTCATGTCGAAGAAGGTCTAGGGGTCAACGCGGACCTCCGATCCACGTACCAGGAGGGCCGGCCTTCAGGCCGGCTCGACGAAACGGAACCGGAATCACGATGCCCCGGAAGGCAACCCCAGGCCGGCCCTCCTGAAGCCCGCCTGCTGGTACAATCTCCCCCCAATGGATATCGTCGTCCCACAGCTTGGTGAGTCCGTCATCGAGGCGCGCGTCGCGCGCTGGCTGAAGCAGGAAGGAGACCAGGTCGCCGCCGGCGAGGCGCTGGTCGAGCTCGAGACCGACAAGATCGATCTCGAGGTCAGCGCCGAGCGCGCCGGCGTGCTCGCCCGCATCCAGCGGCAGGAGGGCGAGGACGTCAAGGTCGGTGAGGTGCTGGGGGTGCTCGACGCTGATGGCGCGGGCGCGCAGCCCCGCGCGGCCGGCGCGGCCCCGCCCGCCGACGCGCCCGCTGCGGCGCCGGCGGCTGAAGCCCCGCCCGCCAGTGCACCGGCCGCGAAGCCGGCGCCCGAGGAGATCAAGGTCACCCCGACTGCCCGGCGCATGGCCGACGACCATCGCGTCGACCTGTCCCTGATTCGCGGGACCGGCGACGGTGGCCGGATCACCAAGGAGGATGTCCAGCGCTACGTGGCCGGCACCTCCCAGGCTCCCGCCGCGGCAGCCGCTTCGGCCCCGGCCGCAGCGCCCGCACCCGCACCAGCACCGGCACCAACACCCGCCGCGCGGGAGACGCGTCCCGCACCGGCTCCGGCGCCTGCCGCCGCGCGCCCGCCCGCACCGGCGGGGGCACGGGTCGAAGAGCGCATCCGCATGTCCAAGCGGCGCGCGACCATCGCGAAGCGGCTGGTCGAGGCGCAGCACACCGCCGCCATGCTCACCACCTTCAACGAGGTGGACATGT
>CAYUPN010000180.1:0-5524 GCA_964446605.1 uncultured Bifidobacteriaceae bacterium | reverse complement strand
GCACCTGGCGTTCGAGCAGCGTCGCGATCTGCGCGAGATTGGCGTTCAGCCAGAGGAAACCGCCGAAAAGCAGCAGCGTCAGCGTCAGCAGCACGACCGTCGCGAGACTCGCCCAGGTGTTGCGGGCGATGCCTTGCCGGGCCTCGCGCAGCCGATAGAAAACCGGCCAGAAGTTGAACCCGCTCACGCCAGTGCGCCCCCCTCCGCAGCCGCCGGGCCCCAATATCCGCCCGTGGCGTCGTGCACGATTTTTCCGTGCTTCAGCCGCACGACGCGGCGCGCCAGCCGGTCGACCAGGTCCACGGCGTGCGTGGCGAACACCACGGTGACTTTCTGCTCCCGATGCACCTTGTCCAGGATGTTGATCACCCGGTCGGCGTTCTCCGGATCGAGGTCGCCGGTCGGCTCGTCGGCGACGATCAGGCTCGGCCGATTGATCAACGCCCGGCCGATGGCGACGCGTTGCTGCTCGCCGCCGGAAAGCTCGCCGGGCAGGCGATGCCCCTTGTCCGCAAGTCCCACCAGCTCGAGAATCTCCGTCGTCCGGCGCCGCACCTCCGCCGGCGGAACAGCAAGCACCTCGGCTCCGTAGGCGATGTTCTCGTACGCGGTCTTCTTCTCCAGCAGGCGGAACGTCTGGAAAATGATTCCCATCGAACGGCGCAAACGGCTGCCGGGAACACCACTCACGTCCACCCCGCCGACGACGACGCGTCCTGTGTCCGGGATCTCCTCGCGGTACAGGAGCTTCAGCAACGTCGTCTTGCCCATGCCGGAGGCGCCGACCAGGAACACCCATTCGCCCGCGGACACGCTGAGCGAAAGCCCGTCGAGCGCCGTGAAGTTCGCCAGCGGATAACGTTTGACGACGTTTTCAAGCACGATGTCGATGACGATTCCTCCCGTCAGTGACTGCGCCGCCGACGCACGAACAGCGCGAGGCCGAGCACCACCACGCCCGCCACCAGCCAGTACATCAACTTGCGGTCGACCGGCGGCGGGCCGCTCTCCGTCTGCGGGGTGGCGGCCATCGCCGGCGCCGCCGTCTCCTCCCGCGGCTCGGCTTCGAGATAAATCCACATGGGCCCGTGATCCCCCTCGCGCACGAACGAGCGGCGGACTTCCCGGCCGTTCCACTGCAGCAGGTCCACCGGGCCATTGGCCACGCGCCCGTGCGCGTACATCGGCAGATCCGTGCCTCCGACAGTGATCACGTAGGCAGCACCGTGTCCCTCACCCCCCTCCGTGCGGACCGACGTCACCGCGCCCGTTGCCCCGATTTGCAGATCGAGCGACTCGAGCAGCGCATGGCCCGCCTCTGTCGGCAACTGGTCGGCGATGAAGCTCGCCGCCTCGCCCCGGGTCGGCGTTCGTCCCGGTTCATCCACGCTCAGGCTGCCGTCGAAGAACAGTGCGTTGAGCTCGGAGTAGGTCGCATTCCCGTCGAGACTCTCGACCGCCCCGTGCTCGAGCGCCGCGGCGGCCAGCGCATCCACGTCCGGCGTTTCTCCGCCGGTGCCCAGTCCGCGCGCCAGCGCGACCCAGGCCGCAAGGTCGTGCCGGGAAAGCGGACTGTCCGGCTCGAACACCGGCGTCTGTGGAATGATCCCGGCGCCGACCAGCACGACGATGTCGTAGCGTGCGGCCGAGAACTCGATGTCGGGGAACTGGCTGGCCTCGTTCTTGATATGAGCGAGAGCGCCGCCCGCCGCGAGGCAGCCTGCGGCCGCTGCCAGCATCGCTCTGCCCATCCATCCCGAAAGAGTCTTCACTGCCCCTTGCCTCCCGAAATCCTGTCGAGCGCGGCACGCGCCGCCTCCTGCACTGCCTGATCCCCGTCCGCCTGCGCCGCGACCAGTGCCGGCGACGCAGACCGTGCGGCCGGGCCGATGTCTCCGAGGGCGATCGCCGCCGCCTTCCTGACACCGGCTTCGTCGTCCGCCAGCAACTTCGCGACCGCCGCCGCCCCTTCGCGGCCGGCCGCGGGACCGAACTGGCCGATCGCCAGCGCGGCGACGCCGCGCACCGGCCACTGCTCGTCGCCAAGCGCCGCAATCAGCGCCGGCAACGCGTCCGCGCGGCCCCTGCCGACGACGCCGAGCGCCCGCACGGCCGCCCAGCGCACGGTCCAGCCCGACTGCATCATGACTGCCTCGGCGTTGGGCACGACGTCGATGACGGCGCAGGCCTGTTCTGCTCCGGCAGCGCCGCTTCCGGCGCCGGTCGCCGCCCGGCCGAGCGCCGGCAGCGCCGCCACGGCCGCGGGCCCGAGCGCCTCGAGCGCGAATCCCGCCGCCTCGCACACGCGCGAATCCGGATCGCGGAGCGCGCCGGCCAGCGCGGCAACGGCCGGATCGAGGCGTTCCCCCGGACCGATGGCACCGAGCGCGCGGGCCGCCGACCAGCGCACCACCCAGCTCTGGTCACCCAGCGCCTCGATGAGGGCCGGCACGGCAGCGGCGGCGGCCGGGCCGATGGCCCATAGTGACTTGGCCGCGGCCCAGCGGGCCTGTACGGCCGGGTCCTTCAGTATCTTCGTCAGCGCCGGCACCGCGGGGATGGCATCGGTGCCCAGGCGCCCCAGTGCCCGGGCGGCGCCCCAGCGCACCGCGAGGCTCGGATCGTCGAGCGCCTCGATGAGGACCGGGACCGCCGGTTTGCCGATCTTCGTCAGCGCCTCGACGGTCTGCTCGGCAACGCCCCAGTCGGGATCGCGCAAGGAGGCGGCGAGCGCGGGCAGCGCCTCACGACCCTCGGGGCCGAGCGCGCCGATGGCCTGCACCGCCGCGGCACGCAGTTGCCAATCGGACGCATCCAGCACGGCAACCAGGTCCGGCAGTGCTTCCCGGCTCGCGGGCGCAAGCCCCGCGAGTGCGAGCGCGGCGGATATCCTGACCTCGAGCGGTGCGCTCTGCAGGATGCGGCGGATCTCGGGCACTGCCGCGAACGCGGCCGGTTGCAAGCGCTCGAACGACAGTGCCGCATGCCGGCGCACGACCCAGTCGGCGTCATCGAGCGCCGTGACCAGTCCCGCCACGGCTTCGTCGGAACCGGCACCCACCGCCGCGAGCGCCTGCACGGCCGCCCGGCGTACTTCCACCTCGACGTCGGACAATGCCCGTACGAGCGCCGGGACGGCCTCACTGCCGGAGCCGCCGTAGGTGGCGATGGTCTCCGCGGCGTCGCGGCGTGCCGTCCACAAAGGATGCTCGAGTCGTGAGATCAGGAGCTCGATGCCGTCGGCGGCGGGAAGCGACTGCGCGAACGCAAGCAGCGCCAACGTGCAGAGGCAGAGGCGGATCCCGGTAAGTGAAGGCGTTTCCGCGAGGCCGGCGCGCGGCCTCGCCAATGCTTCGGCGCTACGCAATGCTTGCGGCCTCCCCCGACTGCGCACGCGCGACCCCTCTTGCAGCGCACCAACGGAGGGCGATACCGCGCAGCCGCCCGCTCAGTGGCTCATGAACGGGGAGCGGCGGGCAGCGGTGGCAGCGTCTCCTTCTCCTGCTCATAGGGTTCTTCCATGCGCGGTGTAAGGCCCTCTTCGGCGAGCGCCTCCGCGAACATGGTGCGGATCGTGCGGCTTTCGTCCGCATAGTCGATCTGGTGTCCCCCGATGCGCCGGCTGATCCAGGCTTTGGGCACTCCCTGCGCGTTCCTGATCGCGACACCCTCGAACTTGAACGCCAGGTACCGCGCCGGCGTCTTACCGGTGTTGAAATGCTGGTGATACCACATGTTCGGCGGTGTGATCAGCGTGCCCGCGTGCCATGGATAGCGCTTCGGCTCCTCACCCTCGGGCCACATCAGCGTATAGCCTTTCCCCCCGATGATGATCACATGGGCGCCCGGGCCGTGGGCATGCGCCTTCTTGTAGGTTCCCACCGGAAACTGCGATATGTGGGTGTTCATCGAGCTCTTGGCGAGGTTGAAGCGAATGTGACCGCCGCCGGCCCCTCGTTCCTTCGCCTCGATGAGCGGTATGTTGACCGCGTCGGCCACGAAGTTCGTCTCGAGGAGGAACCCTTTGACCTCTTCGCGCGGCGCGAAGTAGTCCGACTCACCGGAAAACCGGCTCTTGAAGTCATACGGCGTATTGAATATGAACTCGGGCTCTTCGAACACGTTGATGATCGGAGGCAGGTTCGTAACGGCAACGAAGCGCACTTTTTCCTTGCCGGATCCGTTGAAATGCTGGTGCCAGGTGTTCACGGGGATAGAAAACAGCGAGCCGGCCTGCCACTCGAACGAAACTTTGGCTCCGGCATCATTCCACACGTTCGTCGATCCCCGGCCGCCCAGGATCAGGATCAGCTCTTCGTAGAGCTGGCGTTGCGGCGTCAGCTCGCTGCCGGGATCGATTTCGCAGACGTAGCAGTCATTGGACGTCCGCGATGCGTCGTGATTGATGAAAACACCGCGCCCGTTGCGGCGCGGCCAGGGTTTCAGCTCTACGGTATTCAGGTCGGGAACGTAAATGCCATCGATGATGTCGAGCCCTTCTTTCTTCACCCAACGCGTGTAGGGAGTCTCCTTCTCTTTCGCAAATTTCTTTGCGACGTCTTCCGATACGATTGCATCTTTGGTCATTTCGTGTCCGTTCGTCGTGTTCGTTGAAGTTGTGGCGCACGTGTTGCGTGCGGCTGGCGCAGGGATCGAGGCACCTGGTCTCGCGCCGGCCAATATCCCACGCTGCGTCGAGGAGCGTCAAGCCAGCGCCGCGCGGCGCTCATCGTGTCCTGCGCGCGCTTGCTGCGACTTCAGCGCGACGTGCTCATATCGTTTCAGAAGGAACCGCTTACGGTCAGCAGAAGCCGGCGCCCATCGGTGCGATCCTGCAGCTCCCGGCGTGCAATCGGTGTGAGATCCCGCTCACCGAAGAAGATCGTCCTGTCACGCACGAAGTTGAAGTCGAGCAGGTTGTCCGCGGACAGCCTGATTTTCTGGCCGAACCAGCGAGTCGTTTCGACGAAGACGTTGAGCTCGGTGCCGTCCCTGTAAACGTCGAGCTCATCGACCAGGAAGCGCGTGCGGTCCGCGCGCCCGCGCACGGTAATCCCCCACGCGACGCGCGCGTCGGAAAAATCCTGCCGGAAAGCCACACCGTAGGCATAGCGGTTCTCGTCACGGAACGGGATCGGCTTTTCGGCACCGCCCTTCCCGGACAGCATGCGGTCGCGGCCGGTCACGGGATCCTCGACGGTGGAGTCCTGGAGTCGCGCCTGCACGTCCAGCCTCGCGGCCGGGAGGCCGAGCGCATCCAGCGGCAGGGTCGTTTCCAGCTCGATGCCCCAACGCCGGCCATCGCCGATGTTCCCGGGCGCCTCGAAGTCAGGCGTCAGGGGCATGAGGTCCAGCACGTCCGAGATCCAGTGATGGAACAGCTTCAGCTTCACGACGCCGAGCCCGCCGAAGCGTCGTTCCTCGACGAGCTCGGCCACCCAGGTCGTCTCGGGCCTGAGGTCCGGGTTCCCGAGAGCGAGGTCGTCGTCCTGGAACACGGTCGCGCTGACGAAGTCCGCAAAAT
>CAYUPN010000179.1:0-5621 GCA_964446605.1 uncultured Bifidobacteriaceae bacterium | reverse complement strand
CGCCGTCCGGATATCCATTGGCCGTTCGGTGCTGACACCGGTACAGTACGGGTGTCAGACACCCGTACGCGCGCGTGCAGGAGATTCCCTCATGAAGGCATTCCGCATCGTTGCACCGCACACGACGGAGCTCGTCGATGTCCCGCAGCCGGAACCCGGCCCGGGCGAAGTGCTCGTGAAAGTCGGCGCGGCCGGCATCTGCCACTCCGACCTGCACATCCTCGAGGCGCCCGAAGGCGCCTTTCCGCTTCCGATGACCCTCGGCCACGAGAACGCCGGCTGGGTCGAGGCGCTCGGGCCCGGCGTCACGGGCTGGGAGCGCGGCGAGGCGGTCGCGATCTACGGCATCCTCGGATGCGGGCGCTGCCGCGCCTGCCTGCGCGGCGCCGACAACGAATGCCGCGTCGTCCCCCCGGGCGGCATCGGCATCAGCCGGGACGGCGGCATGGCCGAGTACGTGACGGTTCCCGCCCGCCAGCTCATTCCGATCCACGATCTCGATGTCACACAGGCCGCGCCGCTCACCGACGCCGGCCTGACGCCCTATCACGCCATCCAGCTCGCGCGTCCGATGCTCCGGCCGGGGACAACGGCCGTCGTGATCGGCATCGGCGGTCTGGGACACATGGCGGTGCAGATCCTGCGCGCGACGACGGCCGTGCGGATCATCGCCGTCGACATGAGCGTGAAGGCGCTCGAGCTGGCCACGCGCGTCGGCGCGCACCACGCGCTGATGTCCGACGCCGAAACGGTCAAGCACATCCGCGACATCGTCGGCCCGGCCCCGGGCGGCGCTGAAGTGGTCTTCGACTTCGTCGGCGCGAACCCGACACTTGCAATTGCCGCCGGCGTGGTCTCCACGGGCGGCCAGCTGCTCATCGTGGGGCTCGCCGGCGGGAGCATGACCCTGCGGCCCGGGGTCGGCGACATGGGCATCCCGATGGAGACGTCGGTGATGGTGCCGTTCTGGGGCACGCGGGCGGAGCTGGCGGAGGTCATCGCGCTGGCGCGCGAAGGGCGCGTGGCGGCGCACGTCGAGCTGTTCCCGCTCGATCGCGCGGCGGCGGGCTACGAGCGGATGCGCACGGGTCAGCTCGAGGGTCGCGCCGTCATCGTCCCGTCAACGGGCCGGGGCGAGACGGCCTCGACGACGAGCCACGCCGCCCGGCCGGTTGCACCCTGAGAGGTGAGTACGGGGTGATCACCGAAGATCAGAGCGCCGCGATCGCGCTCCTCTCCGATCCGGCGACGCACGGAGGCGAGCCAGTCGAGCGCATCGAGACGCACGCCTCGATCGTCTTCCTTGCCGGGACGCGCGCGTGGAAGCTGAAACGCGCGGTGAAGTACGACTTCCTCGACTTCACCGGTGTCGAGCGGCGGCGGGTGCTGTGCGAGGCGGAGCTGCGACTGAACCGCCGCACGGCACCCGATCTGTACCGGCGCGTCGTCCCGGTCGTGCGGAACGCCAACGGCGCGCTGGCGCTCGACGGCCCCGGGGAGCCGGTCGACTGGCTGATCGAGATGGTCCGCTTCGACCAGGACCTGCTGCTCGATCGGCTGGCCGAACGCGGCGCGCTGGATCCCGCGCTGATGCGGCCGCTCGCCGATGCGATCGCGGCGCTGCATCGCGACGCGGAGCGGCGGCCGGATCAGGGCGGCGCGTCCGGCATGGCGTGGGTCGTCGACGGGAACGAGGCCGACCTCACCGCGGCGCGCGCGGCGCTCGACCCCGGCCTGCTCCGCGCGGTCATCGACGACTCGCGTGCTGCGCTGGCGCGCGGGCACGGTCTCCTCGAGTCGCGCCGCCAGGAGGGCTTCGTCCGCCAGTGCCACGGCGATCTGCACCTCGGCAACATCGTCCTCTGGCAGGGGCGCCCGACGCCTTTCGACGGCGTCGAGTTCAACGACGCGGTCTCCTGTGTCGACGTCCTCTACGACCTCGCGTTCCTGCTGATGGATCTGTGGCGGCGACAGCTGCCGGCGCATGCCAGCGACGTCTTCAACCGCTACCTGACGGAGACCGGATCCGTCGGCGGCCTGTCGCTCCTGCCGCTGTTCCTGTCCTGCCGCGCCGCCGTCCGGGCGAAGATCGGGCTGGCCAACGCCGCGCTCGAATCCGACGGCCGGCGCCGCGCCGGTCTGGAGGATCAGGCCCGCGAGTACCTGCGCATGGCGCACGCGTTCCTGCAGCCGCCGCCGGCGGCCATCGTGGCGATCGGCGGCCTGTCGGGCACGGGAAAGTCGACGCTCGCCCGGGCACTCGCGCCGTCACTCGGGGCGGCGCCCGGCGCGGTGGTGCTGCGGTCGGACGTGATCCGCAAGCGCCTGTGCGGCGTGCCGGAGTCGGAGCGGCTCGGTTCCGAGGGCTACACGTCCGCCGTCTCGGCGCGCGTCTACACCCGTCTCATCGACGAGGCCGCGGCGATTGCGGCGTCCGGGCACAGCGTCATCGCGGATGCCGTCTTCGCACGCGACGAGGACCGGCGCGCCCTCGAGCGCGCGGCGCAACGCGCGGGCGTGCCGTTCACCGGCCTCTGGCTCGACGCGCCCGGACCGGTCCTCGTCGAGCGCGTGCGCCGGCGCAGCGGGGATGTCTCGGATGCCGACGAAGCGATCGTCCGGCAGCAGCTGGCCGCACGGCCGACGTCCGGCTCCTGGCTGGTCGTGGATGCCTCGCGCGGCCCCGCGGCCGTACTGCAGGACGCGCGCGGTCAGCTCCTCTCCTCGGTCTCGAGCTCGTAGCGGCTGCGCACGGCCCGTGCGATCGCATCGCCGGCGTCGACGAGCCGCCCGACCCGATACTGCTCCTCGATCTCGCGGACCCCGGCGCTGAGAACGCTGTCCCCGAACACGTGCGAGAACCAGCGCGAGAAGTCGCCGCGCTGCAGATGCCCTTCGAAGGCCGCGGTGGGCTGCGACGTCACCGCCGTCACGAACTCCCGCAGGGTTCGGGCCACCACGCCGCTGGGCCGTCCGTTCCTCGTGAACACGAACCCGCGCGTCGCCGGAACCGGGACGTCGATGTACTTCTCGCGGTGGCGGACGTGCGGCGTGATGCGCGCCGCCAGCTCCACCACGGTCAGTCGCCCCTGCGCCTCCTCCGTCGACGGCAGGATGGCCGCCTGGCTGAGTCCCAGCGTCGTCAACGCCGCGCAGCTCTCCGGGTTCTCCCCGCACCAGGGCCGCAGCGCGTCGAGCTCGCGGCTGTCGGTGAGCCGCGTGACCACGATCGCCTCCATCGCCTTCAGCAGATCGGGATGCAGACGGGATGGCTGATACGTCACGAGGGTGTAGCCGGCGAGCTCGAGATCCAGGAAGCTCGCGTCGGCGTCGCAGTGGAGCAGGTAGTGCGCTTCGTCCAGGATCACGCGATGCGGGATGCCGTTGGCATGGCGCATCGCCGCGATGCCGGCGAGCAGCGACGGGATGTAGCTCCACTTCTCCGCGTGCGGCAGCTGCGACAGATTGACGACGACGTTGACGTCGGGATAGCGGAGGGCGGTGCGCAGCTCGCGGGCGGTGGGCTCCGTGCGGCCGCCACCGAGCAGGACGACGCCGGGCAGCGCGTCGAGCCCCGTGTAATCCCCTTCGGGGTCGATCACGCAGACGCTGTAGCCGTGCTGGATCAGCTGCTCGCAGAGCAGGCCGGTGACCCAGGACTTGCCGGACTTCGGGTCTCCGGCCACGAGCAGGTTGCGGCCGCGCACCGCGAGCGAGAACGGCGCTCCCTCCTGATCGCGTCCGAGCAGCAGCTGCCGCCGCCCGACCCGCGAGGGTGAGAGGCGCGGCTGCGCCGCGGACTGCCGGATGTACGCGGCCACGGCGGCCGGCCCGTGTCCTCTGAGCACTTCGTCCGCCCGCGCCTGCAGCGCCGGACTGCCCCACTCGACGGCCACGCCGAGCTCGCAGAATTCCAGCAGATCGTGGTCGTTCTCGGCGTCGCCGATCGCGATCGCGTTGTGCGCCGACAGCCGGAGCGTGCGCAGCGCCTCACGGAAGCCGTTGGCCTTGTTCACGCCCGTGGGCAGCGCCATCAGCCGTCCGCGGTTGAAGATGATGACGTAGGGGATCTCCAGCGCGCGGATCGAGTCCAGCACCTCGTGCGCGAAACGGGCGTCGGCTTCGACGACCGACTCGCCCGTTGCGATGGGCACACCGCGGCGCCGCAGGTCGTCGGCGAACTCGCGCGGCGCCCTCGTGCCGAGCACCTGCGAGTACCCGGTTGCGGGAAAGGCCACGACAGCGCCGTTCTCGGCGACCACGGCGTCGACGAACGACAGATCGCCGGCGACCCGCCGGAGGTCGTCCAGAATCCGGCCGGTGACGAAGGCCACCGTGAGCCCGCGGTCGCGCACTTCCGCAATCGCGCGGCGCACGTCGGGGTCGAGCACGCCGTCGCGGGCGACCGTGCCGTCATAGTCCAGGGCGAGCACCGTGAACCGCACGCTGAACAGGCTACCAGACCGCCCACTGGCTCGTCCGGGGGTTGCGAGGGACAATGAAGGTCGGGTCTCGTTGAGGGATTCACCGCGTGCCGGCAGCACGCAAGGGGGACTGATTGAGGCGGATTCCGGTCTCGGTGTGGGCGGGGGTATTGGCGGGGAGCCTGTGGCTTCCCCAGGGACTGGCGGCGCAGGAGTCGCCGGACCCTCCGGCCGGGACCGCCCAGCCGCCGGCCTACGAAACGTCGGTCGAAGTGGTCGGCGTGACACCGATTCACGGCATCGGACTGCCCACGGTCAAGGTGCCTGCCAACGTGCAGGTCTTCACCGCCTCGGAACTGCCCTCTCCCGCGCCGCTCGACGTGCCGTCCCTTCTTGGCAGCCACGCGATGAGCGTGCAGCTGAGCGAGGTGCAGGGGGGCCTGTTCCAGCCGGACCTCCTGTTCCGCGGCTTCTCGGCCTCGCCGCTGCTCGGCGCGTCGGAAGGCCTGGCCGTCTATCAGGATGGCGTGCGCCTGAACGAGCCGTTCGGCGACACCGTGCTGTGGGACGCGCTGCCGACGCCGGCGATCGCCAGCCTGAACCTGCTGCCCGGCTCCAATCCGCTCTTCGGGCTCAATGCGCTCGGCGGCGCGCTGTCGATCCGGACGAAGGACGGCTTCGACTTCCCCGGTCAGCACGTCCGCCTCACGACCGGATCGTTCGGGCGCCATGCCGTGGAGGCGGAAGCGGGTGGCCACAGTGCGTCGCTCGCCTGGTACGTCGCCGGCACGCTGATGCACGAAGGAGGCTGGCGCGACTTCTCCCCCTCGACGGTCCGGCGCATCTTCGGCGACCTCGCGTGGCGTGGCGCCGCGTCCGCGGTCAACGTCAGCCTGACCGCCGCGTCGAACGATCTGACCGGCAACGGCACGGCGCCGCCGACCCTGCTCGCGCAGGATCGCGCGGCCGTCTTCACGTATCCCGACGAGACGGCGAACGACAGCGTGCTCCTCACCCTCAACGCGCGGCGACAGCTGTCCGCACGCACCCTGCTGGAAGGGGTCGCGTACCTGCGGCGCAGCGCCATCCACACGTTCAACGGCGACGCCGCGGACGATGACGATGAGGAGGAGGATGATGAGGAGGAGGAGGGGTCAGGGGTCAGGGGCCAGGGGCCAGGGGCCGGGGACCTGGAAG
>CAYUPN010000178.1:2844-5671 GCA_964446605.1 uncultured Bifidobacteriaceae bacterium | reverse complement strand
GATCCGACCTGATCCGACCTGATCCGACCTGATCAGACCTGATCAGACCTGATCAGACCTTTAGCGCTTCGGAATCCTGCGCGGTGTCCCTTTCGATTCCACCGGCAAGTCCGGACGGCCTCCGCCCTCCCAGGCGGCGGCGATCGCGGACGCGACGCCGGCCACGGCCTTCGACAGCCGCTCCTCCAGCACCGGCCGCGTCTCCCGGAACAGCCGCTCGAAGTACTCGTCGTCGTAGAGCTCGAGCCCGGCCGCCGCCTTCCTGTCGCCGGCGAAGATCGCCTCGGCCTGCGCGAAGCTCGCTTCGAGCACGTCGAAGCTGAACGCGCGCGGGTCGGGAACGGGATGAAGGGCCGGCGGATCGATCCGGAGCACGGAGCGATAGCGCGCGACGAGATCGGTCTCCCACCGGTAGTGGATGCCGTGCTGCCGCGTGAGCTGGCCGTCGTAGTTCTTCACCGCGTGGAGCGGCACGAACCCGTCCTGGACGTAGTGCGCGAGCACCGCGGCCTGGAACGCGATGTTGTTCAGCGTGTAGCCGCGCCCGCCGCGCGCCTGCTCCTCGAAGCTGCGCCGGAGCTGCCCGAAGACCTCGGCCACGCGCCAGGGCAGCGTGCCGTTGCGCTGGACGAACTCGACGCCGTACCGCTCCACCGCGCGGTCGTAGTCACGCGGCAGCTCCGCAAACGGCGGTTGCCCGTACTCGTCGAGGTCCAGGAAGTGGCGCGGCGGCTCCTCGGTCCAGCCTGCCGTCCGCCAGAGGTCCGGGTCGATCGCGTGCTCGACGATGAAGGCGCGGTGGTGCTGGAAGAAGGGACGGATGCGCGCCGGCAGCAGATCGAGGGCGCGGTCCGTCAGCAGGCGGTGGACGTCGAAGCCCCACGCGGGCGCGGCCGCCGGCGCGGCGAGCCAGAGCACTGCGGCGAGCGCGGGGAGAAGCACGGCGCGCACGGAAGGTAATATTACGTGGATTGGACAACCTGACGCACACACTCGTCGGCGTGACGCTGGTGCGTGCCGGGCTCGGCGCGCGCACGCCGGGCGCCATGGCCACCATGGTCATCGCCTCCAACATCCCCGACGCCGATGTCGTCAGCGCGTTCGGCGGCGCGGTGGATTATCTGGCCGCCCATCGCGGGCCCACGCACGGCCTGCTCGGCGTCGTCCTGCTCGCCCTCGTCGCAGGCGCGATCGTCGCGGCCTGGCGCGCCCGGCGCCGCGACTCGCGCGCCGAGGCGCTGCGAAGCCTCGTGCCGCTCTGGAAAGTCGCGCTCGCAGGCACGGTGCTGCACGTGCTGATGGATCTGCCGACCAGCTACGGCACGCGCATCCTGAGCCCGTTCAGCGACACCTGGTTCGCGCTCGACTGGGTGCCGATCATCGACATCTACATCTGGGCGATGCTGCTGATCGGGATCGTGGTGACGTGGCTGAAGCCCGGCGCGCGGCGGACGATCGCGCGCGTCGTGCTCGCGTCCATCGCGGCGTTCTACGTGGTCCGCGCCGGCGCGCATCTGCAGGCGCTCGAACGGGCGGCGACGACGCGCGCGGACGGCTCCGTGGCTGCGTGCGCGAGCGCGCCGGTGCTGACGAGGCATCCGTCGGTGATCGTGGCGGCGCAGGCGGGGCCCGGGGACTGCCTGCAGGCCGCCGCGCTGCCGGGTTTTCTGTCCCCGCTGCAATGGCGGCTGATCCGGCAGCAGGCGGACGGCTACGAGATGCGCGACATCCGGCTGGGACGCGCCGAGCCGATCTCGCCGCGCGTGTTCATCCCCAGCGAGGGGGACGCGTGGGTCGCGCGCGCACGCGCCACGCAGACGGCGCGCGTGTTCCTGAGCTTCTCGCGGTTTCCCGCGAGCCGATCCGCGATCATGTCCGACGGCGCGCGGCGCGTGCAGTTCGTGGACGTCCGGTTCGTCGGCGACCCGCCGCGCGTACTGGACCTGAACCCGGAGTCGCGCGCGCCGTTCCTGGTGACGGTGGAGATCGCGCCATCCGGGACGGTGCTGGCCGAGCGGCTCGGACCGTGACCCGGCGTGGCCCGGCGGCCCGGCCGATGCGGCCGCCCCCGCGCTTCGGCGCGCACATGTCGATTGCCGGCGGCCTGCCGCGCGCGGTCGATCGCGCGGTCCTGCACGGCTGCGACGCGCTGCAGATCTTCACGAAGTCGGCCGGCCAGTGGCGCGCGCGCCCAATCCCGGACGAGGAGGCGCGCGCCTTCACCGCGCGCGTGCGCGAAACCGGCATTGCGCCCGTCGTCGCGCATGCCAGCTATCTGATCAACGCCGGCGCGTCGGTGGAGCCGCTGCGCAGCCGGTCGATCGAATCGCTCGCCGAAGAGCTCGCGCGCGCCGACCGCCTCGGGCTCGCGGGACTGGTCCTGCATCCGGGCGCGGCCACCGGCCGCGGCGTAGACGAGGCGCTGGAGTGCGTGGCGCGCGCGCTGCGGCAGGTCCTCAAAGGGCGGCGGCGCCGCGCGTGCCGCATCCTGCTCGAGCACACCGCCGGGCAGGGCACGTCGCTCGGCTGGCGGTTCGAGCACCTGCGGCAGATTCTCGAGGCGCTCGACGGCGACGAACGCGTCGGCGTCTGCCTCGACACGTGCCATCTGATCGCCGCCGGCTATGCCATCGACTCCGCCGACGGCGTCGACCGCACGCTCGCCGAGTTCGATCGGGTCGTCGGCCTGGCGCGGCTGCACGTCGTGCACGTCAACGACTCGAAGCGCCCGCTCGGCAGCCGCGTCGACCGCCACACCCACATCGGCGAGGGCACGATCGGCCTCGAGGGATTCCGCGCGATCGTCAATCACCCCGCGCTCGCGGGG
>CAYUPN010000178.1:0-2744 GCA_964446605.1 uncultured Bifidobacteriaceae bacterium | reverse complement strand
CAGAACACCAGGACGGCCGACCTTCAGATGTCCAGGACGGCCGACCTTCAGGTCGGCGATTCAGAACACACCAGGACGGCCGACCTTCAGGTCGGCGATTCAGGGCCGCCCTACTTCCCGCTCTCCCTTTCGAGCCCATCTGCCGCCTTAAGTATCGTCGCCTCATCGAACGGCCGGCCGATGAACTGGAACCCGATCGGCAGCCCCTCCGGCGTTCTCCCGCAGGGGACGCTGATCGCGGGCAGACCCGACAGGTTGGCGCTGACGGTGAAGACGTCGGCGAGGTACATCTGCAGCGGGTCGCCCGTCTTCTCCCCGAGCCGGAACGCCGGCGTCGGCGTCGTCGGCATCACGACGAGGTCGACCGTCTCGAACGCGTGCTCGTAGTCGCGGCGGATGAGCGTGCGGACCTGCTGCGCCTTCAGGTAGTAGGCGTCGTAGTAGCCGGAGCTCAGCACGTACGTGCCGAGCATGATGCGGCGCTTGACCTCCGCGCCGAACGCCTGGTCGCGCGTCCGCAGGTACATCGACTTCAGCGAGGGCGCGTCCGGCGTGCGGTATCCGTAGCGCACGCCGTCGTAGCGGGCGAGGTTCGAGCTGGCCTCGGCGGTGGCGACCAGGTAGTAGACGGGAATCGCATAGCGCGCGTGCGGCAGCGATACGTCGACGATCTGCGCGCCGCGAGCCGTGAGCGTCTTCAGCCCGGCCTCGAACGCCGCGACCACCTCCGGCGCGACCCCCTCTCCCAGCAGCGCGCGCGGCACGCCGACGCGCAACGTGGACAGATCGCCGTTGAGCGCCGCCGTGTAGTCGTCCACCGGCTCCGCCGCCGACGTCGCGTCCCGCTCGTCCGCGCCGGCGAGGACCCCGAGCAGCACCGCCGCATCGGCGACGGTCTGCGTGAACGGGCCGATCTGATCGAGCGACGAGGCGAAGGCGATGAGGCCGTAGCGGGACACGCGGCCGTACGTCGGCTTCAGGCCGACGACACCACAGAAGGCCGCGGGCTGGCGGATGGAGCCGCCGGTGTCGGACCCGAGCGCCGCCGGCACCAGACCGGCGGCCACGGCGGCCGCCGACCCGCCGCTCGAACCGCCGGGGGCCGCCTCGGTGTTCCGCGGATTGCGCACGGGCCCGAACGCGGAGTTCTCGGTGGACGAGCCCATCGCGAACTCGTCGAGGTTCGTCTTCCCGACGACGACCGCGCCGGCGGCTTCGAGACGCTCGACGACCGTCGCGTCGTACGGCGGGACGTAGCCGGCCAGGATCTTCGAGCCGGCCGTGGTCTCGACGCCGCGCGTGCAGATGTTGTCCTTCAGCGCAATCGGCACGCCGTGCAGCGGACCGCGCTCGCCGGACAGCAGGCGATCCAGCGCGGCGGCGCGCGCGAGCGCCCGCTCGCGATCGACGGCCAGGAAGGCGTTCAGCTCGGGATTCCGCGCCGCGATGCGGTCGAGCGCGTCGGTGCAGGCGGACACGGCGGTGGCCTCGCCGCGCGCGATCGCGTCGCGCACGGCGCCGATGGTCGGCACGCGCGCGCCCATCAGCCGATGACCCGCGGCACGCGGAAGAGGCCGGCCTCGAGCGCGGCGTCCGGCGCCGCGGCCAGCGCCGTCTCGCGGTCGAGCGAGGGGCGGACCGCATCCTCGCGGTCGCGCGGCAGGCCGGCGAGCACGTGCGCCGTCGGCGGGACGTCGGCGGTGTCGACCGCCTGCACCTGTCTGGCGTACTCGAGGATGCCGCCGAGCTGGCGGGCGAACGTCTCGATTTCTTCCGGGGTGAGCTCCAGATGGGCGAGCGCGGCGATGCGCTCGACCTCCTCGCGCGTGAGCGACTCCGACATGAGCTCGATGCTAGCATAGCGATCCGTACCGCCATGACACCCGCCTCCGGGCTCGATCCGGTGCGGCCGCTGGCCTACGCAGGGTCCTGGTACAGCAGCGATCCGGCGCGGCTCGCGCACGACGTGGACGCCTGGCTGGACAGCGTGCCGCCGCTTGCCGGCCCGCCGCTGGGCCTGGTCGCCCCGCACGCCGGGCTGCGCTATTCCGGGCAGGTCGCCGCCTGGAGCTATGCCGCGCTCCGGCAGGCCGGCGACGAGGTCACCGTGGTCCTCGTCGGGCCGTCGCACTACGCGCACGTGCGGGGGTGTGCGGTCCTGCGCCGGGGCGCCATGGAGACGCCGTGGGGGGTGCTGCCGATCGACACGGCGCTCGCGGAGGAGCTCGCCGAAACCCTCAGTGCCGGCGAGCACCGCGCCGTGCACGAGCGTGAGCACGCCCTCGAGCTCCACCTGCCGCTGCTGGCGCGCGTGCGACCGGAGGCGCGGGTGGTGCCGATCATCATGGGCGATCAATCGTCGGCGTCCATCACCGCGCTGGCCGCGGCGCTCGCCGCCTCCGCGCCCGGCCGTTCGGTGGTGCTCGCCGCGAGCAGCGACCTGTCGCACTACGAGCGGCGGGAGCGGGCACGACGGCTCGACGAGCGCGTCCTCACCTGCCTCGACGCGGTCGACGCCGGGGCGCTGATGCGGCTGCTCGAGCGCGAACCGGGCCACGCGTGCGGCGGCGGCCCGATGGCCGCCGTGCTCCTGGCCGCGCGCGAACTGGGGGCGACGGCCGGCGGCGTGCGCCGTTATGCCGACTCCGGCGACATCTCCGGCGACACCGACCGCGTCGTCGGGTATGCGAGTGCCGTATGGACGACTGCGTGACGCGGACGCTCTCACCGGACGAAGGGCTGGC
>CAYUPN010000177.1:0-5688 GCA_964446605.1 uncultured Bifidobacteriaceae bacterium | reverse complement strand
GTCTCCGTGACCGAGAGGTCACGGCCTCATTGAAGCGATCGGACCTGGGATCGCCTGGTGGCGGAGTACTCGTCTCCGTGACCGAGAGGTCACGGCCTCATTGAAGCTTCAGGAGCTTCAGGGTCGTGTCGTTGAACATGAAGGTCTCCGTGACCGAGAGGTCACGGCCTCATTGAAGCACCATGCAGAGACGATGAACGCCACCCGTCTGCAGGTCTCCGTGACCGAGAGGTCACGGCCTCATTGAAGCGGCCACACGCTCCCGCTCTCGAGCGCGAGCTTCAAGTCTCCGTGACCGAGAGGTCACGGCCTCATTGAAGCAACCGGGAGTTCTCGGTCTGGTTGGCGGAGCGGTCGGAGTCTCCGTGACCGAGAGGTCACGGCCTCATTGAAGCAACGGGCCGACGACCACGCTCGAAGGCGGCTCGGGGTCTCCGTGACCGAGAGGTCACGGCCTCATTGCTCTTCGAGCGGCCCGCCCGACAGCTTGGTCGTGATGATCTGTCCGGCCATGAATGGTCGGCATCTTTGGAGCCCTACCGTTCGATTTCGCTTGACACGATTTCAACCGCACTCCGCGCGTGTGCCCGACCACTTGTCCCACTGGCCTCTGCAGCGCACCTGAGACTTCGTGACACACGTTCTCGCTCTCGGGAGGCGCCGGCGTCATCTGTACGCCTGATCGCTCGACGTCGTCCCGCCTGAGGGCACGCGAAATCGCATGGTATAGAACGGCATGGCACCATCGAATCCGCCGTTCTCCACCCTCACCGACACTGAACTGCTCGCCACGGTCCGGCAACTCGCCGGGCGCGAACGGCAGGCGGCCGCCGCGCTGATTGCCTCCCTCGTGGAGGTCGACGCCAGGCGGCTCTACCTCGGGGAGGGCTGCTCGTCGCTGTTCGCGTACTGCACGCACGTCCTGCACCTGTCCGAGCATGCGGCGTACGGCCGGATTCAGGCCGCGCGAGTGGCTCGCAGATTTCCTGGCGTGCTCGAGCGGCTTGCCGACGGATCGGTCACAGTCACCACGCTCGTGTTGCTGGCGCCGCATCTGACAGCGGAGAATTGCGGCGCCCTGCTGGAGGCCGCACGGCACAAGTCCAGGCGCGAGGTCGAGGAGCTCGTCGCGGCAGTGCGCCCGCAGCCGGACGCGCCGTCGACGGTGCGCAAACTGCCCACACGAGCAGCGGCGGGTCCAACGGCGTTAACTCCCGCGCCTTCGTCGGCGCCAGGCACAGGGAGCCCGGGGGCTCCGCACGTGCTGGCGCCTGTACTCTCTCCGGCGTCCGGGCCGCGCTCGTCAAGCGTCCGGCCGCTCGCGCCGGCGCGCTACAAGGTGCAGTTCACGCTGGATGGAGATGGCATGGCTCTGCTGCAGCGCGCGCAGGCGCTGATGCGGCATCGCGTTCCAGACGGAGACCTGGCCGCGCTCGTGACCGCGGGGCTGGGGCTGCTGGTGACGCAGCTCGAGAAGGCGAAAGCGGCCGCGACGGAGCGGCCGCGGGGCGGCGCAGACCGGTGCGCGCCGCGGTCGCGCACGATCCCTGCGGCCGTCCGGCGCGCTGTCTGGGCGCGCGACAAGGGGCGCTGTGCGTTCGTCGGAACCCAGGGTCGCTGCACGGAAACCGGCTTTCTGGAGTTCCACCACGTGCGTCCGTTCGCGGCAGGTGGTCAGGCCGTGGTCGAGAACATCGAACTGCGGTGCCGCGCGCACAACCAGTACGAGGCACAGGAATACTTCGGTGGATTGTTCCATTGGACTTCGCGTGAGACGCCGCGTTGCGTGCAGGGGCGCCAGCTCGGTCCGGACCGAGTTCTGGTGGTACACGATGTCCGCCACAGATTGGGCATCGGAGCGTCTGGATGAGCGAAGACCGCGCAGCCTACGGCGACCCCTCATCCATCGTCGAACTGCTGCGCTTTCATCCCGGAGCGCGCCGCAACATGGCGCGGTATCCCGGCGGGCGCACCGCCGTCCATCTCGACGACCCGCTCGCGCAGCCAGACCCCTGGTCCACCGGCGGACGGTGGCGCGCCCCCGGGATTGGACTCGCCGGCGGCGACACGCCAGAGGAAGCGATCCGCGAAGCGCTCGACGTGCTCCGCCGGTCGATCGAATCGCTCGAGCGGGAGCTGCGGCGCGCCGAATCGTGATCGGCGGGGTGCTTCGGATTCCGGTTCCGGACTCCCGGAACACGCACAGGGATCGATGCGCCCCGCGCCGGCGCCTATGAGGAGCGGGCCCCGTTCAGGATGCGTGCGATGACGTCGGCTGCCGTGTAGGTCAGGGTCCCGGGTCGAAGGAATCGCTTCAGCGCGATGAGGTCGTCGCCGGCCGTGACGATGCCGGGCTCGACGGACCGGCCGCGGACCTGTCCCAGCCCGATGGTGGCGACGAGCGCGTTGCAGATGCACTTGCGCCCGACGGTATCCTCGATCGCGCCGCCCTTGGACACGTAGGCGCTCACCGGCTCCGCCGCACATCTGAAGCCCACGGTCCCATCGTCCTGGCGGTAGGCCTCACGCAGATAGCCCAGGTCGCAGACACGCGTGCGCGCGCCGTACACCTCGGCATCGGCGATCGTGCCGGCGAGCTGCGCGACCTTGAACGGAAACGATGTCGGCGAGGCCAGCGGATCGGTGACGACCCGCGCGGTGCCGTCCCGCACCTGTTGGAGCAGGGCCTGCTTGTAATCGTCGCGCAGGCCCGACTCTGCGCAGAACGCGAACGGGGTCCCGACCTGGACCCCCGCGGCCCCCTCGGCGCGCGCGGCGGCGAGCCGGTCGTGAGCCCCGTAGCCGCCGGCCAGCCAGAACGGCCGCCCGAGGTCGCGCATCTTCTCCAGGTCGACGACATCGCGCTCGCCGTACACCGGCGCCCCGGTGTCGCTCAACTGCAGTCTGCCGCGCGGTGGCGCATTGTGTCCGCCTGCGGTCGGGTTCTCGACGACGAACCCGTTCACGACGCCGTTCGCCCGCTTGAGGAGCGTCGCCGCCAGCACATGCGAGGACACGATGGCGAGAAACGCCGGGCGCTTCAGCGGCAACCCGACGTCGACGTACGCGCGAGGATCGAAACTGAGCGTCGTGTCGTCCCCCTCCTGCGCGCCGATGACGGACAGCGGGTAGGTGGCCGGATGGTGATGGACGAATGCGTCCAGTACGCCTGGAATGCGCACGGGAATGCCGGCGCCCATCAGCACGTAGTCGACGCCGGCCAGCATGGCGCCGTAGATCGACGGCAGGTGTGGCGGCCGGATCTTCTCCATGTAGTTGATGCCGACCGGGTGGCCGTGCCCCTCGCGGGCCAGGAACACTTCGACGAAGTTGGCGGCTATCAACAGCTCGACGACGTCCGGCGGCGGGTCTTTCGACGGCAGCGGCATTGGAGCGAACGGCGTGTGGGCCGGCTTGCCGCCGTCCACGTAGAACCGCCGGAGGATGCGCTCGGCAATCGCGGGTACCGGGAAGTGCTCCAGGCCGCGTCGCATGTGCCCGCCGGGGTCGCCCGTCTGCAGCCGCCGGGCCAGGATGACATCGATCGCCGTGCCGGAGACGACACCGAGCTGGCCCTCGGAGGAGACAGCGCGGGCCAGCCGCCAGTCCGAGACGCCGACGCCCATGCCGCCCTGAATGATGGTTGGAAGCTCACGCACCGTGCCGCAGGCGAGGGTATGCCACACGCCTGCCTCCACCTATGACTGCCGTCATGTCGATCGAGCCGGCGTTGGTGATAGCACAGCATCGGAAGCGGCGCATCGGATATCGTTCCGTGTCATGCGTGCGCCCCGCTCCTGCCCGATTCTCGCGTCCGCCGTTCTGTTCCTCTCGCTTGCACCGATACCTGCCACCGCGCAGGATGACGCGCCCGGCCGCACGCACTTCGAGCGGCTCTGCGCCGCGTGCCACGGCGGCGACGGACGCGGCGGCGAGCGCGGGCCGGCGATCATCGGGCGGCTCGCGTCGCGCGACGATGAGGGGCTGAAGACGCTGGTGCGCGGCGGCCTGCCGGGCGCGGGGATGCCAGGCCTCGATGTGCCCGATGAGGAGCTGCGCGATCTGGTGGCGTTCCTGCGGACGCTGCAGGCGCGCGACCGGAACGCGCGGCCGCGCGTGAGCGTGCCGCTGGCCGATGGCTCGACGCTCGCCGGAGCCGAACTGGGGCGGACGCGCGACGCGCTCCAGGTGCTCGGCGACGATCGGCGCATCGCACTCCTGCGGCGCGACGGCGATCGCTACCGGCGCGCGACCTCACAGGCGGACTGGCCGACCTATCACGGGCGCTACGACGGCAACCGGTTCAGCGCGCTCGATCAGATCGACACGGGGAACGTCGCGCGCCTCGCTCCCGCCTGGGTGTTCCCGGTCGCCGGCAGCTCCCGCCTCCAGGTCACCCCGCTCGTCGTCGACGGGATCATGTACGTGACCGCGGCGAACGAATGCTACGCGCTCGACGCGGGGACCGGACGCCAGCTGTGGCACTACCGCCGGCCGCGCACGCGCGGGCTGGCGGGCGACGCGGCCGCCGGGATCAACCGCGGCGTCGCCGTCGCCGGGGACCGCGTGTTCATGGTCACCGACCACGCGCACCTGATCGCGCTCGACCGCTTCACGGGCGCGCTGCTGTGGGAGACGGAGATGGCCGACTACCGCCGAAACTACGGCGCGACGTCCGCGCCGCTGGCGGTCGGCGACCTCGTCATCACCGGCACGTCGGGCGGCGACGAAGGGGTGCGCGGGTTCGTCGCGGCGTTCGACCAGGCGACCGGCCGCGAGGTCTGGCGCTTCTGGACGGTGCCGGCGCCCGGCGAGCCCGGCTCGGAGACCTGGCAGGGGAGTGCCATCGAGCACGGCTGCGCCGCGGCCTGGTTCACGGGCACGTACGATCCTGACCTCGACACGCTGTACTGGCCGACCGGCAATCCGTGTCCCGACTACGACGGCAGCGAGCGCGTGGGGGACAACCTCTATTCCGATTCGATCCTGGCGCTGGACCCGAAGACGGGCCGGCTGAAGTGGCACTTCCAGTACACGCCGCACGACCTGTGGGACTGGGACGCGCAGCAGCCGGCGGTGCTCGTCGACGTCGAGTGGGAGGGACGGCCGCGCAAGCTGCTGCTCCACGCGAACCGCAACGGCTTCTTCTACGTGCTCGACCGCACGGACGGCACGCTGCTGCGCGCAAAGCCGTTCGTCGAGAAGCTGACGTGGGCACGCGGCATCGGGTCCGACGGCCGCCCGATCCTCAACGACGATGTGGCGCCGACGCCCGAGGGGCGGGTGGTGTGTCCGGCGGTGGAGGGGGCGACGAACTGGTTCTCGACGGCCTTCCATCCGGCCACGGGGCTCTACTACGTGCAGGCGCTCGAGAAGTGCAGCCTGTACACGCTGTCGCCCGAGGAGTGGCAGGCCGGACGCTCGTTCTACGGCGGCAGCACGCGCCGTGCCCCGGAGGACGAGCCGCGGAAGATCCTGCGCGCGATCGACGTCCGCACGGGCGAGGTCGCGTGGGAGCTGCCGCAGCCGGGGCCGGCGACGTCGTGGGGCGGCGCGCTGGCGACGGCGGGCGGCCTGGTGTTCGCGGGCGACGACACCGGCGCGTTGATTGCGGCGGACGCGCGGACCGGGGCGCTGCTGTGGCAGTTCCCCGCGAACGTGCTGTGGAAGGCGTCGCCGATGACGTAC
>CAYUPN010000176.1:4223-5790 GCA_964446605.1 uncultured Bifidobacteriaceae bacterium | reverse complement strand
CCGATTCCGGTGGACAGCAGCTCCGCAGTTGGGGCACGCTGAGCGGCACCGGCATGAGTGCATACCGGTTCGGAACGTTCGAGCTGGATGCCCGGGAACGGCGTCTTCTGCGCGGGGGCGAGCCGGTGCCGCTCACGCCGAAGGCGTTCGACACGCTCGTCTACCTCGTGGAGCGCCACGGCCGCCTCGTCGGCAAGGACGAGCTCCTGGAGGCCGTCTGGTCCGGCGCGTTCGTCGAGGAAGGCAGCGTTCCCCGCACGATCCACGTCCTCCGCAAGGCGTTGAGCGCCGGCGACGGCGAGGACGGACCGCAACTCCGCTACATCGAGACCGTCCCGACGAAGGGGTACCGCTTCGTCGCGGCCGTCACGCCGTGTGATCCTTCCGCTCACGCGGCCGAGGCCTCGCGTCCCGATGCCCGCCCGGAACCGGACGCGAGCCACGCCGGCCGATCGGGCGCGTGGCGCGCCGCGGCGGCTCTCAGCGCGTTCGCGCTGCTGATTCTCGCGCTGGCCGTGTCGGCCTGGCGCGCGCGCGATGGCCACGGACCTGCCATGACGGCCGGCGCGGAGCGACGCGGGCCGCCGACGAGCAGCGGCGCCGCGTACGCGAGATTCCAGAGCGGCCGTCTGCACCTCGCCCGGCACCTGGCCGGCGACATCGAGGCGGCGATCGCCGACTTCGAGGCCGCCATCGAGCTCGACCCGGCGTACGCGGCCGCCTACGCCGGCAAAGCCGACGCGAAGTTCTTCCAATACTGGGACACGGGCTCGCACGACGACATCGCGCAGGCGCGGCTCGCGATCCGCACGGCGCTCGCGCTGCGCGACGACAGCGCGTACGCGCACGCGCTCCAGTGCCGTCTGCTCGGCACCTATGACTGGGATTACGCCGGCGCGGAGGCCGCATGCCGTCGTGCCCTGGAGCTCGACGCCGGCAACGACGAGGTCCGGCGGGAGATGGCGTTCCTGCTGAGCGCGCTCGGCCGGCATGACGAGGCGCTGGTGGAAATGGACGCCGCCATCGCGATCGCCCCGACGTCCTTCAACAAGCGCTCGCGGGGCCTGCTGCTCTACCTCAGCCGCCGGTTCGACGAAGCGGTCGCGCAGCTGCAGCAGGTCGAAGCCACCGACCCGGAGTACACCGGCGCCAGCCGGTGGATCGCGCGCTGTCTCGAACAGACGGGGGACCACGCGGGAGCGCTCGAGGCGCTCGTCCGGTTTCGCGAGTCGGCCGGCGCGCCTCCGGATGTCATCGCGTCGCTGCGGCGCGCGTATGAATCCGCGGGATGGCCGGGCGTGCTCCGGACGTCGCTGTCGCATCGCGAGCCTGCGGCGCCCGATCTCGACACCGCCGGCACGTATGCGCAGCTGGGCGAGCCGGATGCGGCGTTCGCCGTTCTCGAGGCGATGATCAGTGCCCGCCGGGTGATGATCGTGCACCTGGACAGCGAGCCGAGGCTCGATCCCGTGCGCCACGATCCGCGGTACGAAGCGCTGGCCAGGCGGACCGGGTTGCGGTTCGCACGATCTCCCGCATCGGTGCGGCAGGCGCCGGCGCACACGAC
>CAYUPN010000176.1:0-4123 GCA_964446605.1 uncultured Bifidobacteriaceae bacterium | reverse complement strand
GCTGCCCGCCGAGACGTCCAGCACCGCGGGCCTGCCCGTCATCCGCAATTACCACCACCAGGAATTCAGCGCCGAGATCCAGAACTGGGACGTCGTCCAGGGCGGCAACGGCCTGGTCTACTTCGCCAACAACGCCGGCATCCTCGAGTACGACGGGCGCGCCTGGCGGTTGATCGAGCTCCCGTCCAGCCTGGCCGTCTACACCCTCGTCCTCGATCCCGCCTCCGGCCGCATCTACGTCGGCGCCGGCGGCGACTTCGGCTATCTCGGCCCGGACGAGACGGGGCAGCTGCGCTTCAACTCCCTGCTGCCGCCGAACGCGCGCAGCGACGAAGGCTTCGATCAGGTCTTCACGCCCGTCGTGACCTCGTCGGGCGTGTACTTCTCCGGCAAGGGGCGGCTCTGCGAGTACGCGGCGGGCCGGCTGTCCTGCCGTCAGACCGACGGCCTCTCGCGCATCTTCGCCGCCGGCGACACGGCCTACGTGCAGCGTGACACCGGCCCGCTGATGCAGTCGGTTCGCGGCACGCTGCACCCGGTCGCGGGCGGCGACCGGTTCGCGGGGCGCGAGATCACGCTCCTGCTCACGATTCCGGGTCCCTCGGGCGACCGGCTGCTCGTCGGCACGCGTGAGGCCGATCTGCTCGTGCACGACGGCCGGGAGTTCCGGCCGTTCCTGCAGCCGGGGCAGCCGATCGGCGGAATCGGCGAGCTGCTCGACGCGGCGCGCCTGGACGACGGGTCGGTCGCCGTCGCGACGAGCACGGGCGGCCTGCTCATCGCGGGACCCGACGGCGTGATCACCCGGCGCATCGATCGCCGCTCCGGTCTCCCGGACAACCACGTCCACGGTGTCTGGCCCGATCGGGAAGGCGGGCTCTGGCTGGCGCTGCAGACCGGCATCAGCCGCGTGGAGATCGACTCGGCGTTCACCCGCTTCGGCGAGGAGTCCGGTCTCGAACGCGAGTGGCGCGAACTGGTGCGCTTCGGCGACACGGTCTACGTCCGGGGCTATCGCGGGTTGTTCACCGCGACGCTGCAGGGTCACGGCGGCGATGACCAGCCCTCGGCCACGCTCCGCTTCCATCGTGTGGCCGACATCGAGCCGCCCGTCTGGGACATCGTCGCGATGGGCGACCGCGTGCTCGCGACGTCGAAGGACGGCGTCTTCGAGACCACCGGCGGCCGGCGGTTCCGGCGCATCGCGACCGCGCCCTCGCTGCCGATGACGTTGTTCCAGTCGATCACGGACCCGGCCCGCGTCTACGTCGGGCTCGCCGAAGGGCTGATGGCGCTGCAGCTGGAGGGCGGCGCCTGGCGCAATGGCGGCCGCATCGCCGGTATCGACGAGACGATCACGTCGCTGGCCGAGGACCGCGGCGGCCGCCTCTGGCTCGTCTCGCAGCGGCAGCGGCTGATGCGGCTCGATCCGGCCGGCGCCGCGGACGATTTCGCCAGCGCCTCCGGCCGCCTGCACGCCTTCGACCGCAACACCTTCGTCGGACGCACGCACGCCGCGATGTTCGGCGGCCGGCCGGTGTTCCTCTCCGAGTCCGGGATCTTCGAGTACGACGAGAAGGGGGGCACGTTCGTCCCGGTCGCGGCGCTCGATCCGCTCGTCGCGGCGGGCCGGCGGTCGTTCCACTGGCTCGTCGAGGACCGGGCGGGCAGCGTGTGGGTCGCCTCGCGCAAGCCGGGCGTCGTCGACGTGCTGCGCCGGCGGCTCGACGGCACGTACGCGTTCGACGGCCCGCGGCTCTTCGCCTTTCCGGTCTGGTCGATCTATCCCGAGCCGCAGGGCGACGTCGTCTGGCTGCCCACGCCGGATCACCTGCTCCGGTACGATCCGGCGGGGCAGAGCCGCGCGCCGGCGCCGTTCTCCGCGCTCATCCGCCGCGTCGCCGTCAACGGCGAGCGCACGCTCTTCGGCGGGGCCGGGCCGGCGTCCGCCGCCGGGAACGGGCCGCTGCTGCCGTTCCGCGACAACTCGCTCCACTTCGAGTACGCCGCGCCGCGGTTCAAGGACGCCGACCGGAACGAGTACCAGACACTGCTCGAGGGCTTCGACCACACGTGGTCGTCCTGGAGCCAGGACTCGTACCGGACGTACACGAACCTTCCCGAAGGCACGTACCGCTTCCGCGTGCGCGCCCGCGACATCCAGGGGCTCGTCGGCAGCGAGGCCTCCTACGTGTTCGCGATCAGCCCGCCGTGGTACCGCAGCGGGCTGGCGTGGGTCCTCTACGGGCTGGGCCTGATCGGCCTGGCGGCCGGCCTCTGGCGTCTGCACCTGCGGCGGGCGCACCAGCGGCTCCAGCAGGGCATCGAATCGATGGAGCTCGAGAAGCTGCGCGAGCTCGACGCGCTGAAGTCGCGCTTCTTCGCCGACATCTCGCACGAGTTCCGCACGCCGCTGACGCTCATCCTCGGCCCCGTGGAACAGCTGCTGCAGGGGGACGCGTCGCCCGAGGACAAGGGGCGCCTGCATCTCGTCCGGCGCAACGCGGAGTACCTGCTGCGGCTGATCTCGCAGCTGCTGGATCTCGCGAAGCTGGAGTCGGGGCGCCTGCGCCTGCAGGCGGCGCCAGACGATCTGGCCGCGGCCGTGAGCGCCATCGTCGCGCCCTTCGTGCCGCTGGCCGAGCGCGAGGGCATCCGCCTGTCCTGCGAGATCCTCGACGGCCCGCGCGTGGACGCGCCCGTCGATCGCGCGGTGCTGCAGAAGATCCTCAACAACCTGCTCGCCAACGCGATCAAGTTCACGCCCGGCGGCGGCACGATCACCGTGACCGTGTCCAGTTCGCCGCGGCTGCGGCCCGGCGAGGCACTGGACGAGAACTTCGTCGAGATCTGCGTCGCCGACACCGGCGTCGGCATTCCGCGCGAGCAGCAGCCGCGCGTCTTCGACCGCTTCTTCCAGGGCGAAGCGGGCCGTGCCCGCGAGGGCATCGGCATCGGGCTCGCCGTCGTGAAGGATCTGGTCGACCTCCACCGCGGCTCCGTGTTCGTCGACAGCGAGCCGGGGCGCGGCACCACGTTCTTCGTGCGCCTGCCCAGGGATCCGCGGCGCTTCGAGCCGGCCGAGATCGTCGATCAGCCGCCGTCGCTCGTCGAGCCGCCGTCACCCTGGCTGCGCGCCGCCGACGCGCAGCCGCGCCCACAGGCGGAGGCCCGCCGCGCCGTGCAGGATGCCGATGATGCGGAGACGGTGCTGGTGGTGGAGGACCATCCGGAGATGCGGCGGCTGGTGCGCGATTACCTCGAGCCGGCGTACCGCGTGCTCGAGGCCTCCGACGGCCCCGCCGCGCTGGAACTGGCCGTCGCCGCCGTGCCGGACCTCGTGGTGAGCGACGTCATGATGCAGCCGATGGACGGCTACGCGCTCTGCCGCGCGCTGAAGAGCCACGAGGCGACCTGCCACATCCCCGTGATCCTGCTGACCGCGCGCGCCGCGCGCGAGGATCGGCTGGAGGGGCTCACGACCGGCGCCGACAGCTATCTCGTGAAGCCGGTCGACGCGTCGGAGCTGCTCGTGCACGTGCGGAACCTGATCGAGCAGCGCCGCCTGCTCCGCCAGCGCTTCAGCTCCGCCGTGATCCTGAAGCCGAGCGACATGGCGGTGACGCCGATCGATCGGGCCTTCCTCGAGCGGGTGCTCGCCGTCGTGCAGGACCACATCGCCGATCCGGAGTTCGACGTGGAGCGGCTGGGGCGCGAAGTGGGATTGAGCCGGTCGCAGCTCCACCGCAAGCTGCGCGCGCTGACCAACCAGCCGCCGACGCTGCTGATCCGATCGATCCGGCTGTATCGGGCCGCGGAGCTGCTGCGCCAGCGCGCGGGGTCGGTCGCCGAGATCGCCTACGCCGTCGGCTTCAGCAGCCAGACCTATTTCGCGAAGTGTTTCCGGGAGCAGTTCGGCTGCACGCCGAAAGAGTACGCGCAGCGCCCGACGGACCAGCCGCCGCCGTCAGGGCTGCCACCGACCTTTGCGGGTCTGCCGATCTCGCCGACGCGGCAGTAGCGCGACCTGATTCGCTTTCTGCGGGTCCCTGTAGCGGCGGGGCTTCAGCCCCGCCTGGACGCGCGCGGCCGCGAGCAGGGATCAAGCGAGCGGGCGCGCGGC
>CAYUPN010000175.1:0-5938 GCA_964446605.1 uncultured Bifidobacteriaceae bacterium | reverse complement strand
GTCGCCACCGGGGCTGCGGCTCACGTCCTGGCGAATGCGGTCCGGCGGCAGGCTCGTGTCCATGACCTGCTCCATGTCGTTGCACAGGTGATTCAGCAGGGTGAAGCGGAACATCGCCCGGTTCGTGCCGGCGATGAAGAACGCTTCGGCGGCCGCGCGCGTGGTTATGATGCCGGCAGTGGCCCCGGGCGGCAGGCCCGTCAGCGATGACTGCGTCGTGGCGGCGAGTCCCGTCATCAGGTCGACACCGTTCGCCTCCATCTGCTCGTAGTGGTCGTTGTTCGACGCCGAGTACGCCGGCAGCCCGAGCCCCGGCGCGCCGACGTAGAGGAGATCGGCGGAGAGCACGGTGTTGAACGGTACATCGTCGCGGATCATGCCGATCACCGTCGCGATGTAATCGTTCAGCGGCACGAATACGCTCTGCGCCCGGTTGGTCCACGGCGCCACGAAGTTCTTCAGGGTGACGTTGTAGAAGGCGGGATTGCCCATGGCCGTGTACGCCGCGGTGACGGCGTTGCCCCCGGCGACGTCGGCTTCCATGTCGACGAGCACCGCTTCGGTCGGCGGCACGCCGGCCAGCCGGTCGTGAATCCGCTTCGCCTGCTCGCGCGGCCCGGCGCTCGCCGTCGCGGCGAGAAGAGCCGCGAGCGCCGCGAGCGCGGCCGTCGTCCACGTCCTGTGTGCCATGAGCGTGCTACCCCGCCTGTCCCTCGAAAGAGGATGCCCGATGCCCCGCCGCCACGGCCGTGAATACACTCACAGTCCCCGCGTGCGGCTCCGGCCCGGCGGCCGGGCATCGTCGTTGTCTGCACTGCATAGCAAGCGCTGTGCCACGCCGGGCCCGGAAGCGGCGGCTGGCGGTGAACTGCTGAAAAAACAATGGCCTGGCGGCGACCACGCGGAGCGCGGCGCGGTCGAAATATGTCAAGGGCTTGTCGTTGCTTTCGTACATCGCCCGGTGGCAGAAGTTACAAGTCTTTGATTTGTCGTGTCACCCGGTCCGTCGCCGTCTGCCGACAAGGGTGTCCAATGCCGACATCTTTTCGCGCCGGCGCAACAAACTTCGTGAAGGCGAGCGAAGCTGGCGGCACGCGAGCCGCGTGCCGCGATGTGCCGGCAAGTCTTTGTGATCACGTTAACGGTGCGAAGCGGCGCGAACGGCCAAGATCACTTGACTTAACCCGGACCGTTCATGGATCGCCGCGATGGTTGCGCAGAGATCTGTTGGCACAAGGCTTTTTCCGACCGAACGGAATACTCCGATGTATTTCCGAGGGAGGAAAATTTCCTTAGCGGACAAAGATCAGGCAAGGACACGAGCGCATTCATGGACAGTCCGGTTGAGCCGGGGCTCGCTGGCGTGAAAATTGCAACACGTCTCGCCGCCATGGGGTGGTGCCGGCACTTCGCCGGCGAGCTTTGGGGACGCATCATGAACCAGCCTTTCCAGGGGGGCGGGGGTAGAACCCCGCGTCGATCGCGGCGTGCGGCGCGGCGGCTTGCGCTCGCCACGTCCGTGCTGCTCGCCGGCTGCGGCGGCGGCGGAGGCAACGGCGTCAGCATCGGCGACGGCCAGGCGCCCGATCCCGTCGTGGTGGATTTCCCGATCGCCTACATCAAGGCGCCGCTCCCCGTGGACGACCAGGGCGCGGAGGATTTCCCCGACCTGCGCGAGCGGATCCGCTTCAACGTCGGCACGGATCTCTGGTTCCGCGACCGTGCCTCGCCGAGCGCCGCCGCCGTCACCGTCACGGAAAGGGCGACGGAGGGACTCGGCGACGTGCGCGACGTGGAGATCTCGTGGGACGGCACGACGCTTTTGTTCGCGCTGCGCGGACCGGTCGACGAGAATCTCGCGCTCGACGATCCCGACCAGCCGACCTGGAACATCTGGGAGTACGAGATTGCGACCGATACGCTGCGCCGCGTGATCGCCTCCGATCTCACGGCCGAAATCGGCCACGACATCGCGCCGCATTACCTGCCGGACGGCCGCATTATCTTCTCCTCCACGCGGCAGCTGCGCTCGAAGGCCGTGCTGCTCGACGAGGGCAAGCCGCAGTTCGACGCGCTCGACGAGAACTTCAACGAGCCGGCATTCGTCCTGCACGTGATGAACGCGGATGGCACCGGCATCGAGCAGGTGACCTACAACCAGAGTCACGACTTCGACCCCGCGGTGCTGCCGAACGGGCAGGTCGTGTTCAGCCGCTGGGACGCGGCCGGTGGGAACGACGCCGTGAACCTGTACCGCATGAACCCGGACGGTTCCGCGCTCGAGCTCCTCTACGGCCGCAACAGCCACGCCACCGGCACGAACGGTGAGATCGTGCAGTTTCTCGCGCCGCGACCGCTCGAGGACGGCCGCCTCATGGCGCTGGTGCGGCCCTACGAAGATACGCAGGGCGGCGGCGGCGTCGTGGTGATCGACACGCCCGTGTACGTCGAGAACGCCCAGCCGAACAAGGACAATGCCGGCCTGGCCGGTCCCGCGCAGCAGCCGGCGACCGTGAACACGGTGTCGACCGAGCGCGACGTGGCCTCGCCCGGCGGGCGCTACGCTTCCGCGTACCCGATCCAGGACGGCACCGGCAGGCTGCTCGTGACCTGGAGCCAGTGCCGCGTCGTGGAGGAGCTCCTTTTCGTGCCGTGCACGGAGGAGCGCCTCGCGAACCCGAACGCCGAGCTCGCGCCGCCCCTCTACGGCGTGTGGATCTACGATCCGCGCGACCAGACGCAGCTTCCCGTCGTCCCGCCCGAGGAAGGCTTCATGTACAGCGAAGCCGTGGTGGCGGATCCGCGGCCGGTGCCGCCCGTCATCCTCGACGGGGAGCATGCTTTCGCGCTCGACCCGGACCTCGCGGCCGCGGGCGCAGGCGTCATCGCGATCCGCAGCGTGTACGACTTCGACGGCGGCGCCGTCGCCGATATCGCGGCGCTCGCCGATCCCGCGCAGACCACGGCCGCCGAGCGGCCCGCGCGTTTCCTCCGCATCGTCAAAGCGGTGTCGATTCCCGACGAGGACGTCCTCGATATCGACAATGCCGCTTTCGGTCCGTCACGGCAGCAGGGCATGCGCGAGATCATCGGGTACGCGCCGATCGAGCCGGACGGCTCGGTGATGGTCGAGGTGCCGGCGAACGTCGCGCTGGCCGTCGAGGTGCTCGATGCAGAGGGCCGCCGCCTCACCGCGCGCCACCAGAACTGGCTGCAGGTACGGCCGGGCCAGCTGCTCGCGTGCAACGGTTGCCACGTCGCGGACGGCGGTCTGTCGCACGGCCGCGCCGATGCGTTCGCGGCCGCCTGGGCGGGGGCAACGACCGCCGGGGGGCCGTTCCCGAACAGCGATCCGGCCCTGTTCGTGGGCGAGGTCGGTGAGACGATGGCCGAGGTGCGCGCGCGCTTGAGCTGCGCGACGGATTGCGCGTCGCTCGTGCCTTCCGTCGATCTCGAGTACGCCGACGTCTGGACGGACGAGGCCGCCGCCGGCCGCGCGAAGGATGCGAGCTTCGCCTTGGCCTACCTCGATCTCACGACCCCGGCACCGACGAGCGCGCCCTGCATCCAGCAGTGGACGCCGGGCTGCCGCATCGTGATCAACTACGAGACGCACATCCATCCGCTGTGGAGCGTGCCGCGTCCCGAGCTGGACGACATGGGCAATCCCGTGCTCGACGGCAACGGTATGCCCGTCACGCACGACTGCATCGGATGCCACTCGCCGGTCGACGCGGCGATGGCCCCGCGTGTGCCGGCCGGCCAGCTCGATCTCTCGGACGGCCCGTCGCCGGATGAGCCGCTGCAGTTCAACGCCTATCGCGAGCTTCTGTTCCCGGACAACGAGCAGGTGGTTAATATGGGCGCCCTCCAGGATGTGCTGGTGCAGGTCGGCACGGATCCGGACACCGGCGATCCGATCTTCGACACGGTGGGCGTCGACCCTTCGATGAGCGCGGCGGGGGCGCTCGCTTCTGACGATTTCTTCGCGCCCTTCGAGACGGGCGGCATACACGAGGGCTGGCTCACGCCGGCCGAGTTGCGGCTGATTGCGGAATGGCTGGATGTCGGAGCGCAATATTACAACAACCCCTTCGACGTCCCGGCCAACTGACCTTCTGCTGCGCGCGGCGCTGTTGCTGATCTCTAGCTGGATCGCGGCGGGCACGGCATGGGCGGCGGACGAGCACTACACGGTCACGGTGGCGGACCCGTATCTCGAGATGCACACGGGTCCGGGCCGCGGTTATCCGCGTTTCCACGCGATCGAGCGCGGCGAGCAGATCGAGGTGATAAAGCGCCGCACCGACTGGTTCCTGGTGCGCGATGCCCGAGGGATCGAGGGCTGGGTGCAGCGCGAGCAGCTGCAGCTGACCCTGCGGCCCGACGGTGCGGCCGTCGAGCTCGCGCACGCGGACCGGCAGGATTATCTCGACGCGCGCTGGGAAGTCGGCGTGCTGTCGGGCGACTACGGCGGCGCGAACGTCCTTTCCCTGTACGGTGCCTGGTCGCTCAACCGGAATGTCTCCGTGGAGGTATCGGGTTCACAGATCCTGGGGAATTTTTCGAACGGCTGGGCGGCGAATGTTAACGTCGTGCACGAGACGTGGCCGGAATGGCGGATATCGCCGTTCTTCACCTTGGGCGCCGGCTACGTCCATACCGAACCGAAATCGACCATCGTGCAGGGGGAAGACCGCAGCGACCAGACGGCGCACGTCGGCGCCGGAATCCGCCTGTACGCGACACGGCGGTTCATCCTGCGGGCGGAATACAAGAGCTACGTCGTGTTTACGAGCCGCGACGACAACGAGGAAGTAGAAGAATGGAAAGCCGGATTCGCGTTCTTTTTCTGACGCCCGCGGTGCTCCTGGCGCTCTCCGGCTGCGCGGCGACGAAGGGCCTCTTCGGACTCGGCGACGAGCCGCCGCCGTCCGCGCCCGCCGAGGCGCCGACGCCGGAGCAGGTCATCGATCCGGAAGTCGTGCGGCGGGACGTCGCCGAGCCCGGGATCGACACCGAGAACTTCGAGGTCGGGGCCTTCGCGGGCCTCATGAGCATCGAGGATTTCGGTTCGGACGTCGTGTACGGCGCGCGCCTCGCGTACCACATCACGGAAGGGCTGTTCATGGAGGGCGCGATCGGGCAGTCCGAGGCCGGGCTCACGAGCTTCGAGGAGCTGTCCGGCGGTGCGCCGATCCTCTCCGACGAGGATCGCCAGTTCACGTATTACAACCTGAGCCTCGGCTATAACCTGCTGCCCGGCGAAGTCTTCCTCGGCGAAGGCCGGGCATACAACACCAGCCTGTACGTCATCGGCGGCGTCGGCTCCACGCGCTTCGGCGGCGACGATCGCTTCACCGTCAACGTCGGCGCGGGTTATCGCTTCCTGCTCACCGACTCGCTGAGCTTGCACCTCGACTTCCGCGATCACCTGTTCGATACGGATCTCCTCGGCGAGAAAAAGACCGTGCACAACATCGAAAGCCACCTCGGCTTCACGGTGTTCTTCTGAGGACCGCCAAGATGCCCGATCGAAAGCTTCTCGTTCTGGTTCCGCTGCTCACCCTGCCGCTCCTCACGGCTTGCGGCACCGTCGAGCCCTGGGTCAAGCCCTACGAGCGTGATCACCTGGCGGATCCGATCATGGCGCTCGACCGCAACCCGGTGTCGAGCGCTTACATACAGCACGTGTTCGAAGCGCGCGAGGCCGCGCGCGGCGGCGAGGGCGCAGCCGGCGGCGGCTGCGGCTGCAACTAGTGCAACCCCTCGGCACACTGGTGGCCGGTAACGGTTCCAGGGGGACCCGTCCATGAGAGCGCGACGCCTGCGTTTCGCTATTGCGCTGCTGCTCCTCGCGGCGAGCGGCATCGTGCTGCCGGGTGTGCTGCCGGAGGACCGCGCCGACGTCCTCTATCACCTGTACGACGGGGGCGGC
>CAYUPN010000174.1:0-6072 GCA_964446605.1 uncultured Bifidobacteriaceae bacterium | reverse complement strand
CGCCCGCGCGATCGTTCGCGGGCGCCGGCGGGCTGCCGGCTGCCAGCTGCCAGCTACACGATGTCTTGAGGAGCCACCAATGTCCGAGGACCTCGCGATCATCGCCGTGCTGATCGCGGCGATCAACGCCAACCAGCACATCACCGCCGCCGAAGGCGGCCGCGCGATGCACCTGCTCTGGTCGATGCGCCGCTTCCGTCAGCGCGACGGCGACGAGCTCGACCGCCTGATAGACGAGGTGCGGCAGCGGATCAACGCGCAGGGAGACGAGGCGGTCGTCGAGGACGCGGTGCAGGTGATTCCGCCGGAGCTCGGCCCGGGCGTGTTCGCGGCGGCCGTGGATCTCGTCCTGGTCGACGGCGTGCTCGAGCGCGCCGAGCGGGAGTACCTGCATCGCCTGGCGGGCCGGCTGCAGTTGTCTCCCGAGCGCGCGGAGACGATTGTGACGGTGATGCAGAAGAAGAACAGTCTCTGATTCTGTAGCCGGCAGCTGGCAGCTGGCAGTCTCTGTCAGCTGCCAGCCGCCAAGCGTCAGCTACCAGAATTCAGCCCTGCCAGCCGCCAGCTGCCGGCTACAGAATCCAATCCGCTAGAGGAACAACCGCAGACCGAGCTCCATCCTCCGCCCGGGCAGCGCCGCCGTCGGCTCGCCGAACAGCGGCGACGTCATCACGCCGCTGTAGCGGATGAAGTTCGTCGTGTTGAACAGGTTCGAGATCTGCGCGTAGATCTCCGCGCCGCCGTGGCGGCCCCCCTGTCCGGGCCCTCCGCGCCCCTGTCGCCCGCCCCGGCCGCCGCGGCCCTCGTTGTCGTGGCCGCCGACCGTCCACCCGAGGCGCAGGTCCGAGAGCACGTGCCACTCGCCGCGCTCGGTGTTGCGGCCGATCCCGTCGGGCCGATCGTTCAGCACCTCGTCGCCGTTGTCGTCGAACCCGGTGCGAATCGTGTACGGCGCGGCCGACGAGGCGCGCGCGCCGAGCCCGGCGCTCAGGCCGTACGGCAGCCGGGCGCGGACGTAGCCGAACACGCGGTGCCGCACGTCGCCCGACGAGGGGCCCCACTCGGCCGCCAGGTTCGCGCTGTCCATCGGCAGCGAGAGCGCGCCGTCGGCGTCGTTCAGCTCGCGCGCGTAGCGGTAGCGGGTCATCGCGAACAGGTTCCGGCCGCGCCGCAGCCGGAGGCTGACGTCGAAGCCGCGCTCCTCCTCCTCGCCGATCGCCCGGATCTCGGTGACGCGCGCGCGGGCGGGATCCGGCCGCGCGCCGTCCACCGGCGCGTTGACGTCGAGGCTCCGGAACCGGTGCGACGTCGACTCGTCGAAGACGTTCACGCGCAGGTCCACCCCCTCGGCCAGCGGCTGCTCGAAGCCGACGGAGATGCGGCGCGTACGCGGGAGCTGCAGGTCCTCGGCCGCCCGGATCACCGAGGGGGCCGGCGTCTCGATCAGCGCGCCGTCGCCGTCGAACGGGTCGGGCCAGCCCGGATTGGAGACGATCAGCTCCTGCTGCCGCTCGCCGTCCAGGCGCAGCGTCTGCTCGTGCAGCGAGGCGTCGTACCAGTTGTAGAACACGCCGGCGCCGGCCCGCAGCGTCGTCTTCGGCAGCGACGCGGGGGTCCAGGCGACGCTGCCGCGCGGCGCGAAGTTGGTCTTGCGGTCGACGAACGACTGCAGCTCGTGGCGCATGCCCAGCCCGATCTGCAGCGACTGGATCGGCCGGTACTGGTCGTACACGTACCAGCCCGCCTCGTAGCGCGAGTATTCGACGCGCGGGTCGCCGATCCGCTGCACGAACTGCAGCGGCTGCCCCGCCTCGTACGCCTCGAGGCTCGGGAAGGTGAACCGCCCGGTCGTGTTCTCGATCTCGTCGCTGCGCCGGCGGCCGAACTCCGTCTCGAAGCCGACCCGCACGCGGTGCTTGTCGCCGAGCGCGATCTCGAGGTCGTCGCCGAGCTCCAGCTCGAACTCGCGGGTGCCGCCCGCCAGCTGCGCCCCGCCGCCCGAGAACGCGTTGGAGACGTTGACGGCGACGGCGTCGCTCAACGAGTGCCGCGAGTTGTCGCGCCAGATCAGCTCCAGCCGCGCATCGTTCAGCACCGACGGACCGAACGACCCGAGGTTCGAGACGCGGATCAGGTGCGTGCCCCACGTCGTGTCGTACGCGCGCTCCGGCAGGCTGTACTCGCCGACGCCGAGGTTCTCGCGCTCGCCGGACCGCCGCTGGTACTCGACGCGCAGCGTCTGCGCGGGCGTCAGCGCGTGCTCGAGCCGGACCCCGCCGTTCACCCACTGCCCCTGCTGGTTCGCCGTCTGGTTGATTGTCTGGCCCGGCAGCACCGCGATGATCGCCTGCGCGTCGTAGGCGTCGCGGATGAAGAGATTCACGGAGAGCGAGGTCCGGCCCGGCACGATCGGGCCGCTGCTGCTCCACCAGAGCCGGCGCGTCTGCCCCTCGCCGCGCGTCGGCGCGAACGGGTTGCGCGCGTCGAGCGCCTGGTCGCGCAGCCCCGCGTTCAACCGGTGCTCCCAGCGGTTCATGCCGGGCTTCGTGATGATCTCGACGCGCGGCCGGCCGGCGCCGTGCGTATCGGCCGCGAACGGATCCTGCCGCACGCGGATCGCCTGGATCTGCGACTTCGGCGGCAGCTCCGTCTCCTCGAAGCCGTTCACGCGGATCTCGGCGTTCGGGCCGGCGAGCTGCTCGATGAGCTGCAGCGCCTCTTCGGGATCGTCCGGCAGCGCGTCGATCTCCTCGGCCCCGAGCTCCTCGACGAAATTGTCCTCCAGCCGCTGCGTGGCGGCGTCCTGCGTGACCGTCACCTGCTCGGCGAAGCCGCCGATCGGCAGCTGCGCCGCGTGGCGCACCGTGCGCCCCGGGTCGACCACGATTTCCGACTCGGCGGTCTCGAATCCGGGCAGCTCGATTTGGATGTGATACCGTCCCGGAGCCAGCGCGGTCTCCGCCAGGCCCGTGCCGTCGGTGTAGATCACGATTGGCTCGCCGGCGGCGGCCTCGGCGGGCACGAGCGTCACCGTCGCGCCGGGCAGCGCGCCGCCGAGCGAATCGGCGACCTCCACGCGGACGGCGCCGGTCGCCTCCTGCGCGAAGACATGACGCGGCGCCCCGAGCGCGAGCGCGAGCACGAGACAGCACACGAGCAGCGCCGCGCACCGGTGCGCGGCCGGACGGATCGAACCTGCGGCCATGCGATCCAATTTACGCGGCCGATCCTGAACGGATGATGAAGAGCGGGTTCAGCCAGCCTTCAGGACACGCGCGGCAGAATGCGGCGATGCGCCGACTGCTGCCGGCCTCCATCGCCGTCTCGATCGCCGCCTCCGGCGTGCTGCTCGCGGGCGCCGCGCCGCGCGTGAACGGCCCGACGGTGGTGGAGTTCCTGACCGTCCGTCCCGGCACGCTGCCGCCCGGCTTCGTCACGCTCTCGTCGGCCGACCACGAGCCGGGCCGATGGGAGGTCGTGCGCCTCGGCCGGCATCACGCGCTCAGCCAGCTCGATGCCGGACGCCACGGCTACCGGCTCGCCGTCCTCGAGTCGCCGCGGCTCGGCAACCTGCGCGCCGGCACGCGCCTGCGCCTCGGCGAGCGCGGCGACCGCGCGGCCGGTCTCGCCTGGCGCGTGCGCGACGCCGGCAACTACTACGCCGCCCGGCTCGATCTGGCCACCCGCGAGTTCGTCCTCTACAAGTTCGTGCGCGGCAACCGCGTCCGCCTCGACAAGCTGTCCGGCCTGCGCCTCGAGGCCGACCGGTGGCACGAGCTCGCCGTCGAGCACGTCGGCGAGCGCATCCGTGTCTGGCTCAACGGCATCCCGGTCGCCAGCGAGCGCGACGCGGCCCTGGCCGAACCGGGCATGGTCGGCCTCTGGCTCCCCGGCGATTCCACCGCGCACTTCCAGCGTTTGTGGTACGAGCCCGTCACCGAATAGCGGCTTCGCCCGTTCGCCCGTCCTGGGACTTCAACCCCTACAATTGGAGGGCAGCCGGCGGGCTGCCAGCTGCCAGCTGCACGATTCACCAATGCGCGTCCTGATCGTCGAAGACGAGCCCGACCTGGCCTCCGCGCTGCAGCGCCTGCTCGAGGAATCCGGCTTCTCCGCCGACGTCGCCGGCGACGGCGAAACCGGCCTGACGCTGGCGCTCGAGGACACGTACGATCTGCTGGTGCTCGACCTGATGCTGCCGCGCCTGCAGGGCGAGAAGGTGGTCGCCGAGCTGCGCCGGCGCGGACGCGATCTGCCGGTGCTCGTGCTGACCGCGCGCGACCTGGTCTCCGACCGCGTGCGGCTGCTCGATACGGGCGCCGACGACTACGTCATCAAGCCGTTCGAGCCGGACGAGCTCGTCTCGCGCTGCCGCGCGCTGGTCCGCCGCGCGGGCGGGCAGTCCTCGCCGATGCTGGAGCTCGGCGACGTCACCCTCGATCTCGCGCGCCGCGAAGTGCGGCGCGGCGGCGAGCCTGTTGCCGTCACCCCGCGCGAGTTCCGCGTGCTCGAGTACCTCGCCCTCAATCGCGGCCGTGTCGTCTCGCGCGAGGAGCTGCTGTCGCGGCTCTACGGCGAGAACGAGGAGACCTGGTCCAACGTGCTCGAGGTCTACGTCGCCGCGCTGCGGCGCAAGCTCGGCGCCGGCATCATCGCCACCCGCCGCGGGCACGGGTACCTCGTGGAATGACGGTCCGGCGCCGGGGATCGCTCGTCCGCCGGCTCTCCATCGGCGCCTCCCTCTGGGTCAGCGCGCTCGTGCTCGTCGTCGGATCGGCGGCGGTGTTCCAGTACTGGCGCACGTCGGTGCGCGCGATCGACGCGCGGCTCACCGAGGAAGCGCGCGCGCTCGCCGGCCGCATCACCGTCGTCAACGACCTGCTCGAGATCGACATCGACACGCCGGCCGCGGTGCCGCCGGCCGCCGGACCCGCCGGCGCGCCGCTGACCGACGCGGTGCGCTACTACGGCATCTACGACGCGACGGGCCGGCTGCTCGACGGCCGCGCGCCGGCGCCGTCGCGGCTGACGCCCGGACCGGCTCTGGGCACGCACGGCGGCTTCCGCGAGGCGCGTGTCACCGGGCCGCGCGACTCGGTGGTCGTCGTCGGCGAGTCGCTGGCGCCGGCGTACGCGGACGTGCGCCGGCTGCTGCTCAGCCTGCTCATCGCCAGCGCCGCCGGCGCCGCGCTGGCGCTGCCGGTCGGCGTGTGGCTTCGCCGCCAGCTCGCGCGCTCGATCCGGCAGATCGGCGAGACCGCCCGCGCGCTCGCCCCCGGTCACCCGATGCGGATCGATCCGGCACGCGTCGACGAGGAGCTCGTCGCCGTCGCCCACGCGCTCAACGACGCGTTCGATCGGCTGGAGCAGGCGCTCGCGCGGGAGCGGCAGCTCACCTCCGACGCGAGCCACGAGCTGCGCACGCCGGTGACCGCGCTGGTCACCGAGACGCAATGGGCGCTCGGCCGCGAGCGCACGGCGGAGGACTACCGGCGGTCGCTGGAGGTCTGCGCGCGCCAGGGGCAGCGGATGAAGGCGCTCGTCGAGAGCCTGCTGACGCTGGCGCGGCTCGAGGCCGGGGCGCTGCCCTCGCGCCGCGAGCCGGTCGCGTTGCGCGCGCTCGCCGACGAGATCGCCGCGGAACTGCGACCGCTCGCCGAACGCCACGACGTCCGCGTCGCCCTCGACGGCGAGGCCGGTGCGCTCGCCGACCCGGTGCAGATCCGCATTCTGCTCTCCAACCTGCTGTCCAACGCGATCCGTTACAACCACGCCGGCGGCCAGGTCACCGTCCACCTCGATCAGGAGAACGGCCGCTCCCGCCTGTCCGTCAGCGACACCGGCCCCGGTCTGGACCCGGAGGCCGTGCCGCACGTCTTCGAGCGCTTCTGGCGCGCCGACCCGTCCCGCGCCGCGCGCGACGGCGGCAGCGGGCTCGGCCTCGCCATCAGCAAGGCCATCGTCGACGCCCACGGCGGCGCCATCGCGTGCGACAGCCGCCCCGGCGAAGGCGCCACCTTCACCGTTACGCTGCCGGCGTAGAGATCAGGGGCCAGGGGTCAGGGGTCAGGG
>CAYUPN010000173.1:0-6087 GCA_964446605.1 uncultured Bifidobacteriaceae bacterium | reverse complement strand
GGACGGCTCTGGGTCGCGATCGAGGCCGGCGCGCTCGTGTCGACGATCGACGGCGGCCGCACCTGGCGCGACCGCGTCCCCGGCGGTCCGTGGGACACCCACGAACTGGCCGTTCATCGCGATGCGCCGGACAGGCTGTGCGTCTCTGCCGGCGACGGCTACTTCGAGAGCGAGGATGGCGGCGCGACGTGGCGCTCGCCGGGCACAGGCCTCGAGGTCGGCTACCTGCGCAGCGTCGCGATCGATCCGGGCCAGCCGGACCTCGTCATCGTATCAGCGTCATCCAGACCGCGCACCGCGTACGTCGCTGGTCACTCGGACGGTCGGCTGTATCGCCGGCTCATGCCCGCGGGGCGCTGGGAACGGGTCCGCGACGGGTGGCCCGATCCACCCGGCACGATCGCGCCGTTGCTCGGCGCCGGCGCGAAGCCGGGAGAGCTGTGGGCCGCCGATGAGCGCGGGGTTCATCGTTCGGACGACGGTGGAAGAAGCTGGCGCCGCGTCGCCGGCTACGCGACGTCGCCACAGCATCTGCGCGCGGTCGCGCTGCTGCAGTAACGCGACGGAGACAGCAAGGCGGCGCCAGTTGTGAGCTCAGGGCGCGGCGTTTGCGCCCACGGCGACGAGCAGTTCGTCCAGTTGCCCGAACGACTCGCCGAACCCGGACGTACTCCCTGAGTCGATGGCAGCGTCGAGCGCGTCCTTCGAGGGATAGCGGTCGTGCATGACGACCAGGGTTTCCGCACCTCGTTCTTCGAAGGTCACCGTGGTGACGGCTCCACCTTCGCCCCCTTCCTCATTCGTCCAGACCAGACGGGCGTGCGGCGTCACTTCGATGTATCTGCCGACGAACTCCATCGGCTGCTCCGAGGCAGGGTGGCTGAACACGAACCGGTAGGTGCCGCCGGTACGAACATCGGCCTCGCACGAGAGGATGGACAGTCCGAACGACTTCGGTGCCCACCACCGCTCGAGCAGCTCCGGCCTGGTCCAGGCCTCGAACAGGATGCGCGCCGGACCGTTGAAGGTTCGCGTGACGACCAGCTCACGCTCGGACTTCCGTTCCACCGACGTGTCGTACTTCCTGACGGGGGGTTCAGTCTCTCTTGTCGCGTCCATCGACCACCTCCTTCTGTTTCAGCTCGTCGACAATCCTGTCCAGCCCGTCGAAGCGTGCGGCCCAGAGCTGGCGGTACCGTCCGATCCATGCCGTCTCGTCCTCGAGTTGGCGCGGTCCGAGCCGGCAGGTCCGCACGCGCCCGACCTTCTCCGTCGTGACGAGCCCGGCCTGCTCGAGGACGCCGACGTGCTTCTTCATGCCCGTCAGCGTCATCTCGAACTTCGAGGCCAGATCCGTGATCGACGCGTCTCCGCGTCCGAGCTGCTCCAGCACGCCGCGCCGGGTGGGGTCCGAGAGCGCGGCGAACGAGGCGTCGAGGCGGGAGGCGGAATACTGAACCATCCGGTTCAGTATAGCACGGAAGGGGGAGCAGGGAAACCGGGAACAGGAAAGCGGGAAGCGGGAAGGGCGCGACTGCTCGATGGGCTCTGGACTCGCAGTCGCGCATGGGGCGGGGCTGAAGCCCCGCCGCTACAGGAGTTCTTGAAAGGGACCCGCCGGGGCGTGCCCTTTCCGTTCCCCGTTTCCCGCTCCCTGTTTCCCGTTTCCTACTGCCCGTCCCCCGCGTGGTGCCGGACGTCCTCGGCGGACACCATGAAGATGACGTCCTCGGCCACGTTGGTCGCGTGGTCGCCGATGCGCTCCAGATGGCGGGAGATGAGGATGAGGTCGAGCGACGGCTCGATCGTCGCGTGGCTCTGCAGCATGTAGGTCAGCAGCTCGCGGAAGATCTGCGTCTTGAGCGCGTCGAGCGTGTCGTCCTCACGGAGGACGCGGCGGGCGAGCGGGACGTCCTGGCGGACGTAGGCGTCGAGCGCGTCGCGCAGCATCGCCTGGGCGATCTCGGCCATGCGGGGGATGTCGATCAGCTGCTTGACCGGCGGGTGCCGGACGTACCGCTGCGACGCCTCCGCGATGTTGACCGCCAGATCGCCGACGCGCTCGAGGTCGGTGTTGATCTTCACCGCCGCCAGGACGGCGCGCAGGTCGGTGGCGACCGGCTGGCGCAGCGCGAGCAGCTTCAGCGCGCGGTCGTCGATCTCGATGTGAATCCGGTTGATCGGCGCGTCCCCGGCGATCACCGCGGCGATGAGCGCCGCGTCGCGGTCGACCAGCCCCTGGACCGACTGGCGCACGCGCTCCTCGGCCAGGCCGCCCATCTCGAGCAGCCGGACCTTCAGCAGCTCCAACTCCTGCTGCACGTGGTGAACGGCGCGTTCCATGCGATGCCCCCACGGGCCTGCGGCCCGATGCCGGCTCAGCCGAAGCGGCCGGTGACGTAATCTTCGGTCAGCTTCTCGGCCGGCGCGGTGAAAATCTTCTCCGTGCGGTCGTACTCCACGAGCTGCCCGAGCCAGAAGAAGGCGGTGTAGTCCGAGACCCGCGCCGCCTGCTGCATGTTGTGCGTGACGATCACGATCGTGTAGTCGCGCTTCAGCTCGTAGATCAGCTGCTCGATGTGCTGTGTCGCGATCGGGTCGAGCGCCGACGCGGGCTCGTCCATCAGCAGCACCCGCGGCCGGATCGCCAGCGCACGCGCGATGCACAGCCGCTGCTGCTGGCCGCCGGACAGCGCGAGCGCCGAGTCGTGCAGCCGATCCTTCACTTCGTCCCACAGCGCGGCCGCCCGCAGGCTCTCCTCGACCCGCTGGTGCAGTTCCGCCTTCGACGCGACGAGGCCGTTGATCCGCAGCCCGTACGCGACGTTCTCGAAGATCGACTTCGGAAACGGGTTCGACCGCTGGAAGACCATCCCCACCTGCCGCCTGAGCTCGACGACGTCCACGCGCGGGTCGTAGATGTCGACCCCCTCGACGCGCACGCGCCCCTCGACGCGCGTGCCGGGGATGATGTCGTTCATCCGGTTCAGCGTCCGCAGGAACGTGCTCTTCCCGCATCCCGAGGGCCCGATGAACGCGGAGACGACGTTGGTGCGCAGCTGGACGGTGATGTCGTGCAGCGCGCGGACCGGGCCGTAGTAGAAGTTCAGCCCCTCGACGTCGATGGCCACCGGCCGGTCCGGCGGGGCCGGCGCAGCCGGCGAGCCGGGCCTGGGCGCGCGCAGCGCGGGGGTCGCAGGCGTCACGATTGCCTCCTCGTCTGATACCGGTCGCGCAGCCAGATGGCGGCGGCGTTCATCGAGAGCAGCAGGGCCAGCAGCACGAGGCTGGCGGCCGCGGCGTTCTCGGCGAACTCGGGTTGCGGGCGCGACACCCAGTTGAAGATCTGGATCGGCAGCACGGTGAACGGGGACCACACGCTGTCCGGCAGGAACGGCATGTAGGTCAGCGCGCCGATGGTGATGACCGGCGCGGTCTCGCCGATGGCACGCGACAGCGCGAGAATGACACCGGTCAGGATGCCCGGCGCCGCCACCGGGATCACCTGATGGCGGATGGTCTGCCACCGCGTCGCCCCGAGCGCGTACGACGCCTCGCGCAGCGACAGCGGCACCGTCCGCAGCGCCTCCCGCGTCGCGAGGATGACGACGGGCAGCACCAGCAGCGCGAGCGTGGCGGCGCCCGCCAGGATGGAGCCTCCGAATGCGAGCGCCCGCACGAACACCGCCAGCCCGAGCAGGCCGTAGATGATCGACGGCACCGCCGCCAGGTTCGCGATGTTCAGCTCGATCAGCCGTGCCATCCGGCTCTGCGTGCCGTACTCCTCCAGATAGACCGCCGCGCCGACGCCGAGCGGAACCGCCATCACCGCGGTCAGCACGACGATGAACACGCTGCCGGCGAGCGCCGGCAGGATGCCGGCCTCGGACGCGTGCCGCGACGTGTAGCTCGTCAGGAAGTCCCAGGAGAGCCGGCCCAGTCCGCCGCGCAGGACGGAGTAGAGCAGGGCTCCCAGCGCCAGCAGCACCACCGCGAGCACGATCAGGCCGGCCACCTGGAACGCGCGGTCGAGCAGACGTCGCCGGGCGATGCCCCGATCGGCGGCCGCGGGCCGGAGGGTGCTGCCGGCCGTCACCGGTAGACCTCCCGGTAGCGCTCGCGAATCCAGGTGCTGGCCAGGTTGAGGCCGAACGTGCCGAGGAACAGCAGCGACCCGACCGCGAAAATCGTCCGGTACTCCAGCGTGCCCGTCGGCGTGTCGCCCAGGCTCACCTGGACGATGTAGGCGGTCATGGTCTCGATCGGCACGCGCGGATCGAGGGTGGCGCGCGGCTGCTGCCCCGCGGCGATTGCGACGATCATCGTCTCGCCGATCGCGCGGCTGATCGCCAGGATGGAGGCGGCGGTGATGCCCGAGAAGGCGGCCGGCACGACGACGGTCAGGGCCGTCTGCATCCGCGTGGCGCCGAGGGCGTACGCGCCCTCGCGCAGGCCGTGCGGCACGCTGCGCATCGCGTCCTCCGAGAGCGACGAGACGAGCGGCAGGATCATGATGCCCATGACGATGCCGGGGCTCAGCGCGTTGAAACCGGCCAGCGAGGGCATGACCTGCTGCAGGAGCGGCGTGACGAACAGCAGGGCGAAGTAGCCGTAGACGACGGTGGGCACGCCGGCCAGGACCTCGAGCACCGGCTTCACCACGCGCCGGACCGGTGGGCTGGCGTACTCGCTCAGGTAGATCGCGCTCATGAGTCCGAACGGCAGCGCCACCGCCATCGCGATGCCCGACACGAGCAGCGTGCCCAGCACCAGCGGCCAGACGCCGAACTGCGGGTTGGCGAACAGCGGCGTCCACTCGGTGCCGGTCAGGAACTCGACGATCGGCACCTCGCGGAAGAAGGCGACGGTCTCCACCGCCAGCACCGCGACGATGCCCAGGGTCGTGCCGACCGACACCAGGCCGCAGAGGAACAGCCCGAACTCGATCAGCCGCTCGTGCCGGCGCATCGCGCTCCCGGCTACTCCCGCTCGCGGGCGAGCAGCTCGTCGATGGTGACGCCGACCTGCGAGCCCCCGTTCCCGAACGCCGTCCCGGGCACGCGCCGGTCGAAGTGCGCCTTCACGAGCCTGTAGGTGTCGTCCGCCAGCGGCACGTAGCCGACCTCCTCGATGAGCGGCGCCCCGCGGGTCAGATAGAAGTCCATGAACGCCTGCAGCCCCGGGCTCTCCGCGCTCCGGTGGGACACGTAGATGAGCAGGGGACGTGACAACGGCTGGTACGTCCCGTCCTTCGTCGTCTCGAGACTCGGCGCGATCGGCCCGGCGCCGTTGTCGTCGCGGCCGTCGTCGATCGGCACGGCCTTCAGGCGCGAGGCGTTCTGCGTGTAGTAGGCGATCCCGAAGAAGCCGAGCGCGAGCTCGTCGGTCGCCACCCCCTGCACGAGGACGTTGTCGTCCTCGCTCGACGTGAAGTCGCCGCGGCTGGCTCCTTCCTCGCCGACGATTGCTTCGGTGAAATAGTCGTAGGTCCCCGAGTCCACCCCCGGGCCGAACAGGTGCATCTCGCGATCGGGCCACCCCGGTCGGACCTGGCTCCATCGCGTGATGCGCCCCTGCGCATCAGGCGCCCAGATGCGCCGCAGCTCCTCGACGGTGAGGTGGTCCACCCAGGTGTTGTTCGGGTGCACGACCACGACGAGGCCGTCGTAGGCAATCGGCAGCTCGGTGAACGCGATCCCGGCGGACCGGCAGGCCTCGATCTCGGACGCCTTGATCGGGCGGCTCGCGTTGCTGATGTCCGTCTCGCCGCGGCAGAAGCGCGAGAAGCCGCCGCCCGTGCCGGAGACGCGCACGGTCACGCGTGCGCCGGGATGCGCGCGCTGGAACTCCTCGGCGACGGCTTCGGTGATCGGGTAGACGGTGCTGGACCCGTCGATGCGGATCGTCATCGTCTCGGGAGGGGATCCGCAGGACACCGCAAATGCCAGTGCACCTGCACAGCCGAGTACTCGCGAATTCATCTCTCCGCATCGTACCCCCTGCCCGTTTCCCGGCGGTTTCGCGCAGGTTAAATCGGCGTTACGGACGGGCTCGTCGCGGCCCGTTGCGGATTCACCGCCGTGCTAG
>CAYUPN010000172.1:4106-6149 GCA_964446605.1 uncultured Bifidobacteriaceae bacterium | reverse complement strand
GATCCGCCCGCGCTCCCGCGTCACCAGCGCGGGCGGGACCTGATCCGACCTGATCAGACCTGATCAGACCTGATCCGACCCGATCCGACCTGATCCCCTACAAGCGACAGATGAGGAGTTCGCGCTCGTAGATCATTTCCTTCGGCAAATGGTCGTGCAGTTCGAGGAACAGCTCCTCGTGCTCCATCACCTCGCGCTTCCACTCGCGGACGTCGACGTGCTGGACGCGCTCGAACTGCTCGCGGGGGTAGTCGAGCCCCCTCCAGTCGAAGTCCTCGTAGCGCGGCATCCAGCCGAGCGGCGATTCCAGCGTCGGGACGCGGCCGCGCACGCGGTCGACGATCCACTTCAGCACGCGCAGGTTCTGGCCGAAGCCGGGCCACAGGTAGCGCCCGTCCGTGTCCTTGCGGAACCAGTTCACGTGGAAGACCTTCGGCGTCTCGCGCAGCGAGCGCTGCATCTTGATCCAGTGCCGGAAGTAGTCCCCCATGTGGTAGCCGCAGAAGGGGAGCATCGCCATCGGATCACGCCGCACGCGGCCGACCGCACCGGCCGCCGCCGCCGTCGTCTCGGAGCCCATCGTCGCGCCCGCGTACACGCCGGACGTCCAGTTGAACGCCTGGTATACGAGCGGCATCGTCGTCGCGCGGCGCCCGCCGAAGACGAAGGCGCTGATCGGCACGCCGTCCGGATCCTCCCAGTTCGGGTCGATGATCGGGCACTGGGAGAGCGGCGCGGTGAAGCGGGCGTTCGGATGGGCGGCGGTCGCGCCGGTCTTGCGGGCGATGTCAGGCGTCCAGAGATTGCCGCGCCAGTCGAGCAGCTCGGGCGGCGGCTCCTTCGTCATGCCCTCCCACCAGACGCCGCCCTCGGGTGTCAGCGCGACGTTGGTGAAGATCGTGTTGCGCGCGACGGTCGCCATTGCGTTCGGGTTCGTCTGCGTGGACGTGCCCGGCGCGACGCCGAAGATGCCCGCTTCCGGGTTGATCGCGTGGAGCCTGCCGTCGGCCGCCGGGCGTATCCACGCGATGTCGTCGCCGACGGTCCAGACCTTCCAGCCGTCCATGCCGGCCGGCGGCACGAGCATCGCCAGGTTCGTCTTGCCGCACGCGCTCGGGAAGGCCGCGCCGATGTAGGTCTTCTCGCCGCGCGGATCCTCGACGCCGAGGATCAGCATGTGCTCCGCCATCCAGCCTTCGTCGCGCGCCATTGCCGACGCGATCCGCAGGCCGAAGCACTTCTTGCCGAGCAGCGCGTTGCCGCCGTAGCCGGAGCCGTACGACCAGATCTCGCGCGTCTCCGGGAAATGGACGATGTACTTCTCGTTGTTGCAGGGCCACGGGATGTCGCGTTCGCCGGGGGCGAGCGGCAGGCCGACGCTGTGCATGCACGGGACGACGCGCTTGATGTCCTTGTCGATCTCGCGCAGCACCGGAACGCCGATACGCGCCATGATCCGCATGCTGGCGACGACGTAGGGCGAGTCGGTGAGCTGGACGCCGATCTGCGACATCGGCGAGCCGACCGTGCCCATGCTGAACGCCATCACGTACATCGTCCGGCCGGCCATGCACCCGCTGAAGAGCTGCTTCAGCTTGCGGCGCATCTCGAACGGGTTCACCCAGTTGTTCGTGGGTCCGGCCGTGTCCTTCGAGAGGGAGCAGACGAACGTGCGCTCCTCGATGCGCGCGACGTCGCTGGCGTCGGAGCGGGCGTAGTAGCAGCCGGGCCAGAGCTCGTCGTTCAGCTTCACCAGCGTCCCGTTGGCCACCATCTGCGCGCACAGCACGTCGTACTCTTCCTGCGATCCGTCCACCCAGTGCACGGCGGCGGGTCGTGTGAGCTGCCGCATCTTCTCGACCCACCGCAGCAGGTGGGTGTTCGTGGCGAGCGGAGTTGCGGGGTCGCGGGAGAGTTCGGCTTTCATCGGGCGCCTCGGGACTGGATTGAGTGGCCCAGGCCACTTGGGTCAGGGTGATGCCTGTCAGGCATCAATCGGATGATCGTATCGCATACCGGTGAGTCTTGTAGCTGGCAGCTGGC
>CAYUPN010000172.1:1230-4006 GCA_964446605.1 uncultured Bifidobacteriaceae bacterium | reverse complement strand
GCGCGCGCCCTTCCCGCTTGCCCTCGGTAGCCCGAAGGGCGAAGGAGGGTTTCCCGTTTCCCGTTTTACTTCCCTCCCCCCAGCCCCGGCAGGTGGTCGCGGTGCGCCACCCGCAGCGCGGTCAGGTCCTCCGGCAGGATCCGGAGCTGGTTGGCGATGCGGTGGATCTCGGCTTCCTCCTCGACGCCGATGCGGCCGTCGGTGGCCGACACGCTGAACAGGCAGCGCACGAGCGCCAGCTTCTGCTCGTAGCTGGCGGTCTCGCCGAACTCGCGGACGACGAGGAAGTCGGCGGTGCCGCCGAAGAGCCGGTTGCTGCTGCGCGCCAGGCTGACGACCAGCATTGCCTGGTCCGGCGTGAGGTCTCCCTCGGCCGCCACGAGCCGCTCCATCGCCTGCGTCTCCTCGGGGCTGACGATGCGATCGGCGTGCGCGATGCGGCCGAGCAGATACGCGAAGCGCGCCAGGTACTGCGCGCGCTCCTCGGGAAGGTGCTCCAGGGCGTCGACCAGTTCGCGGAGCGGAGTACTCTCGGGGGTATCGGGGCTTTCGAGCCCCAGCCAGGAACGGAGCGATTTGATCATGGTCTGAATAGCCGGCCTGAAGGCCGGCCGTCCTGGTGTATTCGCCGGCCTGACGCTGCCTGCTGACTGGCCGAACTAAAGTTCGGCCCTATTGTCCATGTACTCCCGAATCACCGCGTCGATGTTCGCGTCGACCGTGAAGCCCAGATGCAGCGGGCGTTCCAGCTCGAACGCGCCGGGCCAGGTGCGGACGATGGCCATGATGCGGGGATCGGGTTCGTGGCGGACGCGTGCGCGGACCTCGGATCCCGCAACCCGCTCGAGACTGTCGAGCATCTCCGCCGCGGTCACGCTGATGCCCGGCAGGTTGAGCACCGGGCGCCGGCCAAGCGCGGCCGCAGGCACCGTCGCGGCATGCACAAGGTTTCGTACCGCCGTCGCGGGTGAGCAGAGCCAGATGCGCGTGTCGAGTGGAACCGGCAGCACGGCGTCGATGCCGGCCAGCGGCTCGCGGACGATGCCGCTGACGAAGGAGGAGACGGCGGTGTTCGGCCGGCCGGGCCGGATGGCGACGGTCGGCAGCCGGCAGACGAGGCCGTCGACGAACCGGCGCCGGGTGTACTCGACGACGAGCGTCTCGGCGATGAGCTTGCCGGCGCCGTACGACGACTCGGGGGCGACGATCCAGTCGTCCGGCACGAGCGGCGGCAGGATGCCGCCGAAGACGGCGATCGTGCTCGCGAAGACGACGCGCGGCGCATGGCCGCGGCGCCGGCAGGCCTCGAGCAGCCGGCGCGTGCCGTCGACGTTCACCTGCAGGCCGAGGTCGAACTCCGCCTCCGCCTGCCCGCTCACCACGGCGGCCAGGTGGATCACCACGCGGACGTCGTCGGTGACGAGCGCGTCGAGCTCCGGGTCCAGCAGCGAGACGGCGTGCGAGGCGACGCGCTGGTGATCGACCGGACAGGGCGCGAGATCGACGGAGACGATGCGTGCGTCGGAGGGGAGGCCCGAGGCCGGGTCCAGCAGTGATGCGATCAGCTGCGCGCCGAGGAAGCCGGCGCCTCCGGTGACGAGGACCGTCATCAGCCGCGCCCGACGAACGGCATCTTCGTGGCCATCACGGTCATGAACTGCACGTTCGCCTCGAGCGGCAGGCTCGCCATGTACACCACCGCCTGCGCGACATGCGTGACGTCGAGGTACGGCTCGGACGCGATGCGGCCGTCCGCCTGCGGCACGCCATTCGCGACCTTGGCGGTCATCGGCGTCTCGGCGTTGTCGATGTCGATCTGCCCGCACGCGATGTCCCAGGCCCGGCCGTCGAGGGAGATCGACTTCGTCAGGCCCGTGATCGCGTGCTTGGTCGCGGTGTAGGGGGCCGAGTGCGGGCGCGGCGCGTACGCCGCGAGCGAGCCGTTGTTGATGATGCGCCCGCCGCGCGGCGACTGCCGCTTCATGATCCGGAACGCCTGCTGCGCACAGAGGAACGCGCCGGTGAGGTTCACGTCCACGACGGCGCGCCAGGCGTCGACGCCGAGCTCGTCGAACGGCGCGCCCGGCGCGGGAAGGCCGGCGTTGTTGAAGAGGACGTCCAGCCGGCCGAACCGCTGCACCGTCGTCTCGAACAGCCGCTGCACCGAGTCCGGGTCGGCGACATCCGTGGGCACGACCAGCGCCCGATCCGCCGCCGCGCCTGCGGCTGCCGTTTCCTCGAGCGGCCCCTGCCGTCGGCCCGCGAGCGCGACCCGATAGCCTTCCGCGAGCAAGGCCAGCGCGACCCCGCGTCCGATGCCGGTGCCGGCTCCCGTCACAATCGCTGTTTTTGACATGACTCTCCCGATTGCGGAGAGAACCGCAATCAACTCGATTCGATGGCGGTCGTGTGCCGCGGCTCGTACAGCAGCACTTCGACCCCGCCAGGCAGCCGCACCATGACCGTCAGCCCGAACCCTTCGTCCTCCGGCGGACCCTGCACGTCGACCCCCTTCGCCTGCAGGTCGCGGATCGTGGCGCCGATGTCGTCGCACATCAGCGTGAGCTGGTGGCGGTACCCCTGATCCCACGTCGGCCCCTCCGGCGGGTGCACGCCGAGCTCCGCCGGCGGCAGCGCGAAGATCAGCCAGCCGCGGCCGGCATCGACGTACTTCCAGCCGAAGACGTCGCGCAGCGTGGCCCGGAGTGCTTCCGGTTCGGTGCTGTAGAGCAGGACATGGGCGCCGACGATGGCCATGGGCGAACTCCGCTCGGGT
>CAYUPN010000172.1:0-1130 GCA_964446605.1 uncultured Bifidobacteriaceae bacterium | reverse complement strand
GCCGCCCGCCGCCTGCTGCACGTATAGTACCGATCAGCAATGGAAATCGGCATCTACTCCTTCGTCGAGCGGACGGCCGACCCGCGCACGGGGACGCTCGTCAGCGCGGAGGAGCGCGTCCGCCACCTGCTCGAGGAAATCGCGCTCGCCGATCAGGTCGGGCTCGACGTGTTCGGCATCGGCGAGCACCACCGCCCCGACTACCTGGCGTCCTCGCCGGCGGTGATCCTCGCCGCGGCCGCGTCGATCACGAAGCGCATCCGCCTGACGAGCGCGGTGACGGTCCTCAGCTCGGACGACCCCGTGCGCGTGTTCCAGGACTTCGCGACGCTCGATCTCCTCTCGGGCGGGCGCGCGGAGATCATGGCCGGTCGCGGGTCGTTCATCGAATCGTTCCCGCTCTTCGGCTACGACCTGCGCGAGTACGACGCGCTGTTCGCGGAGAAGCTCGAGCTCCTGCTCGCGTTGCGCGAACGGGAGACGATCACGTGGTCCGGGCGGCACCGGCCGCCCATCGACGGCCGCGGCGTCCATCCGCGTCCCGTGCAACACCCGCTGCCCGTCTGGATCGCGGTCGGCGGCACGCCGCAGTCGGTGGTCCGCGCGGCGACCCTCGGCCTGCCGATGGCGCTGGCGATCATCGGCGGCGCGTGGGAGCGCTTCGCGCCGTTCATCGATCTCTACCGCCAGGCGGCGGCACGCGCGGGGCACGACCCGGCCACGCTGCCGGTCAGCATCAACGGCCACGGCTTTCTCGCCGACAGCGCCGGGGCCGCCGCCGACGCGGCGTTCCCGCCGTATCTCGACGTGATGGGACGGATCGGACGCGAGCGCGGCTGGCCGCCGCCGACACGGGAGCGCTTCGACGCCGAGATCGCGCCGCGCGGCGCGCTGTTCGTCGGCGACCCGCAGCAGGTGATCGACAAGATCGTCGCGCAGCACGCCGTGTTCGGCCACCAGCGGCTGCTGCTGCAGCTGAGCGTCGGCACGATGCCGCACGACCAGATGCTCCGCGCGATCGAGCTGCTCGGCACCGTCGTCGCACCGGCGGTCCGCGAAAGGGTGAGCGGCTCGAGTCGGATCGGGTCTGATCGGGTCTGATCGGGTCGGATCAGGTCGGATCAGGTCGG
>CAYUPN010000171.1:3815-6346 GCA_964446605.1 uncultured Bifidobacteriaceae bacterium | reverse complement strand
CGGTGGTCATCCACCGGGCCATCTACGGCAGCTTCGAGCGGTTCATCGCCCTGCTCATCGAGCACTTCGCCGGGGCGTTCCCGCTGTGGCTGGCCCCCGTGCAGGTGCGGGTGCTGCCGATTGCCGACCGCCACGTCGAGTACGGGCGGACGGTCCTGGCCGCGCTCGAGGCGGCCGGGCTGCGCGCCGAACTGGACGAGCGGCAGGAGAAGATCGGGTATAAGATTCGCGAGGCGCAGCTGCAGAAAATCCCCTACATGCTGGTCGTCGGCGACCGCGAAGCGGCCGAGCACACGGTCGCGGTGCGCACGCGGACGGGCGGCGATCAGGGGGCGCAGCCGCTGGCCGCCTTCATCGAGGCGGCGCAGGAGGAAGTGCGGACCCGGCGTACGGAGCCGGGGAACCGGCAGAACGCCGCCTAGACGCGGTTCTGCACGAGGAAAGACGACACGGGCGGCCGCACCGCCCGGTCTGGTGTGTCCGGAAACCTGGAGGCCGTTATCGCTTACCCCCGCGGGCCACGAGGCCAGAGACGTGACGATCGTATTCGGGTGAACGAGCGCATCCGCGTGCGCGAAGTGCGCGTGATCGACGACAGCGGGCAGCAGCTGGGGATCATGCCCCCGCAGCAGGCCCTGGCGATCGCGCGTCAGAAGGGTCTGGATCTGGTCGAGATTTCGCCGACGGCCGTGCCGCCGGTGTGCCGGATCATGGACTACGGCCGGTACCAGTACCAGGAACAGAAGCGCCAGCGCGAAGCGAGGAAGCACCAGAAGACCATCGAGGTCAAGGAGATCAAGTTCCGGCCGAAGGTCGACGAGCACGACTACCAGTTCAAGAAGAAGCACATCGAGCGCTTCCTCGCCGAGGGCGACAAGGTGAAGGCGACGATCTTCTTCCGTGGTCGTGAGATGGCGCACCCCGAGATCGGCCGGCGCATCCTGGAGCGCCTGATTGGCGAGCTGGGCGACAGCGTCGTCGTCGAGTCCATGCCGCGTCAGGAAGGCAACCAGATGCACACGATCCTGTCGCAGCGCAGCGACAAGTCGGGACGGAAGCAGCAGCCGGGCGGCGGCGAGCGCCGCGCGCCGGCGTCGGCGGCCGCCTCGTCTCCCGAACCGGCCGGGCAGGCGCCGGACGAACAGAGCTGAGAGATCGAAGTCATGCCGAAGCTGAAGACGCACAAGGGCGCCGCGAAGCGGTTCAAGAAGACGGGCTCGGGCAAGTTCGCCCGCGCCTCGGCCTTCAAGCGGCACATCCTCACGAGCAAGACGCGGAAGCGCAAGCGCGCGCTGCGCGGGCCGAAGCTGGTCTCGGACCGGGACGCCGCCGCGATCGCGAAGATGCTGCCGTACGCATAGTTGGTGATAGTGAACGTGTAGGGGTCAGGGGCCAGGGACCAGGGATCAGGACTTCCTGGCCCCCGGGCCCCTGGCCTCTGGCCCCTACGGAGCTACAGCAATGCCCAGAGTGAAGCGTGGAACCGTTCGCCGAGCGAAGCGCCGCAAGCTGCTCGCCCGGTCGAAAGGGATGTTCGGGAACAAGAGCCGCCTGTATACGTACGCGAAGGAAGCGGTCGATACGGCGCTCAAGTACGCCTATGTCGGCCGGCGCAACAAGAAGCGCGACTTCCGCCGCCTGTGGGTCGTCCGCATCAACGCGGCCGCCCGCGAGCATGGCCTGACGTACGGGCAGTTCATCGCCGGCCTGCGCGCCGCGAACGTCCAGCTCGATCGGAAGCAGCTCGCCGACCTCGCGGCGCGCGACGCGGCGGCGTTCGGCCAGCTCGTTGCCCAGGTCAAGAACGCACAGACGGCCAACGCGTAGGGCCGGACGTCAGTCCGGCCACACACGGCCCACGGGAACGCCGGCCCTCTCTGCCCCAGGAGGGCCGACCTTCAGGTCGGCGAACCGCACCAGGAGGGCCGACCTTCAGGTCGGCGAACCGCACCAGGAGGGCCGACCTTCAGGTCGGCGAACCGTCAGTACCTTGTCCCCTACCGACACCCTTCGCGCACAGTTCACCGGCGAGATCGCGGCGGCCCGCACCGACCGCGATCTCAAGGCCATCCGCGACCGCTATCTCGGGCGCAAGGGGGGCGCGATTGCGGCGCTGATGAAGACGCTCGCCTCCGCGCCCGCCGACGAGCGGCCCGCGCTCGGGCAGGCGATCAACGCGCTCAAGCGCGAGATCGAGGAGGCGCTCGACGCCCGCGCCGCCGCGCTGTCCGCCAGCGTTCGGCCGGCCGGCGCCGTCGACGTCACCCTGCCCGGACGCGTCCCGCCGATTGGCGGCCTGCACCCGCTCACGCAGCTGCGCACCCGCATCGAGGCGATCTTCGCGCGCCAGGGCTACGAGATCCTCTCCGGTCCCGAGACCGAGGACGACTGGCACAACTTCGAAGCGCTGAACATGCCGCCGGACCACCCCGCGCGCGACATGCAGGACACCCTGTATCTGTCCGCGCCGTGGACCCGGCCCGTGCCGCCCGTCGGCAACGTGGCTCGGAGCAGCGGGGCCGGTAGCGGCG
>CAYUPN010000171.1:0-3715 GCA_964446605.1 uncultured Bifidobacteriaceae bacterium | reverse complement strand
GTAGCGGCGGGGCTTCAGCCCCGCCCGACACCGACACGCGCCCCGCGACCCTGCTCCGGACCCACACGTCCGCGATGCAGATCCGCTACATGGAGACGCATCGTCCGCCCGTCCGCGTCATCGCGCCCGGCCGCGTCTACCGGCGCGACAACCTCGACCTCACCCACACCCCGATGTTCCAGCAGGTCGAGGGGCTCGTCGTCGGCGAGCACGTGACGATGGGCGACCTGAAAGGGACGATCATCGGGTTCCTGCGCGAGCTGTTCGCGCCGGACATCCCCGTCGTCTTTCGTCCGAGCTTCTTCCCGTACACGGAGCCGAGCGCCGACGTGTTCATCGGCTGCCAGCAGTGCCGTGGCGCCGGCTGCGCGATGTGCAAGCGCACCGGCTTCATCGAGGTGCTGGGCTGCGGCATGGTGCACCCGGCCGTCTTCGAAGCCGTGGGCTACGACCCGGACGCAGTCACGGGCTTCGCCTTCGGCGTCGGCATCGAGCGCCTGGCGCTGCTGATGTACGGCGTCGAAGACATCCGCCTGTTCTACGAGAACGACCTGCGGTTCCTGGAGCAGTTCCCGCTGTGAAAGTCCTTGTCTCCTGGTTGCGCGAGCTGGTGGACGTGCCGGTTCCGCCGGCGACGCTCGCGCGCGATCTGCACCTGGCCGGCTTCGAGGTCGCGTCGGTGGAGCCGGCCGGCGACGACGCCGTCATCGACTTCGAGATCACGGCGAACCGTCCAGACTGTCTCGGCCTGCTGGGGCTCGCGCGCGAAGTCGCGACGCGGTATCAGACGCCGCTTCGCGCGCCAGCTCTCGCCGAGCTCGGCGCGGCCGACGCGATTGGCGCCGGTCCGCTGCGCGTGACGGTCGAGGACACGGAGCGCTGCCCGCGCTACTGCGCGGCGCTCGCCGACGTGAAGGTCGGGCCCTCGCCCGACTGGCTGGTCCGGCGTCTCACGGCCGCCGGCGTCCGCGCGATCAGCAACATCGTCGACGTCACGAACTACGTGCTGATCGAGACCGGGCACCCGATGCACGCCTTCGATCTCGCGAAGCTCGCCGGTTCCGAGCTGCGCATCCGCACCGCACGGCCCGGCGAGACCCTGACGACGCTGGATGGCGTGCAGCGGAAGCTGGCGACCGACATGCTCGTGATTGCCGACCGGGATCGCCCGCAGGCGCTCGGCGGCGTGATGGGCGGCGCCGACAGCGAGGTCACGGCGGAGACGGCGACCATCGCGCTCGAGAGCGCGTGGTTCCTGCCGGGGTCGATCCGCCGGACCAGCCGGCGGCTGGGTCTGTCGACGGAGGCGTCGTACCGGTTCGAGCGCGGCGCCGATCCGGAGATGGCGTCGACGGCGCTGGCGCGGGCGTGCGCGCTGCTCGAGCAGATTGGCGCGGGCACCGTGCGCATGGGCTGGATCGATGCGCGCGCGGCGCGGCGCGAGCCGGCCCGCATCGCCTTCGACCTCGCGCAGGTGCGCCGGGTGCTCGGGCTCGAGGTCGAGCCGGCCGAGGTGCGCCGCATTCTCGAGGGGCTGGGCTTCGGCGTCGACGGCGAGGCGCCGTCGCTGCAGGTCACGGTGCCGTCCTGGCGCGTGGACGTCGCGCGCGACGTCGACCTCGTCGAGGAGATCGCGCGCCATCACGGCTACGACCGTCTGCCGCCGACCTTCCCCGCGCTGACGGCCCCTCCCCCGCCGCCGGACCGCCGTCTCGAGATCGACCGCGCGGTGCGGCGCCTGGCGACCGGCCTCGGCTTCAGCGAGGCAGTGACGTTCTCCTTCATCAGCGAGCGGACCGCGCGCGAGTTCGTGCCGGAGGGCTCGCTGGTCGCGATCACCAATCCGCTGTCCGAGAGCTTCGCCGTGCTGCGGCCGACGCTGGCCGCCGGCCTGCTCGACGCGGTGGCGCACAACCGCCGGCACGGACGACGCGACGTCCGGCTCTTCGAGCTCGGCACGCGCTTCCTGCCCGACGGCGGCGAGAACCGATCGTTTGCCTGGGCATGGACCGGCGCCGCCGCACCGGACCACTGGAGCGCGCGGGCACGGCCGATCGATTTCTTCGATGCGTCCGGCGTCGTCCAGGGGATCGCGTCGGCGCTGGGGCTGTCCGTGTCGCTGCGCACGGCGGAGCGTCCGTTCCTCGTCGCCGGCCGGTCGGCGGAGATCCTCGCCGCCAACGGCGGCGGCGCGATCGTGGCGGGGGTCGTCGGCCAGCTGCGTCCGGAGCTTGCCGACGCGCGCGACATCCCGGCGCAGGATGCCGTCTTCCTCGCCGAGATCGATCTCGATGCCGTCGACGATCTGGTGACCCTCCTCGATCTGCCGCGCACGCGTGCGCTGCCGCGCTTCCCGTCCATCGTGCGCGACGTGTCGATCCTCGTCGACGATACCTTGCTGGCGGCCGACGTTCGTGGCACGATTCAGAGCGCGGCTCCGCCGACGCTCGTGCGCGCGTTCGAGTTCGACCGGTATCAGGGCAAGGGCATTCCCGAGGGGAAAGTGAGCCTGTCCTATCGCCTGACGTTCCAGGCGCCGGATCGGACGCTCACCGACGCCGAAGCGGACGCGGCGACCGGCGCGATTGTCGACGCTCTCGTCGCGGCGCACGGCGCCGTGCGGCGGTAACGAAATCAGATTCGCAGGGCCGAACCTCAGTTCGGCCATGACGGGCAGGAGCAGTCGGCCTGAAGGTCGGCTCCGTGATAGCCGGCCTGACGGCCGGCCGTCCTGGGCCCGGGAAGAGCATGAAGGCTGATGCGCCGGCAGCCCGGCGCACAGGAGCACTCGATGGCGAAGACGGCAACCCGTACGATCGATCTCGCGCCGATTGACCGGCTCGAGGAGAAGGTGAAGGCGCTGGTGACCCTCGTGGAGCGGCTGAAGACGGACGCGGCGCGTCTGTCGGAGGACAACGCGCGACTGTCGCGCGAGGTCGAGACGCTGCACACGCGCCTTGCCGATGCCGAGTCGGCGTCGGGCGAGCTCGTCGCGTTGCGCGAGGAGCGCGATCTCGTCCGGGGGCGCGTCGCCGAGATGCTGGAGCAGCTCGAAGGCCTGACCGTGTAAGCGCCCCGCCCCGGCGGCGAGGGATCGAGGTCATCCGATGTCCGACGTTCCCGAACGCATCGTCCCGGTCGTCATCCACGGGCAGCGCTATCCGGTGCGGAGCTCGCTGAACCCGAGCTACGTCACCGAGCTGGCGGCGTACGTCGACGAGAAGATGCGCCTCGCGGCCGATGCCAACCAGACCAACGACTCGCTGCGCGTCGCGGTCCTGGCCGCGCTGAACCTGGCGGATGAAGTGTTCCGCTACCGCCAGCACCGCCGCGACAGCGCCGGCGAGATCGCCGAGCGCACCGGCGAGCTCGAACGCCTGCTCGACGGCATCCTGAACGGCACGACAGGCGGCACGTAGTCGCGCCAGATCAATGGGTAACGGGAAACGGGAAACGAGAGACCCTCCTGCGCCCTTCGGGCTGCGTCGTTCCCTTTGGTGTTCTCTGTAGCGGCGGGGCTTCAGCCCCGCCAGATCAACGAGAAACGGGAAGGCCTCCTTCCTGGCGCTGAACCGCGTTCTTCGCGCGGGCCTGAAGGCCCGCCGCTACAGACCCCTCAAAAAAAGTCAGCCCCGCCCTCAGTGTTCCCTTTGGGGTTCTCTGTAGCGGCGGGGCTTCAGCCCCGCCACATCAAGGGCGAAGAACGCGGAGACTG
>CAYUPN010000170.1:0-6410 GCA_964446605.1 uncultured Bifidobacteriaceae bacterium | reverse complement strand
CGCGCGGCGGCGGCGCGCGCGGCATCGGTCAGGAACGCCACCGCTTCCCCGGCGACTCGCTCCGGCGTGAACTCGTCCTGGATCAGCTCCGGGACGAGGCGCCGGCCCGCAATCAGATTGGCCATCCCGAACGTGTCGACGCTGACGAAGCGCCTCCCCAGGCGGTAAGTCAGCGGCGACAGCCGGTAGACGATCACCATCGGCCGCTCGTGCAGCGCGGTCTGCACGGTCGCGGTTCCCGACGCCGTGATCACGACGTCGCACGCGTTCAGCACGTCGTCGGTCCGTCCCTCGACGAGTCTGACCGGCGCACGCGTTCCCTTCAATTCAGCGAACAAGCCGTCGGCCAGCTTCGGCGCGCGCGCGACGACGAACTGCGCCGCCGGCACCTGCGCCGTGATGCCATCGATCCCCCGGGCGAGCACCGGCAGGATCGCGCCGACCTCGTTCCGGCGGCTCCCCGGCAGCAACGCAACCGTCGGCGCTCCGGGATCCAGCCCGAGCCCGGCGAGAAACGGCTGCCGCCCCTCCGAGACATGGATGAGATCCACCAGCGGGTGCCCGACGAACTCCACCGGGATGCCGGCACGTTCGTAGATGGCGTGCTCGAACGGGAAGATCGGCAGCACGAGATCCGCGACCCGCGCGATCGTGCGGATCCGCCCCGGCCGCCAGGCCCAGAGCTGCGGGCCGACGTAGTAGACCACCGGCACGCCGAGCCGCCGGATCGCGGCCGCCAGCCTGAAGTTGAAATCGGGGAAATCGATGGCGACGAAGACGTCGGGGCGCTCGGCGCGCGCGTGCGCGACGAGGCGTCGGTACATCGCGTACGAGCGCGGCAGCACGCGCAGCGCCTCGGTGAGTCCCGTGACGGCGAAGCCGCGGTAGTCGCCGAGGAGGACGCCGCCGGCCTCGCGCAGCCGTTCACCGCCGAAGCCGGCGACCTGGCTGCCGGGCGACTGGCGGAGAATCTCGGCCGCGAGCGCGCCGGCGTAAAGGTCGCCGGACGCCTCGCCGCACGAGACCATCACCCGCGGCATGGCCGGTGCGCCGATCAGCGGCCGCCGCGGGCCCCGGCGGCGCGGCGCTGGAAAGTCACGGATGTCAGGTCGAGCTCGCTCAGCTCGACGAGCTCGTACCGGTCGAAGCCGATGCCGGCCAGCTCGTCGGTGAACGCGCTCGCATTGCCGACGAGCACGACGGAGAGACGATCCGGACGCAGGTACTGCCGCGCGACGCGCTGGATGTCCTCCGGCGTGATCGCGTTCACGCGCTCGCGGTAGTCCTCGATCTCGGAGAGCGGCAGGCCGTAGAACAGCACGTTCAGGACCTGCGCGGCGATCTCGTCGGGCGTCTCGATCGTCAACGGGAAGCTGCCGGCGAGATAGTCCTTCGCGCTCGCGAGCTCGCGGTGCGAGACGGGCTCGCGCTGGAGCCGCGCGATCTCGTCGACGATGACCCGCAGCGCTTCCGTCGTCGCGCTCGACCGCGTGTCGGTCTCGGCGCGGAAGCTCCCCGAGTCGCGGAGCGCCTGGATGTCGGCGCTGGCCGAGTAGGTCAGCCCCCGCTCGCTGCGCAGCACCCACTGCAGCCGGTTCCCGCCCTCGCCGCCGAGGATCTTCGTCGCCAGATCGAACGCGAGGTAGTCCGGATGGCGGCGCGGCAGCCCCAGATGACCCACGCGCAGCTCCGTCTGCACCGCGTCCGGCTTGTTGACGACGACCACCCGGCGCGTCGGCTCGGGCGGCGCCATGGGCTCGTGCGCCGGCAGCTCGCCCCTGGGCCAGTCGCCGAACGCGCGCTCCGCGGCGGCGAACGCCTCCTGCGGGGTGATGTCGCCGACGATCCCGAGAATCGCGTTGTTCGGCAGGAACCACTTCCGGTGGAACGCGACGAGGTCGTCGCGCGTGATCGACGCGAGCGACTCGGGGGTGCCGGTGTTCGGCATCCCGTACGGGTGGAAGCCGTAGACGAGCCGTCCGAACACCAGGCCGGCGACGTAATCGGGATCCTGATAGCTCACCCGCAGGCCGGAGAGCGCCTGCATCCGCTGCCGGTCGAGCTCCTCCTGGCGGAACGCCGGGTTCCGGACGACGTCGGCGAGCAGCTCGAAGCCGAAGGCCAGGCTGTCCTTCATCACCAGCACGTTGGCGAACGAGAGGTCGTTCGCCGCGCCGGCGCCGAGTCCGCCGCCGATGGTGTCGATGGCATCCGCGATCTGCTCGGCGCTCCGCGTCCCGGTCCCCTGATCGAGGAGCGCGGCGGTGAGCATCGCCAGCCCGTTCTTCCCCTCGGGATCGCGCGCGGCCCCGGTGCGGATCAGCATGCGGAGCGTCACCACCGGCTGCTCGGTGTGCTGGACCACGGCGACCTGCAGGCCGTTGGCGAGCGTGCGGATCTCGTAGGGCGGGAACGTGACGTCGTGGGCCTCGAGCGGCTGCGGCGGACGCTCGGCGGGCCAGTGCACGGCCTGGGCCGCCGCGGCGGCCGGCAGCATCACCAGCAGCGCTGCGGCGGCGATGGCGCGGACGTGGGACACGATGACTCCTGGTGCCGTCAGGCGCGGGGTCGGCACGGCTACTGCGTCTGCCCCCGCGGCATGACGGTCAGCACGAGCCGGTTGCCCGGCGTGAAGTAGCGCCGCGCCACCCGCTGGATGTCCTCCGCCGTCAGGGACTGGAAGATGTCGAACTCGCCGTCGGCCGTCGTGATGTCGTCGTGGATCACGACCGCGTGCGCGAGCTGGGACGCCTTGAGCTGCGTGGTCTCGCGGCCGAGGATGTAGTCGCGCGCGAACTGGTTCTTCGCCCGCTGCAGCTCGTGCGGCGTCACGGGCTCGTTCTTCATCCGGTCGAGCTCCGCGATGAGCGCCGCCTCGGCTTCGGCCGGCGAGCGTCCCGGCTGCACGAACGCCAGCACGTAGAACAGGTTCGGATGCTCGATGATGTTGGCCGCGCCTCCCGCGCTCACGGCCAGCCCCGTCTCGTACACCAGCTTGCGGTAGATCCGCGAGCTCTGGCCGTCGGACAGGATCTTCGAGGTCATGTGCAGCGGGTACGAATCCTCGTGCCCGTCGTGCGGGACCATGTGCGCGACGACGACGACCGGCAGCGGCCAGGGCTCCTCGAGGGTGACCCGGCGCTCCTCGGTCCATGGCGGCTCCTGCGGGATGTCACGCGGCACCTCGTGCGCCGGCTTCGGAATGCGGCCGAAGTACTGGTGCACCAGCCGAGCCGCGACCGCCGGGTCGAAGTCGCCGACGATGGTCAGCGTCGCGTTCGACGGCACGTAGTAGGTCCGGTGGAACTCGCGGACGTCCTCGATCGAGGCCGCCTCGAGGTCCTCCATCGACCCGATGACGGGGTGGCGGTACGGGTGCACGCTGAAGGCGTGCTTGTAGATCAGCTCCGGCAACCGGCCGAACGGCTGGTTGTCCACGCGCATCCGCCGCTCTTCCTTGACGACCTCGCGCTCGCGCGCGAACGCCTGCGCGTCCACGCGCAGCGTCGCCATGCGATCCGCTTCGAGCCACAGCATCAGCGGCAGGTAGTGCGACGGCGCGGTCTGCCAGTAGACGGTGGTGTCCTCGTTGGTGTTGGCGTTCGCCTGCCCGCCGACGCTGGCGATGAACGAGGTGTGGGCGTCGGGCTCGACGTTCTTCGACCCGCCGAACATCATGTGCTCGAACAGGTGCGCGAACCCGGTGCGGCCCGGCTTCTCGTCCTTCGAGCCGACGTGATACGTGACCTGCACGTGGACGATCGGCGTCGAGTGATCCTCGGACAGCACGACGGTCAGCCCGTTGTCCAGCTTCGAGATCTCGTATGCCAGCTTCGGCGGCCGGACCGCCGCGGGCAGCGGCGTCTGCAGCAGCACCACGGCAGTGGCGGCGCACAGGACGAGCGCGGAAGCGGTCAGCGGAAACCGGCCGTGTCGGCGAGCACCCATTCTTCCGATTATGGCATGCGGCCCATGAAGGCCCGGAATGCGATCGGCCGCATTGAAAGCGGGACCGGCCGCGGCACCGCGCCCGGCCGATCCGCGAAGCTCGAACTAGCGGCGTTCGGGCTCTCCTTCGTTCAGACGCGCTTCGAGCCGTTCCAGCCGCCCCGCGAGATCCTGGAGCCGTCGCCGCAGGTCGGGCAGGTGGCGGAACACGGCCGAGGCCTTCAGCCAGTCGCGATTCGGGATCGCCGGATAGCCGGAGACGAGCGCCCCGGCCTCGATCGAGTTCGGGATGCCGGTCTGCGCCGTCGCGCGCACGCCGTCGCCCAGTTCCACGTGCCCGGCGACGCCGACCTGTCCCGCCAGCACGACGTGCCGCCCCAGCCGCGTGCTGCCGGCAATCCCGACCTGCGCCGCCAGCAGCGTGTGCTCCCCGACCTGCACCCCGTGCGCGATCTGCACGAGATTGTCGATCTTCGCGCCGCGCCGGATCCGCGTCTCCCCCACCGCCGGCCGGTCGATGGTCGTGTTCGCGCCGATCTCGACGTCGTCTTCGATGACGACGCTGCGCTGCTGCGGGATCTTGTGATGAACGCCCTGCTCGTCGGTGACGAACCCGAAGCCGTCGCTGCCGATCACGGCGCCGTCCTGGATCACCACCCGCGCGCCGATGATCGACCGCTCGCGGATCGACACCCGCGCATGGATGACGGAGTCCTCGCCGACGCGCGCGCCGGGCCCGACGACGACGTGCGGTCCGAGCACGACCCGATCGCCGATGACCGCCCCGGCGCCGACGAACGCGAAGGGACCGACGGAGACGTCGAGGCCGATTGAGGCGGCGGGGTCGACGAAGGCGGTGGGGTGCACGCCCGGGGCCGGGCGCTCGTCCTCGCCGAACAGCGCGAGCGCCTGCGCGAACGCCCGATACGGATGCGCGCTCCGCAGCATCGCGCAGGGAGCCGCCGGCGCATCATCCGGCAGGATGATCGCGCTTGCTCTCGTCTGGAGGGCCGCCTGCTGGTATTTCAAGTTCGCCAGGAAGGTCAGGTCGCCGGGGCCGGCCTCGGACAGCCCGGCCACCCGGTGAATCTCCACGGCGCCATCTCCCTCGAGACGGCAGTCGAGGCGTGCGGCAATCTCGGCAAGCGTCACGAAGGGAGGTATATCACGCGCCGGGCAGGGCGACGCGGTCGAAGAACCGCCGCAGGTGTTCGAGCTGGAGGCGGGCGGCGATGGCCTCGACGAGCGGGCGCCGCGCCTCGCAGTCCACCGACACGAGCGGCCGCAGTTCGGCGAGCGCCCCGCTGGCCTGCGGCTCCCACCTGACGCGCGTCAGCCCCTGCCGCGCACCGCGCATCGAGAACAGGTGCCCGACGATGCGGAAGGCGAAGTAGTAGCCGAGGAGGTTGGGACCGGGGATGATCACGAGCGCGAGCGACACCGCCCCCAGCGCCACGTCGACCACGAGCCAGCGCAGGTGCTTCTCGAAATCGGCCTGGAGCATCTCGCGGATGATCGACTGCGCCTTGTCGGGCGCGAGGTCTTCCGGGTGGACGAGCGAGACGACGGTCTGACGGCGGAGATGCCAGAGCAGGCGCTGCGCCGCGATGCTCTCGGCCACGGCGCGCCGCGTGCGCGCCTTCAGCCGTCCGAACCGGGTCGGCTCGGGCGGCTCGTCCGTCTGGCGCTCGCGCTCCATGCGGGCGAGCATCTCGCGGAAGCGCTGTACCAGGCTGCGGAAGAGGCCGCGGTCGTGGTCCGGGTCGGCGCCCGAGGGGTCTTCGTCCGGCACCTCACAGTACAGCGCGTACCGGTCGGAGCCGACCGGGACCAGAAAAACGTCCATCCCGCGGTCGTACGATAGCACAGCGGCGCGGGGCGCTCCGCGGACGCATTGTTATAATCCGCGCCGTGGTCGTGGTTTACGCGTCGATGCTGCTGCTCGTCCTGGGCGGCGCCGTGGCGCCCGCCTGGGCGCAGGCGGCGTCGCGTGCGGACATGATCCGTACCGAGTTCCGCATCTTCGATCGCGGCACGGAAGTCACCGCCGAGACCCGCCTGCGCATCCGCCCGACCGGCACGATGGAGGCCGGCCGCATCCTGGAGGGCCCCACCCTCTCGGTGGAGCTGCCTGCCGGCATCTACGACGTGCAGGCCGTGCACCAGAAGCAGGAGCGCGTCATCAACGTCAAATGGGCGGAGCGGCTGGTGATCATGGAGTACCCCGACGAGGGGGGCCGCCATCTCGAGGTGATCAACTTCGCGACGGGCTTCGGGGCGCTGCAGCTGCGCTGGCCGGAAGGCCAGGCGCCGGACCCGGCAGGCGTGGCGATCACCGTCTCCCGCGCCGGTGAGTCGCGTTCGCTGCCGGCGCGTGTGCTGCAGGGGCTCGGCTACGCGCTGCTCGTCCTGCCGTCGGGCACGTACGACGTCCGCATCACGCGCGCAGGCAATCCGCCGAC
>CAYUPN010000169.1:3215-6431 GCA_964446605.1 uncultured Bifidobacteriaceae bacterium | reverse complement strand
ACCCGCGCCCTACTCGCGTCCTGCCTGCAGCGTCACGCTCACGTCGCGCCGCTGCCGGTCGCGCAGCACGGTCAGGCGGACGGTGTCGCCGACATCGTAGTCGTCCAGCCGGCTCGTGAGGCGCGCGACGCTGTCGACGGGCGACCCGTCCACGGCGACGATGATGTCGCCGGGGACGATGGCCCCGTCGTCGCGCGCGCGGGCGCCCTGCAGTCCCGCCGCGGCCGCCGGCGAGCCGCGCGTGACCTCGAGAATCGCCACGCCTTCAACCCCCATGCGCCGGGTGATCAGCTGATTCAGCCGGTCGTCCACCTGGATGCCGAGCGCCGGCCGGACGTAGTGTCCCGTCGCGACGATCTGCGGGACGACGCGGTTGACCGTGTCGACGGGAACCGCGAAGCCGACGCCGGCCGACGCGCCCGACGGGCTGAAGATGGCCGTGTTGACGCCAATCAGCCGCCCGGCGCTGTCGAGCAGCGGGCCGCCGGAGTTGCCCGGGTTGATCGCGGCATCCGTCTGGATCAGATGCGCGATCAGGCTGCGCCCGTCGCCGGCCGGCAGCGAGCGATCGAGCGCGGAGACGATGCCGGTCGTCAGCGTCCAGTCGAGACCGAACGGGTTGCCGATGGCCAGCACCGTCTGTCCGACCCGCAGATCGGCGCTGCGGCCGAGCGGAATCGGCGGCGGCAGGTCGTCGACGTCGATGCGCAGCACCGCCAGATCGTGCGACGGGCTGACGCCGACGAGCGTCGCGTCGGCGTCGCGGTCGTCGCTGAGGCGCACTTTGGCGCCCGAGGCGCCGGCGAGCACGTGATGGTTCGTGACGATGTGGCCCCGTTCGTCCCAGATGAACCCGGACCCGCTGCCCCGGGGGATGTCGAACATGTTCCGCGTCCACACGTCCATGACGCGGGCCTGCGTCGTGATGAAGGTCACCGATGCCCGCGTGCGCTCGAACAGCTCGATCGTCGTCCGCTCGGCCGGCAGGAGTTCGCCGCGCGAGGCAATGGGCCGTGGCTCTGCTGAAGCCCGTCCGCCAGTGCCCGGCAGGATGCGCACGACCAGCAGCACGGCGAGCACGACCAGCACGAGCGAGCCGAGGAGAGCGGTCAGACGGGATCGTGTCATGGCAGATGAGCTCCGCGGGGCTGGAGCAATCGGAAGCATGCGGCCCGGCCGATGTGGCAGCCCGACAGTCGGGGAACCCCGGAAACCTCACACGCGTGTCGTGATTGACGACTCGGGTGTGGCCCTGCAACCGCCGCGCCGGCCTGCCCTGCGGTGCGCGGAGCGGCGGACGGGAGATCGCACACGAGCCGGAAGGATGCGGCCCCGGTGGCGTCGGCTTGCCCGTTGCATGACAACGTCGGCGGGAACGGACGACCGATCGACACAGCCATTCAACGAGGAGAGTCCCATGACGCGCAGGATTGTCACGACTGCGGCCGCGCTGCTGCTGGCGGGCACGCTCGCCGGCCCCGTCGCGGCGCAGCAGCAGCAGCCGGATCCCGTGCAGCCGGCCCCGAATGCACCCGAGCCGCTGCCGCCCGAACCGGAGGCCTGGAACATCACGCCGTTTCTCGGCATCGGGTTCTCGGGCAACCTCGAGAACACACCGGCTGCGTTCGGCGTGGCGGTGGGCTACGGCCTGACTCCCGAGCTCGTGGTCGAAGGCGACCTGTCGTTCGCGCCTGGCGGCGAGCAGGGCGTGCTGGCCCAGTTCGACACCAGCGTGTGGACGCTCTCGGCGAACCTGCTCTATCACTTCGACCTGCCGGATCGCGACTTCACGCCGTACGCGGCGGCCGGGCTGGGCATCATGACCGGCGACGCCGACGCGGAAGACCTGATCGACCTCCCGGTCGACGACACGAGCACCGTCTTCTCGTGGAATCTCGGCGGCGGCATCAAGACCGCGATGAACGAGAACTGGGGGATTCGCGGCGATCTCCGGTTCTTCAACGGCAGCGACTTCGCCCCGGATCACTGGCGTCTCTACGCCGGCGTCGTGTTTCGGCGCATCGGTCAGTAAGTACGGGTACGTAGGGCCGAACCCGCTGGGCCGGACCTGTGTCCGGCCAACAGGCAACGCGCGGAGGTTCGGCCCTGCGTCAGCCCTGCGTTCGACCCCACCCGGCCCTGACTCCGGATCGAACCTGATCTAGAGTTACCGCACGGTCCCCGCGCAGGGACCGTGGAGGGGAGAGGCATGTTCACACGACGTGAGCTGGGCCGGATGGCGCTCGGCGTGCCGGCCGCCTGGCTGCTCGCCGGCCGCGCGGCGGCGCGGGGGCGTCCGGACTCGACGTGGGGAGGCGTGCAGGTCGGCATCATCGGGCCCTATGCCTTCCAGCGCACCGCGAACACGGCGGAGGAGATTCTCGACGCGGTCGTCGCGCTCGGCATCAGCGCCGTCGAACTGCAGAACGATCCGGTGGAGCGCTACGTGGGCGCGCCGGAAGTGCCGCGCTTCTTCGGGCCGCGGTCGTCGGGGCCGGGCGGCACACCGCCGTCAGCCCGGGCCGTGCCGGCGCAGGCGCCGCCGCCTCGCCGCGAGCCGACGCCCGAGCAGCAGGAGGAGCGCCGGCGCCGGGCCGAAGAGCTCCGGGCGTGGCGCGTGTCGGCGCCGATGGCGAAGGTCCAGGAGCTGCGCCGGCGCTACGATGAGGCCGGCGTCCGCATCTACGCCTTCAAGCTCGCGCTGACCGACGCGATGCCGGACGCGGAGTTCGACTACGCGTTCACGGTCGCGAAGACGCTGGGCGCCAGCCACCTGACGATGGAGCTGCCCGATCGCAACCCGGCGCTGACGGCGCGCATCGCGCGATTCGGGGAGAAGCACGGGATTGTCGCCGGCTACCACCAGCACGAGCAGGCGACGTTCACGCTCTGGGACGAGGCGCTGGCGCAGTCGCCGTACAACGGCGTCAACCTCGACATCGGCCACTACGTCGCCGGTACCAGCGAGAGCCCGATTCCGTTCATCGAGCGGCACCATGCGCGCATCACCAGCATCCACCTGAAGGATCGCCGGAAGGACCGTGGCCCCAACATGCCGTGGGGCCAGGGGGACACGCCGATCCGCGAGGTGCTGCAGCTGATGAAGCGCAACCGCTACACGTTCCCCGCGACGATCGAGCTCGAGTACCGGGTCGAGGGTTCGGACCCGATGACCGAGCTGAAGAAGTGCGTGGAGTTCTGCCGGAACGCGCTCGA
>CAYUPN010000169.1:0-3115 GCA_964446605.1 uncultured Bifidobacteriaceae bacterium | reverse complement strand
ACGAGCAGGAACGGCAGGAGATAGACGACCAGCATCGCCGGCGGCGGGCGCAGGTCGTAGGTCGCGTCCACCTGGCTGTCGACGGACGCGGAGCCCCTGGAGCCGTCGATGGCCGCCCGCACGGCGAACGGGCCTTCGTGATCCATCAGCAGGGCAATGAACTGGCGCGACACCAGGCCGTCGACGGGGGCCGCGAGCCCGTCGAGCGGCGGCCCGTCGCGGCTCAAAGGCCGGATCGTCACCTGCACCCGTGTGTCGGCCGGGACCTCGCTGTCATCCCGCATCGACACGATCACCCAGAACTGACCGCCCGGCGTCCCATCGTCGGTGGCGTCCGGGTCGGTCCAGATGGAGATCGTGTACGGGCCGGCCGCCTGGTCGGAGACGATGGGGAACGGCGGGCCGGAGTGCGCGCGCACGCGCGCGGAGACGAGAAGCGCGAGGAGCAGGATCGGGAGCAGGACGCGGACGCGCGGGCTCATCCCGGCAGCTCCACGCCGCGCATCTCCATCGGCTGGGTCAGCACCCAGATTGCCGCCGCGGCGAGCAGCGCGAGCACGACACCCCACGGGGCCGCGGCCGCAGCCGGCCGGGAGGGCGCGTCGCGCTCCGCCAGGGCGTACGCCGTGGCGAACGAGCCGAGCGCGCCCATCAGCACGAACCCGAACTGAATCGGGAAGACGGCGCCGGGGCGCAGACCCACCCAGCGCCAGAGCGGTTCGCCGAGCATCGGCCAGCCCGCGAGGTCGGCCGCGGCGCTCTGCGCGACCGGCACGATCGTCAGCACGCCGGTGAGCAGGTGGAACGAGTAGTGCGCGAGCCAGAGGCCGAATCCGAGCGGCAGCAGCGCGATCGCGTAGCGCAGGGCGGTTGCCCGCACAGCCGCGTCCCTTCCGCCCATGACGTGGCGGGAGACCGCGGCGGCGCCGCCCAGCAGCATTGCCGGCAGCACGACGAGCATCGCGGCGAAGATCACGAAGAGCACGGGGCCTTCCGACGTCACCCCCATTGCGCGTGCCAGCCATGCCTCGAGTGCATAGGCGGGACTCACCATCGCGAAGGCGTTGAGGAGCGCGCCGAAGGTGAACAGCACGGCCAGCGCGGCGATGTCGGGGCGCGCGGCCAGCCGTCCGATGCCCGACCGGCGCCGATCGTCGGACAGCTCGGCGCCCGGGACGCGCGCGGCGATTGCGACGTTGTCGTGCGGGCACGCCTGCACGCAGTCCAGGCAGAGCGTGCAGTCGAGGTTGCCGACCTTCGCGGGCACGAACAGGTCGAGCTCGCACCCGCGCCTGAGCACGTGCGCCGGCGCATCCGGCGCGCGCCGCCCCCGGATGCAGTCCGCGGTGCGGCAGGCGCCGCACACCGCGAGGTCGCGCGCGGTCACCTCGAAGGGCGAGAGCGTCGAGGCGGCGAAGTTGAACTGCCCGATCGGGCAGAGGTACTTGCAGAACGACGCGCCGCGGAAGACGACGTCGATCGCCAGCGCCGCGCCGAAGTAGCCGAGCAGCAGCCAGGCGGTGGCCGCGGGCAGCGACCACAGGTCGTACAGCTCGTAGACGAAAAGCACGGCGGCGAACAGCGCCAGGCCGATCCACTTGCTCCGGAGCGCGCGCGGCCACCGGCGCGTTGGCGCGTGCCCACGGCGCGCCGCGTCTCGCACGAGGATGAACGGGCATCCGGTGCAGAACAGGTTGCCCACCGCGAGCAAGGCGATCACCAGCAGCCCGCGGTAGTGCACCCAGGTGACGACGGTGGCCAGATTGCGCGGTGCGATCTGCGGTCCGAACAGGCCGTGGACGACGACGGCCGCCGCGACCGCGAGCGACGCGATCTGCAGCGTCAGCCGCGCATGCCGCCATTTCAGAAATGCGCCGATGACGGGGAGGCGGAGCAGGTCCCATCCGGTTGCGGACGGGTGTGTCGTCGGCACGGCAGTCATTCAGCGGGCGGCTGCACTCCCGGGACGTCAATCCGGTGTTCGATCGACTCACCGCCCGCCAGCGTGCCGGAGACGAGCAGGATCCAGTCGCCGCGCATCGTGAATGCCATCGCGGCCTCGTACACGCCCGGCCGGCGCTCGGCGGCCTGCGCGAGGACCGGCGCCATGCCCGGGTGCGACATGTGTCCCTCCACCCGCAGGGTGGCCCCCTGCACCGGGTGGCCGTTGTCGTCCCGGACGTGCAGCGTCAGGATCGCGTCTCCCACGAGGGGCGGCGACGGGGCCAGGCTCCACTCGAACGCGAGGCCGCGCGCGGGGGCGGGCCCGCAGGCGGTCGCCGCGAGAACGGCGGCCGTTGCCAGCAGAATCGGAAGCGTTCGCCCGCGCGGAACGGATGGGCCGTCGGTCAGGCGGGGTCCGCCAGGGGGCGGTGCCACGCGCACGAGCACTGCTGATCTCCGGCTTCGTCGCCCGTCGGGAACATGTGGTAGTACATCGCGATCACCATCGGGATGAACACGATGGTGTTGTAGAACAGGTGCAGCTCCACTCGCGGCACCCACAGCTGCACCAGGCTCGTCGGCACGGGCCGATCGAGCAGGGTGAATCCGAAGAGCGCCTGCGCCTGCAGCAGCCCGTGCTCGATGTGGTGGAAGAACTGGATCCAGAACGCGATCATCCACCACGTCCGATCGAGCGTCCCCGTGAATCCCGTCCTGAGCACCCAGAGCCCGACGAGCATCACCAGCGCGTAGCCGTAGTGCAGCAGCTCGGATTTCACCAGCCACGGATAGAAGTGGCCCAGGATGCCGCGTGACTCGGGCACGGGCCATCCGAGCGCGTAGATCTGGAAGGCCTGCACGAGGTGCTCGCCCCAGTGAGCCAGGACGATGACCATGTATGCCTGGAGGGCCCGCTCGTGGTACGTGCTGTTGAGGCGCTCCATCAGCGATGGCGGCGCGACGGCACAGGCCTGGGCGTGGACAGCCGGCATGGTCGATGCTCTCCCGAGGAAGTGCCCGCACTCTATTTCCCGTGGCACGCGCGGTCAAGACGGAGAAGGCGGGGTAACGCGGAAGATCCGGGGAGGTAATGGAAACAGGTGAGGGATCAGGTCTGATCGGGTCTGATCGGGTCTGATCAGGTCTGATCAGGTCTGATCAGGTCTGATCA
>CAYUPN010000168.1:0-6451 GCA_964446605.1 uncultured Bifidobacteriaceae bacterium | reverse complement strand
AGCGCGGAGGCACGGGACGTCGACTGCAGCGGCGCAGGTCCTGGCGCCGGCGCCGGCGGCTCGATCGACACGAACTGCACGAACTCGAGCCGCTGGACCTCGCCGTCCTGGCGCAGCTCGAAGTCGTCGGCGGTGAGGTCGGTGACGACGTTCCCGTCGCGATCGGTGACCACGGCGTCGATCCGGACGACGTCGACGCCGACCCGGAAGCGGGGCGGCTCCGGCTGATCCTGTGCGCCGTGGATGCCGCCGGAGGACGACAGCAGCAGCAGGAAGACGACACCGACGCCGGCGGGACTACGTGTCATTGCGCCTCCGGAGGTTGACCGGTCCGCTCGTCACGACGGGCCACAGAATCCACAACGGGCCCGAGAGCCAGGGAGAGCACGGAGGCGCACAGAGGCTTCAAGGCGTCGCAATTCCCGGTGTTGAACAGTTCCATGCGTCCTCGGTGTTCTCTGTTGTTCAGGTCAGCGCGTGTCGCTCGGGTGGTGCTCGCGATGCGTCTCGCGAACTTCGAACGACGTCCACCGCGTGGCGGTGTGAGCCTTCTTCCGTCCCTTGCCGCGCGTGGCGGCCGTGACCTGGAAGACGTAGTCGCCCGGCGGCATGCCCTCTCCCAGCTTGATGCCGCCGGCGGCGGCGAGCGCCTCGCCCTTGCGCGTCGGCTGAATCGTGACCGGAGGCGCCGAGAAGAACGGCTTGCCGTCGCGCCAGACGACGACGCGGGTCTCGACGGGGGAGGCGGCGTTGTAGATCTCGTAGGAGTAGACGAGGCGCGCGCCCGGATCGAACACGCGGAATGCGGGGCTCGACTCCTGCGCCAGCGTCGCTGTCTGGACCTCTGGCGCCGATGATCCGCGCGCTTCTTCCCCGAGGACGACGCCGGACAGCGCCAGGGCGCCCTTCTTCACATCGGGGATGTCCACGAACTCTCCGGCGACGCCGATGGCGCCGGACGCGGCGTCGCGCACGGAGAAGCGCGCCTGATATCCGCCAGGCTTCGGCGCCGGCACGACCAGCGAGTAGACCACGCCGGACTCGAGCGTCGCGGGGTCGACGCCGGCGTCGAGGCGCACGCTGAACTGCGCGGTCCGGCCGGTGGTCGGCGCGCCCCACTCGTCGAAGACCATGCCGAAGACCTCGACCGTGGCGGCGCGGCGCCCGTCGGGAGCCGGCGTGAAGGTCAGGCCTCGCGGGTCAATGTTGAGGAGCGCCCGCACGGAGGCTTTGCCCTTCCGGTCCCAGGCGGGCACGAGCGTGGCGCGGACCGGGATGTCGCTCACGCCGAACGGCGACATCGCCGCCTCCAGGAGCGCCTGCTGTGGCGTGTCGGACGGCCGCGTGCGGTCCGGATCGGCGACGCCCAGAAACCCCTTGCGGGTCCTGACGCGCAGACCGGGGCGCTTCACCGTCACCGACACGTTGTGGAACCGCGGCGTCTTCCCCGGTGCGGCGAATGTGCCGTCCGGCGGGTTGTAGCCGATCACGTAGTAGCCGCGCAGATCGTCGCTGATGATCTTCAGCCCGAGGGCGATGTCGTTGTTGTTGACGATCGCCCGGCCGCCGGTCTGATCGGCGAAGAAGCGCAGGGTCTCCTGTGTCTCCAGGAGCAGGCGCCGGCGCTCGGCGCCTGCCAGCGTCGAATCGTCGCTGGCGGAGAACGCGGCGCTGTCTTCGGCGGTCACTCCGCCGGTGACGAGGCCGCGCGGATCGAGCGAGTAGAGCACGACGCCCGTGCGCAGGGCCAGATCGACGACCCGCTCCATCTGGTCGCGGACCAGGTACGACAGTTGGTACGTCCCGTCGGGATCGCGCTCGAGGATCTGGAATCCTTCCGAGATGAGCACGATGGCCTTGCGTCCCGGCAGATCGCGCATGCCGTGGATCGCCATCTGGAGCATGCCGAGCGTGCCGGAGGACGACATCGTTTCGCGCAGGGCGTCGACGCGCCCCAGCGCCGTGGGATCGGACCGGCGGAACCCGGTGTTGACGCCCCTGCCCGCGGAATCTCCGGTGGGCAGCGAGGCGTGCAACGGCCGGAACGACGTGATCTCGCGGCGCGAGAACCCGCTCCACTTGACCTGCTCGATCGCCGCGTTCAGCAGGCGCCGATCCCGCGTCAGCTGCTGCCCGACGCCCGCGTTGACGCTTGTCTTCACCACCCCGACGAGATCGGTCGGCCGCACGTGCTCCGCGACGAACCGCCGTAGCGCCCTGCGGGTCGGCTCCATGTTCTCCCAGGCGATGCCGAGGTCGTCGACGACCAGGACCATCGTGCGCTGCACGTCGCCGCGGCCGGGTGGCGGTGCGCCGATACCCGGTACAGCCGCGGTCGGGGGCAGATCGTGGGAGGAGGGCGGAGCCGGTGCCGCGCCGTCGGCCGGCACGTACCGGGCGAGCGTGACGACCTGCACGTCGCCGTCCTGCCGGACTTCGAACTCGTCGGCGGTGAGGTCGGTGACGAGATTGCCGTCCCGGTCGGTGACCACCGCGTCGATCCGGACGACGTCCACGCCGACGCGGAAACGGGGTGGGTCGGGCTGATGCTGTGCTCCGTGGATGCCACCGGAGGAGGACAGCAGGAGCAGAAAGAGGACACCGGCGCCGACGGGACTACGCGTCATTGCACGCCTCCGGGGGTAGACCGGCCCGCGCGTGTGCAGGGAGCGTGCCGCTTGTGGGCCTTGGGCTTCGGACCTTGGCCTTGGGCCAGGCCCTGGGCTTTGGGCTTTCGGCTTTGGGCGCTACCGGGCATATCGGGGCCTGATGCTCACCCGGAAGACGTCCACTGTCACGCTGTCAGACCGGGAGCGACTGAGCGCTCGCCGGTGCGCAGCGTGACAGCGAACGCCGTAACTGATACCGGCTGGTTGCTGCTGTTGCGCAAACGCCTAAGGCCCAAAGTCCAACGCCCAAAGCCTGGAATGGGCCGAAGGCCCAAAGTCCAAGGCCGAAGGCCTGGCTCGATCACTCCGTTTGTGGTCGAACCGATAGCTCGGCCATCCCTCCGCCGCGACTTCGCGCGTGTTCCACTCGAGCAGGTACTCGAGGTGTCGATCCGGATACCGCACCGCGTCCGGGTACGGATAGCCGGGCATTCCCTTGAAGGGCAGCGGCGCGACGGTCTGCGCGTGCGCGGCGTAGAAGTCCATGTCCTTCACGTAGCCGTTGAAGTACACGAAGTAGTCGCGCGTCCAGCCCTCCGGCAGCGGCGGCAGCGCCGCGGCGTCGAACTCGAGCGCGACCTCGTCGCCGGCGCCGAAGATGACGAAGCGGTCCTCCGCCTCGAGCAGCAGCGGCATCACGTCGCCGTACTTCGTGTAGAAGCCGCGGTGTCGCGCGTACGGGCCGAACGGGCTGACGTCCGCGTGTACGTATTGCAGATCCGCGGCCGGCGTGCCAGTGACCTCCCGCGGGAAGCCGCGGAAGGCGAGCGAGGCCTCGGCGAGCGGAATCTCCGTGCGCGTGACCGGCACGGCGCCGTCCGGCGTCGTGTCGACGCGGATCTCGTCCCAGTAGATCTTCAGGTTCGTCCAGATCCGGATCCGCCGCGCCTCATCCGGCAGCCTCCCCGTCAGGTCCGCCACCATCGTCCGCAGCAGCCCGGCGGGGAAGCCGATGTCGTCGGCAATCCGGCGCCAGGTGCCGTCGGGCAGCTGCGCCTCGACCCACGGCACGATCGGCGCGATGTCCGCCTGGTGCGCGGCGAAGACGGAGTTGGCGGTGAAGTAGTCGGTGAAGCCGTGCATCAGCAGCCGCACCGGCGCGCCGGCCGGGCGCTCGCCGAGATCGAGCTCGATCGCGTGCGGCTTCGCGAAGCCCTTGAACACGTCGCTCTCGAACGTCTCCGCGAAGCGCCGGTCGCGCGCGCGCAGCGCGGGCATCAGATCGCGACCCTGCTGGTCCCACGCGCCGGCCACGAGCCGCGCGCCACGCGACGCGATTGTGCGATCCACCGGGTGCGGCGGCAGCGCCGCGAAGTACTCGTTCGGATGGACGTCGGTGCCCTCGGGGTGATCGATCGCGAACAGCTTCACCTGGTCGAGATAGATCACCTCTTCCATCGGCTCGGCGAAGCGGAACGAGAGCCGCCCGTCCTTCACGCGCACGTGGCGCCCCTCGACCTTGACGAGCTCGTCGACGTCGGGGATGTTGCGCTGGCCCGGCGCGACCCAGTGTCCGATGACGGCGGGCCCGATCGCGTCGGCGATGAACTCGTACCGCTCGCCGTTCCACGAGAACAGCACGGGGCACGAGCTGCCGCGGCGATCGAGCTGCGAGATCACGTGGCGCTCGTTCGCCGCGAGCTCGACTTCGTCCTGCACGACGCCCGTCGGCCACAGCAGCCGGACGACGTCGACCTGCTCCGCCCTGCCGATGCCGGCCAGTACCGCGGGCGCGCTCTGGCCGAGGAAGCCGGACGCGGCGGCCGTCTCGAACTTCTGCCAGACCGTGCCGGCCTGCACCTCGACCTTCGTGCCGTAGCCGCTGCGGTTGTCGTTGAGGCCGGCCAGGGCAATCGCGACGGCGTGGTTGGCGTTCCCGCCGTCGTTGCGGAGCAGCAGCGGCGGGCCGTTCACGGTGGTGAGCACGAGGTCCGCGTCGAAGTCGCCGTCGAGGTCGCCGGCGACGAGCGCGCGCGGCGTACCGCCGGCGATGTCGCCGAGCGAGACGGCCGCGGTCGCGTCCACGAAGGTGCCGCCGACGTTGCGCAGCACGTGGACGATCGTCTGGTCTCCCTGACCGCCGCTGCCCGGACGCGTGCCGGCGAACGCGAGATCGATCCAGCCGTCGTTGTCGTAGTCGAGGGCGGCCAGGCCGGCGCCGCGCGCGGTCGGAACCGACGGCAGATCGACTCTTGTGAACCGGTGCCCCTCGTCGTTGCGCCACAGCGAGATCGCCGGCTCGCCGGCGTGCGTGAACGCGAGGTCCATCCAGCCGTCCTTGTCGAAGTCCAGCACGACGACCCCGAGCGTGTTCGAGGGCGCGCCGCCGTCGAAGGCGTCGGCGGCGCTGAACGCGCCCTCGCGCGGGTTGAAGTAGACGGCCGTCGTCTCGCCCGTGTAGACGAGATCGATCGCGCGGTCGTTGTTCAGATCGCTGGCGGCGATCGCGACCGCGTTCGGGTGCCCGAGCCCGCGCTCGGCGGTGACGTCGGTGAACGTGCCGTTGCCGTTGTTGCGGAAGAACACGGCATGCGCCGGCTGGACGTTCCCGGTGCCGGACGCATCCGGCGGCCGCGACGTTGCCGTGACCAGCAGGTCGAGGTCGGCGTCGTGATCGACGTCGACGAGCGCGAGTCCCAGGAGCAGCGGCGCCTCCGGCGTGGTCACGCCGGTTCCCGCCATCGGCTCGAATGTCCAGTCGCCGGCATTCCGGAGCAGGAGCAGCCCGTCGCGCGACGCGAGGACGATGTCGGGGCGTTCGTCGTTGTCGAGATCGCCGGCGGCGCAGGTGGTGGCGGGGGCGAAGCGCGCGCGCGGCTCGAACCCGGCCGTGGTGTTCTGGAGCAGGGTGGTGCCGGCCGGATCCAGGCGCAGCACGTCCACCCGTCCGTCGCCGTCGAAGTCGAGGAGGCACAGGCCCGGACCGCCGGCCGGCCCGGGCGCGGCCGTCTCCTCCGGCGCCAGCGTCCGCGCGTCGGCGGCGAAGGTCACCGGGATCGCGGCGGGCGCGTCGCCTCCCGCGGGCTGCACCGCCGCGGCGAGCGACATCGGGCCCTGGTCGCCGTAGGCGAGGCTCATCGCCGACGCGATCTTCTCCTGCGTGATCCGGCTGAAGCGCGCCATGTGGCGGCGGGCCGCCTCGGTGTCGCCGCGGCGCTGGTGCGCGCGCGCGAGGCCGAACTCGGCGGAGATCAGGAACGGGTCGATCTCGAGCGCGCGCTGGAAGGCCGGAATCGCGACGTCGTACTGCTGGAGCTGCGACGCCATCAGCCCGACGAAATAGTGCGCGTACGGATCGGACGGGCGCAGCTCCGCGGCGCGCTGGAAGGCGGCCAGCGACGCCTCGGCGCCCCCCAGCGTCTTGTGAATCAACCCGAGGTTGTACCAGGCGCGCGCGTTCGACGCGTCGGCCTCGACGAGCCCGTCGAGCACCGCCTGGGCCTCCTCGTAGCGCTGCAGCGCCGTCAGCGCGATGGCGCGGTTCTCGTTCGCCTGCACGAGCGAGGCGTCGGCGGCCTCGGCCTGCGTGAACCGCTCGAGGGCCTCCTCGAACTTCTGCTGGTTCATCGACGCGACGCCCAGGTTGTTGAGCCTGATCGCGTCGCGGCCGGCCGTCACGCGCGCCGGCGCCTGCAGCCGTGCGGTCAGATCCGGCGCCTGCGCGGCGACGAAGAGCAAGGAGAGGAGCAGGCCGGCTCGCAGCCGGCGCGGGCGGGACGAGGTCATCTGATTCATGGCGTCAGGGCGCGGCGTCCGCCGCGTCCCCCCGATTGTGGGCCAAA
>CAYUPN010000167.1:1519-6461 GCA_964446605.1 uncultured Bifidobacteriaceae bacterium | reverse complement strand
GCCGCCACCCCCGCCGCCCTCCAGCATCTGTCTATTGTTCAAGCGCGGCAGGGCCGTGCCCTGTTCCGGCAGCAGCTCCCGCCGGCCACGTCCGTACGTGATACACTGGCCGTCATGGCAGGCCGTCCGTTCGCCGTTCCGGCGCGCAGCGTGAGCTCCTCGGCCTGCTTCTGTCGTCTCACCTGCATCTGTACCTAGTCTCCCCGTGCGCGGCTGCCGCCCGGCAGCAGCACTCACGCGCGAGGAGATGAGCTCCACCAGCCAGTCAATCTGATCGCCGCCGGCTTCCGGCGCGATCGGGCGTCTCCACACGGATGCTCCATCCGCGATGGCAGCCGTCCTTCCCGGCGCACGCTGTGACGTGCGCGAAAGGAGTGATGTCATGAGCCAGGTCCTCAAGGACGTTCTGGACGCCAACACCCGCTACACCGAATCCTTCGGCGACAAGGGATCGCTCCCCATGCCGCCCGCGCGCCGCTTCGCGATTCTGACGTGCATGGATGCGCGCCTCGATCCCGCGAAGTTCGCCGGTCTCGTCGAAGGAGACGCGCACGTCGTCCGCAACGCGGGCGGGCGCGCGACCGACGATGCGATCCGGTCGCTGGTCATCTCGTACAAGCTGCTCGGGACCCGCGAGTGGTTCGTGGTCCATCACGAGGACTGCGGGATGGAGGCCTTCACGAACGACGGGATGCGCAAGCTGCTGCGCAACAGCCTCGATCCGGCGGAGCTCGGGCCCGACGGATTCCGCGACGTCGGCAGCGGCCCCGGATCGACGGCCGGCGACTACATCGAGTGGCTGCCCATCGCGAACCAGGCGCAGAGCGTCCTCGACGACGTCACGCGCATCCGTCAGCATCCGCTCGTGCCCGGCTGGATCGCGATCTACGGCTACGTCTACGACGTGAAGTCCGGCCGTCTCGTCGAGATCCCGGAGGCGACGCGTGCCGGCGCCGCGCGCAGCAAGGCGGCCTGACCCCGTGCCCGGACGCCCCCGTGCCGCCTGCAGCGGCGGGGGCGTCCGCGAATTCCGATCCGCGATCGGGCCCACCCTGGCGCTCCGTTGTTCACGGAGCCACGTCCCCTGCATGCCTCGTAAGGGCTTACGTCTCAGGTAATCCCGCAAGCCCGGAATGGGCGATTTTCCGCCTGTTTCTTGCGGCATCGGCCTTGCCTTGCAGCCGGGGCAGGACGCGTTTCCGTCCCGTCACGCGCGCCGCCGGGCGCGCAGGGAGATGCCGATGCGAACTGCCGGCCTGAAGATCGTGCTCGTGCTGGCGCTGGCCGCCGTCTGGGGATGCGGCGGCAGCGACGGCGGATCGAACAACCCGGGTGGGCCGTCGCCCGCGCCGAATCCGAACACCGTCACCATCGCGGTCGTCGGGGAGCGTGGCAATCAGTCGTTCGTGCCGAACCCCGCGACCGCCGCCGGCCGGATGGTCGTCTTTCACAACCAGGACGACGAGGTGCACCGCGTGCGCCTGAACGACGGCACCGTGGACACCGGCGACATCGCGCCCGGTGCGATGAGCGCGCCCGTGATGATGCCCGCGTCGGGTTCGAACTACCACTGCACGCTGCACCCGTCGATGGTCGGCGCCATCAACGCCGCGGGCACGGCGCCGCCGCCATGCACCGGACCGTACTGCTGAAGCGGGAGGCGTGACACAGCGCGGCGCGATGTGATCGCGCCGCCACGGATCAGGTTCGTCATCGTTCAGCCGGCGGACTGCCGCACCCGCGCAGACTGAACACTGGCCCTCGTTGTGCAAAGGCGGCGTACACCCCGGCGCAGGCGCCCGCATGACCTTTCATGCGTCTGCTCCTGTGTCTCGTGGTCGCGCTGGGATGCGCCGCCTGCGCCGATTCACCGGGAGAGGCTCCGGATCGGCCGAGCGAGGCTGCGCCGCGCGGCGCCCCGGCCGGCCGGATCGCCTTCCCGGATGAGTCGGACGACTGGGTTCGGGCGGCGAAGGACTACTCGAGCAGCCGCTACAGTCCGCTCGACGAGATCACCGCCGACTCGGTCCGCACCCTCACCGTCGCGTTCACGTTCTCGACCGGCACCCTGGCCGGCCACGAGGCGGCGCCCATCGTCGCCAACGGGACGATGTACATCGTCACGCCGTGGCCGAACATCCTGTACGCCCTGGATCTCACGAAGCCGGGCGCCCCGCTGAAGTTCGCCTACGACCCCACACCCCTGTCCTCGGCCCGAGGCGTCGCCTGCTGCGATGTCGTCAACCGCGGCGCGGCGTACGCCGACGGCGTCGTCTATCTGAACACGCTCGACAACCGGACGATTGCAGTCGATGCGGAGACAGGCGAATTGCGCTGGGCCGTGACGCTCGGCGACATCAACCGCGGCGAGACGATGACCATGGCCCCGCTGGTCGTGAAGGACCGGGTGATTGTCGGGAACAGCGGCGGCGAGTTCGGCGTGCGCGGGTGGGTTGCCGGACTCGACCGCCGCACCGGCGAGGTCGTCTGGCGCGGCTACTCGACCGGTCCGGACCGGGAAGTCCTGATCGGCCCGCGGTTCAAGCCCTTCTACGCCATGGATCGCGGCGCGGATCTCGGCGTCTCGACGTGGCCCCCCGGCGGCTGGCAGACCGGCGGCGGCACCGTCTGGGGCTGGATCTCCTACGACCCGGAGCTGGACCTCGTCTATCACGGCACGTCGAACCCCGGGCCGTGGAACCCGCACCAGCGTCCCGGCGACAACAAGTGGACGGCGGGATCGTTCGCCCGCGACCCGGACACGGGCGAGGCGGTCTGGTTCTACCAGTGGAGCCCGCACGATCTCTACGACCACGACGGCGTGAACGAGCACATCCTGCTCGACCTGCCGATCGGCGGCGCCGTGCGCCGGGTGCTCGTACGTCCCGAGCGCAACGGCTACATGTACGTGCTCGATCGGACGACCGGTGAGGTCCTCTCGGCCGATCCGTTCGTCCACATCACCACGTCACGCGGCGTCGATCTGAAGACGGGCCGGCTGATTCCGGTCAAGGAGAAGGAGCCGCAGGTCGGCGTCGTCGTGCGCGACATCTGCCCGCCGTCGCCCGGTGCGAAGGACTGGCAGCCCGCCTCGTTCTCTCCGCGCACGGGGCTCATCTACGTCCCGCACAACAACCTCTGCATGGACCAGGAGAGCCTGGAGGCGAACTACATCGCCGGCACGCCGTTCGTGGGGGCGAACGTGCGCTACTACGCGGGGCCGGGCGGGCACATGGGCGAGCTGAGCGCGTGGGATCCGATCGGGCGCCGCAAGGTCTGGAGCCTGCGCGAGCGTTTCCCGGTCTGGAGCGGCACGCTCGCGACCGGCGGCGACCTCGTCTTCTACGGGACGATGGACGGCTGGTTCAAGGCGGTGCACGCGCGCACGGGGGAGCTGCTCTGGCAGTTCCGCACCGGCTCGGGAATCATCGGCCAGCCCATCACGTATCGCGGTCCCGACGGCCGCCAGTACATCGCCGTGCTGTCCGGCGTCGGCGGCTGGCCCGGCGCTGTCGTCGTCAACAACCTGGACACGCGCGACGTCACCGCCGCGCTGGGGTGGGGCGGCGCGATGGCCGACCTGAAGCGCGCCACGTCGAAGGGCGGCATGCTCCACGTCTTCTCGCTGCCATGACCATGCGCGCGGCCGTTCATGCCGGGGCCGTGGCGGCGCTGCTGATTCCGCTCCTTGCGTGCGAGCGCGAGAGCCGGCCGTTCCGCGATCTGCCGGTCGCCGCCGCGCGGTCCCAGACCGAATCGCAGTCGTCGCTCGTCGCGGGCGGTCCGCCGCCCGACATCGGCACGCTCAGCCCCTACCAGGAGAACGCCTGGGGCATCGGCGAAGGCAAGCGTCTGTTCACGCAATACAACTGCAGCGGCTGCCACGCGCAGGGGGGCGGCGGCATCGGGCCGGCGCTCATGGACGACCGGTGGATCTACGGCTTCGAGGCGGCGAACATCTATCACACCATCCTCGAAGGGCGGCCGAACGGCATGCCCGCCTTCCGCGGGAAGATCCCCGACCAGCAGGTGTGGCAGCTCGTCGCCTACGTGCAGTCGCTGAGCGGCCAGACGCCGATCGACGCCGCGCCGGGCCGCAGCGATCACATGACGCCGCACACCCCGGAGAACATCACCCCGTATCCGGGGCGGCGTCAGACGGGGCAGCCATGATCGCGCGCGTCCTGCTCGTGGTCGCGGCGCCCGCGGTCACGTCCGCCTGCGCCGGCGTGCAGACGCCGCTGGCGCCGGCCGGGCCGCAGGCCGCGGCGATGGCTGCCGTGACGTGGTGGTTCTTCGGGGTCTGCGCGGTGGTCTACGTGCTGACCATCGGCGCGCTCGCGTGGGCCATCGCGCGGCGGCGGCGTCCCTCCGACGACGCGCCGGAGACGTCGCGCCGGTTGGGCATCGTCATTGCCTCCGCCGCCGCCGTGAGCGTGGTCACGCTCGTCGTCCTGTCGACCTACAGCATCGTCGCGGGGCGCGGGCTGACGTCTCCCTCCGGCCCCGGCGCCGTGACGATCGACGTCGTCGGCCACCAGTGGTGGTGGGAGTTCCAGTACCACGACGTCAGCCCGTCCGAGCGGGTCAACACGCCGAACGAGCTGCACATTCCCGTCGGCGTGCCGGTGGTGCTCAAGACGATGTCGCGGGACGTCATCCACAGCTTCTGGGTGCCGAACCTGACCGGCAAGCGCGATCTGATTCCCGGCATCGTCACGCACTTCTGGATCCAGGCCGATCGGCCGGGTGTGTACCGGGGGCAGTGCGCGGAGTTCTGCGGACACCAGCACGCGCACATGGCGTTCGAAGTCGTCGCCGAGCCGATGGACCAGTTCCTCGCCTGGCTGCAGGCCCAGCGGCAGCCGGCGCGCCCGCCGGGGACGGACCTGCAGCGGCGCGGACACGACCTGGTCGTGAACGGGCCGTGCGCGATGTGCCA
>CAYUPN010000167.1:0-1419 GCA_964446605.1 uncultured Bifidobacteriaceae bacterium | reverse complement strand
TCGTTCATGATCATCTTCGCGATGCCGGCGGTGGTCTCGAGCAGCACGTTCCTGCTGCTCGACCGGCTGGTGGGGACGCACTTCTTCAACCCGGCCGAAGGGGGGGACGCGCTGCTGTACCAGCACCTCTTCTGGTTCTTCGGCCACCCGGAGGTCTACATCATCTTCATCCCGGCGCTCGGGATGGTCTCGATGATCATCACGACCTTCACGCAGCGGCCCACGTTCGGCTATGTCGCGCTCGTGCTGTCGCTGTTCGCGACCGGATTCGTCGGCTTCAGCGTGTGGGTCCACCACATGTTCGCCACCGGGCTGCCGCAGCTGGGGCTCAGCTTCTTCACCGCGGCCAGCCTCGTGATCGTGATCCCGACGGCGGTGCAGATCTTCTGCTGGATCGCGGCGCTCTGGAAGGGGCGTCCGCGCTTCGCGACGCCGCTGCTGTTCGTGATCGGGTTCGTCGTGATCTTCATGCTGGGCGGGCTGTCGGGGGTGACGCTGGCGTCGGTGCCGCTGGACCTGCAGGTGCACGACACCTTCTACGTCGTCGCCCACTTCCACTACGTGCTCATCGGCGGCGCCGTGTTCCCGCTGATCGGCGGGCTGTACTACTGGTTCCCGAAGATGACGGGCCGGATGTACGGCGAGCGGCTGGGAACGTGGACCTTCGGCGTGCTGTTCGCCGGGTTCAACCTGACGTTCTTCCCGATGCACATCCTGGGGCTGATGGGCATGCCGCGGCGCGTCTACACCTATCCGGCCGGGATGGGGTGGGGCGGCCTGAACCTGCTGTCCAGCAGCGGCGCCGCGCTGCTCGCGGTCGGCGGCGCGATGTTCCTCTACAACTTCGCGCGCAGCGCCCGAGCCGGCGTGCCGGCCGGAGAGAACCCCTGGAACGCCGACTCGCTGGAGTGGAGCACGAGCTCTCCGCCGCCCGTCTACAACTTCCTCGAGCCGCCGGTCGTCGAGGGACGTCACGCCGTGTGGGAGCGGTCGCCGGATCCGCCGGTCGTGACGGGGCTGCGATCCGATCGGCGCGATGTGCTCGTCACCGGCGTCATGGACGCCGAGCCGATGCACCGCGACGAGTTCCCCGAGCCGTCGATCTGGCCGTTTCTCACCGCGGTGGTGACGAGCGGGCTGCTCATCGGCCTGATCTTCACCCCGTGGACCATGGTGTACGCGGCCGTGCCGCTCTTCATCACGCTCACCGGCTGGTTCTGGCCGAAGAAGCCTGCAGCCGGGGAAGCGACGGAGCTGATGGCACCGACGTCGCCCGATCCGGTCGTCCCGGAGGCGCACGCATGAGCCGTCAGACCCTCGATGTCTCGGCGCTGCGCGAGTACTCCTTCGGTCACCACGGCCTGATCTGGTGGGGCACCGTCGGGTTCATGGTGATCGAGGGCTCGATGTTCGTGATGG
>CAYUPN010000166.1:0-6469 GCA_964446605.1 uncultured Bifidobacteriaceae bacterium | reverse complement strand
AGGTCGGATCAGGTCGGATCAGGTCGGATCAGGTCTGATCAGGTCTGATCAGGTCTGATCAGGTCTGATCAGGTCCGATCAGGTCCGATCAGGTCTGATCAGGTCTCGCCTCCGCCCGCGTGTTCGCGGGCTTCGGCTGATCAGGTCTGATCGGGTCCCGCCTCCGCTCGCCTGCGATCGTTTGCGAGCTTCGGCGGATCAGGTCTGCGCGCGCTGCTCGCTGATCCCTGCTCGCGGGCGCGCGCTGAAGCGGGGCTGAACCCCGCCTCACGCGCGAGCGCGAGTCGAAAGTCATCGAGCGCTCGCGCCCTTCCCGTTTCCCGTTTCAGATCACGCGTGCACGTGGTCCGCCGGCAGCTTGAGCGGCGTGCGTGACGGCAGGATGAACTCCAGCGGCCGCGTGGCCACGCGCGCGAGGAAGCGGCGGCCCAGTTCGAGGGTGTCGGCGGCGGAGAGCTCGTAGGCGCGCGCGGCGTTGACGAACGCCAGGCCGAAGCTGACGGCCAGGTTGAGCGCGAAGGTGCCGACGAGGCCGGGGATGGCGATGGCGAGCCAGAAGGTGAAGCCGTCGGGCCACAGCGCCGACGTGGCCAGCGCGAGCTCGGCGGCCGAGAGCGTGACGTGGCGCACGTCGAGCGGCAGGCCGAGGAAGCCGCCCAGCGCCGGCGTCAGGCCGAACATCAGGCCGAGCGCGACGTTGGTGCCGATGCCGGCGGCGTTGTGGGTCCACGCGTTGGCGAGCCGTGCCATCAGCGGCTGGCCGACGTAGCGGCCGAGCGGATGCTCGCGGATGGCCGCCGGCAGGCGCCGCAGCGTCGACCAGTTGTCGAACCAGCCGCCCGCCAGCGTCGCCAGCCAGATCAGCACGCCGGTGACGGCCGCATAGATCAGTGTGCCGCTCCAGAGGCCGAGCGCGTGCTGCGTCTGGACCGCGCGCTGCGGGCTCATGAGCGGCGCGCCGGTGGCCAGCCGCGTGCCGGCGTCGAGCGCGACGGCGCCGACTGCCGCGAGGCCCACATTGGCGAGCGCGGCGGCAATCTGCGAGTGGCAGACGCGCGCGGTGAAGTCGACGATCTCGTCCAACCGCTCGCGATCGCGCCGCCCGCGCAGCATGGACGCCAACGTCGCCGCGACGAGCGGCGGCTGTCGCGCGGCCAGAGCCAGATTCGCCGCCTGCAGCGCCAGAAAGCCGACCGCGAACACGCCGCCCGCCAGCAGCCCCGACTGGAATGGCGCGAGGCCGAGGTCGCGCACGAGCATCGCGACGGCCGCCACCATCGCGATCACGAGCCCGCCGAGCGCTGCAGCACGCCAGATGGCGCGGTACTCGTCGCGCGCGGTCGCGACATACGGCTCGCGCGTGTCGCCGCTGCGGTCGACGAGCCGGCGTCCGAGCAGTCGCAGGTTCCAGCGCACGAGCTCGCCGACACGCCGGTCCTCGTGCGCGCCGTCGACGAGCAGCACGATGAGCCGGTGCACCGCTTCGACGCGCGCCGCTCCGGGCGGCGCCTCGATGACTTCGAGCATCAGCGACATGCGCGTGAGGCATCGATCGATCACCTCGAGCGCAAAGACGATGTCGACGCTGGTGCCCTCGGACTGGAGCCGGCGCTGCACTTCGGCGACGAGCGCGCGGCAGCCGGCGCGTTCGGCGCGCCACAGCGACGCCGCCGTTTCGATGTCCCCGCCGCTGCGCCAGGCGGCGAGCACGTCGTCGGTCGCGCGGTTCAGCCGCAGGAACGGGGAGTCGATGACGGGCCCGCGCGGCATGCGCGCACGCAGCCGATCGTCGAGCCCTTCGGCGAGCGCGCGCGCGGCGAGCAGGCGGAAGCCGTCGGCGAAGGCATCGGCGAGCGATCCCGGTCCGTCGTGCGCGAGCGGGCTCTCCTGGAAGAAGAGCGTCGCGAACTGCACGAAGCGCTCCGGCGAGAGAGACGCCAGCCACTCGAGGTCGCGATCGCGCGGGAACAGCCGTCGCAGCAGACGCGCGGCGTCATGATCGTCGCGCGGCACCGGCAGCACGTAGGCGAGCAGGCGATCGATCAGCTCGCCGGTGAAACCGCGCCGGCCGGGAATACCGGTCTCGCCGAAGAGATTCTCCGCGACGAGCTCGTTGACGCACGAGCGCACGGCCTGTTCGAACGCCGGCGCGATCGACGCATCCGGCAGCACGACCTCGCGCACGAGCGCGAGGCGATCGGGTCCGCGCGTGAACAGATCGGATTCGGGATTGCCCCCCTCGCGAATCCATTCGACGAGCGCCGCGAGCGCGTCGATGCGATCGGGCAGCGTGGCCGCCGTGAGCAGATTGCAGACGAGATCCGCGGCGGCCGACCGGATGACCGGAGGCAGAGCCGGATCGATGCGCGCCAGCACGAGCGCGCGATAGTCCGGAGCGGCGACGGCCTCTGCCGTGGAAATGAGCATCGGAAAGACGGCGTACCCTGCCAAGTATCCTCAAGCAGGGCGGAGGGCTCAACCTGAACAGGTCTGATCAGGTCGGATCGGGTCTGATCAGGTCGGATCAGGTCCCGCCTTCGCCGCGCGTCAAACGCGCGGACTCCGGCGGGCCTCGCCGGAACCTTCGGCAGAGGCGAGGCTGATCAGGTCTGATCAGGTCCGCGCGGCCGCTCGCTGATTCCTGCTCGCGGCGCGCGATCAGGTCTGATCGGGTCCCCGCCTCCGCGCTTCGCGCTTCGGCGGGATCAGGTCCGCGCGCCGCTCGCTGATCCCTGCTCGCGGGCGCGCGATCAGGTCTCCGCCTCCGCGCTCCGCGCTTCGGCGGGATCCGCGGCTATTGCTGCGGCGATGCGGGGGCGGCCTGTGCTCCTGTATCCGGCGACGCGCCGGCGCCCGTGTTGTCGCTCGACGCGGCAGTGGCAGCGATCGCTGCTTCCGGTGCCTTCTGCGCCGCGCGTTCCGCTTCGCGCTGCTTGAACAGCGAGTCCACGGTGTCCGGTGCGCTGTGCTGCGGGTTCCATCCGAGCCGCAGCACGGTGATCCGCACCGACTTGCGGCCGAAGCGCAGCGCCTCGTGGCAGCTCCACATGTACAGGTCGAGGTGACGCCCCTTCACCTTCGGCCCGGTGTCGAGCACGGTGTAGATGCCATCGTACTTCGAGCCCGGCGCGTCGATCTCGACGACGGAGCCGACGGGAAGCAGCGCGGGATCGGCGGCGGCAATGCCCGAGCGCACGTTGACGCCCGACGCCGTCGTCGTCCCCTTGCAGTAGGCCGTGGCGCTGAAGCGCAGGCGCGCGCCGGGCTTCGGCGGCGACTGGTCGGCGCGCTCGAACGCCGCGGCTTCCTCGCGCGAGTCGAGGACGGTGGCCTCGTACATCCACACGAACCCCGCCGCGCCGACGAGGAGAATCGCGACTTTCCGCCAGGTGGAGTGCGCGAGCATCAGGTGAAATGTTCGTAGCCGCCGGCGACCGGCTCCCGCGAGCCGTCGGGCCGGACGACCGTGCAGCCGCCCCCCTTCGTCACGACGCCGATGCGCGTCACGCGGAGCGGCCGGCACTGCTGCAGCGCCGTGCGCAGCCGCCCGCCGTCGCGCCGGCGCGCGGTGAACAGCAGCTCGTAGTCGTCGCCTCCCGCGAGCGCTTCGCGAACCGGGTCCGCCCCGCGCGCCTGGAACACCTGGCGCGCGGCGTCGCTCACAGGCAGGGCGTCGGCCTGCACCTCGAAGCCGACCCCGCCGGCCTCCGCCAGCCGGGCCAGCCCGTCGGCCAGCCCATCACTCAGATCGACGGCCGAGGTGGCCGCGCGGTTGCGCGCGAGCACCGTCCCCAACCGGATCCGGGGCTCAGGCTGCAGGTAACGTGCCACCAGCTCATGCGGTCCCGCTTCGTTCGAGCTCAGCAGGGCCAGCCCGGCACGCGCATCTCCTACCGTGCCGCTGACGAAAACGTCATCCCCCGGCCGGGCGCCCGCACGCCGCAGCACACGCCGGCGCGGCACACTGCCGATCGCCGTCACGTCGACGACGAGCGGGCCCGGAGTGCGCGTGATATTACCGCCGACGAGGCGCGTCCGTTCACGCGACGCCAGCTCGAGCGCGCCGTCGATGAGCGCATCGAAGTCGGACAGCGGCAGATCGGCCGGCAGCGCCAGCGAGAGCGTCATCAGCCGTGGCCGGGCGCCCATCGCCGCCAGATCGCTCAGGTTCACCGCGACGGCCCGGTGCCCGATCGCGGCGGGCGGCGTGAAGCGCCGGTCGACGTGCACGCCGTCCACTACGGCATCCGCCGTAATGACCTCGAGCTCCCCCCGAACCGGCTCGACGACCGCCGCATCGTCGCCGACATCGACGACCAGCCAGTCTGGGGCGGGCGGCAGCCGCCGGCGGATGCGCTCGATGAGCGCGTGCTCGCCGGTCTCAGCCACGATAGCCGATGCGGCGGACATCCCGTACGGTCGATCAGCCATGCATGTCCGCGGCGCGACCGGACACGCGGCCCTGTCGCAGCGCGGCCGCTGCGTGGTCCTTCAGCCGCATGACGCCGGTGCGCCGTTCACGATCGGTCGCCGGAATGAGAGCTGTCGACGGATGCGCACGCACGGAGCTGCCCGGCGATGCCCCCGAGGTGCGGGGGCACGAGAGACTCCGGGAGCGTGCCCCGGGAGCCGGGATGAAGACGCGTATGAAAGCGGGCCCCGCTTTGCCGTGTGGGGAGGTCGTTGAACCTGCGGTTGCAGGTGGAACCGCTTTGAAACTTCCAGCCACCCGTCAGGCTTCCTCACTGCGGAGGCATGCACACTGGGCGGCCGTCGCGATTCGCTTGGTGGTGCATTGGCTCAACCGATGCTCCGAGCCATCACGAATCAGCGCAGGGCCTTCGTCATTCTACCATTACGCCCGGAAGCTCGACATGAGGACTTCCGGGCGCCCTCTAGCCCAAGGCCCAAGGCCGAAGGCCGAAGGCCATTCGGCTGGCTTTGGGCTTTCGGCCTTGGGCCTTGGGCTGGCCTTGGGCCTTCGGCTTTGGGCCTTGGGCTTCAACTGGCCATACCGGGGGCCTGATGCTCGCCCGGAGTATGTTCGCCGTCGCGCAGCGTGACAACGAACATCGCCGCTGAGAGCGGCAGGGTGCAGCAGTTCCGAGAATGCCCAAGGCCCAAGGCCGAAGGCCCAAAGCCCAATTTGCACACTCAGCCGGCCGGCCGCTAGCATGACTTCATGCGGATGAGCACGGGATTGCACGGACTGACCCTGGGGTTGGCGCTGCTGGCTGCGGCCTGCACGAGCGGGCCGACTGAGCACGCCGCCTCGCCGGAAGGGTGGACGCACGCAGCGGTGTCGCTGGAGACGGATGGCCAGGTCGCGATCGTCGATCCGGCTGCGGGCTCCGTCGTCGCGCGCATCGACGTCGGCAAGCGCCCGCGCGGGATGCGCGCGTCACCGGATGGCCGGCGGCTGTACGTCGCGCTCTCGGGTTCGCCGATGTCGCCGCCCGGGACCGACCCGTCCACGCTCCCGCCGCCCGACCGGTCGGCCGACGGCATCGGCGTGATCGATCTCGAGAGCCGCACGCTCGTGCAGACGCTGCCGAGCGGCCAGGACCCGGAGGCGTTCGACATCTCGCCCGACGGCCGCACGCTCTACATCTCGAACGAGGAGACCGCCGAGATGACGGCGCTCGATCTCGAGACGGGCGAGTTCAAGGGGGTCGTGAAGGTCGGCGAGGAGCCCGAAGGGGTCGGAGTGCGGCCGGACGGCGACGTGGTCTACGTAACGTGCGAGGAGACCAACGAGGTCGTCGCGGTGGACACGCGCACGCTCCAGGTGATCGCGCACATGCCCACCGGCGGCCGTCCGCGTTGGGTCGTGTTCACGCCCGACGGTTCGCGCGCATTCGTCAGCGCCGAGGTCGGCAGCAACGTCGCCGAGATCGACGCGCAGCGCCACGAGATCCTCGGCACGATCCCGATCACCGCGCCCCCGGCGGCGCCGAACCCGCTGCCGATGGGGCTCGCGCTCGACATGGATCGCCGGCGGCTCTACGTCGCGACCGGCCGCGGTCGCGGGGTCGCGATCCTCGACATCGAGTCGCGCTCGCAGATCGGCTCGATCGCCGACGTCGGCCAGCGTCCGTGGGGGATCGCGCTCAGCGCCGACAACCGCTGGCTCTACACCGCCAACGGCACGTCGGGTGACGTCTCGGTGATCGACACCGCGAGCAACGAGATCGTGCGCCGCATCCCGGTCGGCAGCCGACCGTGGGGGGTGGTGCTGGTGCCGTGATCGGGTCGGATCAGGTCGGATCAGGTCCGATCAGGTCGGATCAGGTCGGATCAGGTCGGATCAGGTCTGATCAGGTCGGATCGGGTCCGATCAGGTCGGATCAGGTCCGATCAGGTCTGATCAGGTCGGATCAGGTCCCGCCTTCGCCCGCGTGATCGTTCGCGGGCTCGGCGGATCAGGTCGGGCGCGCCGATCGATGAGTGCGGCGCGCCTGTAGGGGCT
>CAYUPN010000165.1:0-6498 GCA_964446605.1 uncultured Bifidobacteriaceae bacterium | reverse complement strand
GATCCGACCTGATCCGACCTGATCCGACCCGATCCGACCTGATCCGGCCTGCTGCGAAGCGGCATGCTGCACTTTGCCGTCCCTTGCACCCGGGGCTTCTCGGGGCGTGTCCGTCTATACAGGTCACAGGATGCTGGTGTCGGTCCGTCCCCCGGCGGAGCCGCGCCGGCCAGTGGCAGGTGCGAGGTGAGACTGTGAGCGACCGGAATCTGTATTGCCTGACTCCCAGGGAACGCCAGATCTACGAAGCATTGCTCCAGGGCGCGACGACGCGCCAGGTTGCCGACGCGCACGGGCTGGGCCGCCAGACGGTGAAGAACTACATCACCGTCATCTACGAGAAGCTCGGAATCACCAACCGGATGCAGCTGCTGAAGATGGCGCCGCCGCCGGGGAGCGGAGCCGCGATGTCGGCCGGGGGTGAGGCCGGGAACTGACCTCCCGCCCGGGTGCTGTCCCGGACCGCCGGCGGCCTCCGTGGTAGGCTGTCGAAATGGCGGAGCTGAAGGGTATCGTCCTTGCCGGTGGCAGCGGCACCCGGCTCTATCCCCTCACGCGGGCGGTGTCCAAGCAGCTCCTGCCCGTCTACAGCAAGCCGCTCATCTACTATCCGCTCTCGACGTTGATGCTGGCGGGAATCCGGGACATCCTCGTCATCACCACCCCGGACGACCGGCCGCTCTTCGAGAAGCTGCTGGGAGATGGCCGCCACGTCGGTCTTCGCCTGCAATACGCCGAACAGCCCAGGCCCGAGGGGCTGGCCCAGGCTTTCCTGATCGGCCGCGCCTTCATCGGACGGGACCGGGTTGCCCTCGCGCTCGGTGACAACATCTTCTACGGGGCCGGGCTGTCGGAGCTGCTCCGGACGGTTGCGCAGCGTCCGTCGGGCGCGACGATCTTCGGCTACACGGTGCGGGATCCGGAGCGGTACGGCGTCGTCGAGCTGGACGACACGGGGGCGCCGCTGTCACTGGAGGAGAAGCCGGCCCACCCGCGGTCGCCGCATGCCGTGACCGGGCTGTACTTCTACGACGGCGATGTCGTCGAGCTCGCGGAGGGCCTCCGGCCGTCGACACGGGGCGAGCTGGAGATCACCGATCTGAACCGGGCGTATCTGCAGCGCGGCCGCCTTCGGGTGGAACTGCTCGGACGAGGCATCGCCTGGCTCGATACCGGCACGTTCGAGTCGCTGATGCACGCGTCGATGTTCGTGCAGAGCATCGAGGAGCGTCAGGGCCAGATGCTCGCGTGTCTCGAAGAGATCGCCTGGCGGCTCGGCTACATCGACGCCGACGACGTGCGCCGCATCGCGGCGACCATGCGGAACAACCCGTACGGGCACTACCTGGAGCGGCTGGTCGCGGCGCAGCCCGTCGCGGGAGTGTCGCCGCTGTGAGTGTCGTGAGCACGCTGCTGCCCGGAGTCCTGCTGCTCGACGCGCGCGTGTTCCGCGACGAGCGCGGCGTGTTCGTCGAAGCCTACCGCGCCGACCTGCTCCGCGAGCACGGCATCGAACACGGCTTTGTCCAGCTGAACCACTCGAGTTCGGTGCGTGGCACCCTGCGCGGCATGCACTGGCAGTGGCGCCGTCCGCAGGCGAAGCTCGTGCGCGTCACCTCCGGCACCGTCTACGACGTCGTCGTCGACGTGCGGCGAGGGTCGCCGACATTCGGCCGATGGTGCGGGGTGACGCTCGAAGCCGAGCGGTTCCGGCAGCTCTACGTCCCCGCGGGCTTCGCGCACGGGTTCTGCGTGCTGTCGGACAACGCGGACGTCGAGTACCTCTGCAGCGACCTGTACGATCCGCAGGGCGAGGCGGGTCTTCCCTGGGACGACCCGGGCGTGGCGATCGCGTGGCCCGTCGACTCGCCGTTGCTCTCGCCGAAGGACCGGGTGCATCCGCGCCTCGCGCCCGATCGTCACGATCTCCTCTGACACTTCCCGCGCGATCATCGATGAGCAGGCGCCCGGTGCGCCGGCTCGCGTTGCGCCTGTGCTTACAAATTCGTATCGGGGCCGATACTCAGCCGCGAGATTCGGTCTTGCGCGGACCACGCGTCTGGCTACACTCATCGCTGCCGACGCGCGCGGCCGAGTCGAGCAGCCGCGTACGGTCGAGACACCGCTCTGATCGCGCGCCGTGCCGCCATGCACGGCTTCGTTCTCCTCACATGGGTTCCGGCGGCGATGGTGTGCGCAGCAGGCCGTCTCCCTCGTCCGTGTCGACGCATCAACCGGGTCGTGGTCCCGGCGGAAGCGCGCACGTCGCCGACGTCCGCGTGCAGCCAGCCATGAGGCATCTGAATGCACAGCTGATCGGGACGAGCCCCCGCCTGCGCGAGCTGATCGACGAGATCGCGCGCGTCGCCGCGTCCGACGCGAAGGTGCTGGTCACGGGCGAGAGCGGCGTCGGCAAGGAGCTCGTCGCGCGCGCCATCCACGCGAGGAGCGCGCGTGCGCGCGAGCCGTTCGTCGCCATCAACTGCGCGGGGCTGCCGGAAACGCTGCTCGAGTCCGAGCTGTTCGGGCACGTGAAGGGGAGTTTCACGGGCGCGTACCGCGACAAGCCCGGCAAGCTCGAGCACGCGGATCGCGGCACCGTGTTCCTCGACGAGATCGGCGAGATGACGCTGCGGATGCAGGGGCTGCTGCTGCGGTTCCTCGAGACGGGCGAGCTGCAGAAGGTCGGCGCGGATCGCGCGAGCGGACGCGTCGACGTGCGCGTGCTCGCGGCGACCAATCGTGATCTGCGCGCGATGATTGCCGAGGGGGCGTTTCGGGAAGATCTGTTCTACCGGATCAACGTCATTCACCTGATCGTGCCGCCGCTGCGTGAGCGTCGCGAGGACATTCCCGCGCTCGTCGAGCATTTCCTCGCGCGGTTCTCCAACGGGTACGCGGTCGTCCGCAGCCTGACGCCGGACGCGCTGGCCGCGATGACCGAGTACGCGTGGCCCGGGAACGTGCGGGAGCTCGAGAACGCGATCGAGCGGCTCGTCGTCAAGGCGCGCGTGCCGCAGGCGGGCGTCGAGGACCTGCCGGTCGAGGTGCGGCGCCGCCGCATGAAGCCGGCGGAGGCCGACGACCAGCGGCGGCGGACGATCGTCGACGATCTCTATCGGCAGCTGCGTGAGGATCGGCTGTCGTTCTGGACGACCGTGTACCCGCTCTACATGCAGCGGGAGATCACGCGCGAGAACGTCCGGGCCCTGGTGCGCCGCGGCCTCGAAGAGGCGCGCGGGAACTACCGGATTGTGGTGAAGCTGTTCAATCTGCCGCCTGACGACTACAAGCGGTTCCTGAACTTCCTGCGCAAGCACGACTGCCAGCTGCCGTATCGCGAGTACCGTCAGTAGGACGGGCGTGATTCCGGTCGATCGGCTGGAAGCGCCGGGGCGGGCGTCAGCCCGCTCGTGCCCCGGCCGGGCGTCTCAGGGTCAGCACGGCGACTTCCGGCGGGCAGTTCACGCGAATCGGGAGCACGACGGTTCCCACCCCCCGGCTGACGAACAGTCGGGTCTCCCCGCGCGTCGCGAGCCCTCCGGCGACCGGGAACCGCTTGGCCGCCGGCGCTCCGATGAGGGGCAGCACCACCTGGCCGCCGTGCGTGTGCCCGGAGAGCACCGCGCCGACACCCAGATCCGCCGCTTCGTACAGACGGCGCGGGTCGTGCGCGAGCAGCACCACTGGCGCGCGCGCGCCGTGGACGGCTCGCGACACGGCCGATGCCGCGTTCTTCACCCAGAAGTCGATGCCGGCCAGCGTCAGCTGTTCCCCGCGGACGCGCAGCGTCGTATGCGTGTTCCGCAGCACCTCGATGCCGCGGCGTGTCAATGCCGCCGGCATCTCCCGCTCGTCGTCATGGTTCCCGAGGACCGCGAAGACGCCATGCGGGGCCGAGGCGCGCGCGGCGAGCTCCGTCACCGGCTGGATGTAGGCGCGATCGAAGTAGGAGTGGTAGTCGCCGCCGTAGACGATGATGTCCGGGCGTGCGGCCTGTGTCATCGCAATCGCGCGCTCGACGTCCTCCGGCGGGACGAGCGCGCTCAGATGCAGGTCGGTGATGAGGCCGATGCGCAGCCCTTCGAGCGGCGGCGGCAGCCCCGTCACCGCGAGGTCCGCCTTGACCAGCTGCAGCGCGTGGCGCTCCCAGGCGTAGCCGTGCGCGGCGGCGCCCGCGGCGGCGCCCGCGAGACCGGCGGTCAGCAGCTTCAGCATCCCGCGGCGGGAGATATCGGTCACGCTGACGGTATAGTAACTCTCGGGATGACCATCGATCAGCAGATCGCGCGGTTGACACAGGGCTGCGTGGACGTCGTGCGGCTCGACGACCTGCGCGCCCGCCTCGCGCTCGGCCGCCCTCTCGTCGTGAAGGTCGGCTTCGATCCGACCGCGCCGGACCTGCACCTGGGACACACGGTGCTGATTCGCAAGATGAAGCACTTCCAGGAGCTCGGCCACACGGTGGTGTTCGTCGTCGGCGACTTCACCGCGATGATCGGCGATCCGACGGGCCGATCGAAGACGCGGCCGCCGCTGTCGACGTCCGAGATCGAGCGCAACGCCGAGACCTACACGAACCAGGTGTTCAAGCTGCTCGATCGGGACAGGACCGTGGTCGAATTCAACAGCCGCTGGCTGATTCCGCTCGGCAGCGACGGCCTGATCAGGCTCGCGGCGAAGTACAACGTCGCGCAGATGATGGAGCGGCGGGAGTTCCGCCAGCGGTTCGACGCGGGGCAGCCGATCGCCGTGCACGAGTTCCTGTACCCGCTCGTGCAGGCGTACGACTCCGTGGCCCTGCGCGCCGACGTGGAGCTCGGGGGGACGGATCAGCTCTTCAATCTGAACGTCGGGCGCGACATCATGCCGGCGTTCGATCTGCCGCCGCAGATCGTGATGACGACGCCGCTGCTGGAGGGGCTGGACGGGGTCGAGAAGATGTCGAAGAGCCTGGGCAACTACGTCGGCGTGACCGAGCCGCCGGGCGAGATGTTCGGCAAGCTGATGTCGATCAGCGACACGCTGATGTGGCGGTACTACCGGCTGCTCACGGATCTTGCCGACGCGGAGGTGGACGCGCTCGAGCAGCAGGTGGCCGACGGCGCGCTGCATCCGAAGCAGGCCAAGGTGCATCTCGCCAAGACGATCGTCGCCGCGTTCCACGACGCCGACGCGGCCTCGCTCGCCGCCGCGGAGTTCGATCGGGTCCACGCCAGAGGGGAGCTGCCGTCGGAGCTCCGTGACGTGGCGATCGACTTCGGCGCCGAGGGAGCGAAGCCGCTGACGCGGATCCTGGTGGAAGCGGGGCTGGCGTCCTCGGCCAGCGACGCCGGCCGGAAGATTCAACAGGGCGGGGTCAGGCTGGCCGGCGAGCGGGTGACCGATATCAAGCACCGGCTGGAGGCGAGCTCGGTGCCGGTCGTGCTCCAGGCGGGCCGGCACGCCGTTCGGGTCACGCGTCCCTAGCGGCGGCGCTGGTGGTCACCCCACCCACCGCCGGCGCTCGGACCCGATCCGGTCGGGTTTGACTTCCTGCCGGCCACATCGTACAGTGACTTCGTCTGTGCGGCTCTGGACCACCGTATGTGTGGCAGGGTGGTGCGGACGCGCGCCGGGGGTCGAGCCGGGCAACAGGGTGATATAGGCCCTCGAGCCAGCTCGACAGAGGGGTTGACACACCCTCCCCGGACGCGTACGATGGAATTTCGCTTTCGACGTTCGTCCCCAAGTTGGCCCGGCTTCCTGTCGGGACCCCAAGCTGGACACGGAAAGCTCACGAGGACAACCGGGCCGGCGTAAGCCATCCTTTGCTGTCGACGCTTCGAGTGTGGAGGCAGAGGGGTTGCCCTGAAGGGGTTGACAGGCTTCGGTTGCTTCGATAGTATTGGAAGGTTCCCCATACGACGGTTGGTCGTCGAGGGGGTGCTCGCCGGGAGGAGCAGCGGCTCCCGGGGCCCGGTGGCCTGTCAGGGTCGGGCCGGTTCTTTGAAAACTGGATAGGACGTGCAAGCACAGCAGGCCTGGCCGGCTCTCCGGAGTCGGGTCGGGTCTGTCGCAACCCGTCGAGTATCAGCCTGACGGCGCGCTGGCAAGGCGCGGGCGGACGCGAGTCCGTCCGGGCGGCGCTGGTTCGCCCGTCGATACTCAACGAAGACTGCGCGGCGGTCGTCTCGCGGGGCTCCGGCCCGGCGGGGTGGCGCGGCCGCGCGCAACGCAGAGCCAAAGTCGACAGACTGCTCGCGTTAACGGATTGTCCCGCCGACGTGCCGGTTCGCCGGTGCGGGAGCGGGCCACGATCTTTAACATGAGAGTTTGATCCTGGCTCAGAATCAACGCTGGCGGCGTGCCTAACACATGCAAGTCGAACGCGAAAGGGGCTTCGGCCCTGAGTAGAGTGGCGAACGGGTGAGTAACACGTGGGTGACCTGCCTTCGAGTGGGGGATAACGTCCCGAAAGGGACGCTAATACCGCATGACATCCTGCTTTTGGAAAAG
>CAYUPN010000164.1:0-6516 GCA_964446605.1 uncultured Bifidobacteriaceae bacterium | reverse complement strand
TGCCGCTGGGCCACTCGATCTCGATCCGGTCCGCCTTCGCGTGCCGGCCGAGCCCGAACGTCAGGGGCAGCTCCGACTGTGACAGGTAGCTCGACCCGGTCTTGACCAGGCGCGTGAAGCGCTCGGCGCCGGCGAAGACCCGCACTCTTGCGCCGATCGCGTCGCGGTTCGAGACCGTGCCGCGCAGCACGAGCCGCAGCGCCTGGCGCGAGGGCGTGTCGTTCCGGTAGAGGAAGGCCGGACCGCCGTTGGTCGTGACGAGGATGTCGAGATCGAGGTCGTTGTCGATGTCGGCGAAGGCCGCGCCGCGCCCGACCTTCGGATCGCTGAACCCGCCGCCCACGGCTGTCGCGATGTCGACGAACCGGCCGCCGCCGCGGTTGTGGAACAGGTGCGGCGGCTCGGCGTAGCCGATGCGTCCTGTCACGCGGGTGAACGCCTCGTCGATGTGGCCGTTGACGACGAGCAGATCCTGCAGCCCGTCGAGATCCGCGTCGAAGAAGAAGAGGCCGAAGCCGAGCGTCTGCCGCGAGGCGCGCCCGACCTCGTTGCGCGGCGCCGCGTCCTGGAACTGCCCCTCGCCGACCGGCCGGTACAGGCCGACCATCTCGCCCGAGAAGTTCGTGACCGCGACGGTGCTGGTCCCCGTGTTGTCGACGTCCGCCGCGTCGACGCCCATCCCGGCGCGGGCGCGCCCCTCCTCGCTCAGCGCGAGCCCCGCCTTCAATCCGAGCTCCGTGAACGTGCCGTCGCCGTTGTTGCGATACAGCTTGTTGGGCTGCGTGTCGTTGGCGATGAACACGTCCGGCCAGGGGTCCCCGTCGTAGTCCATCAGCGTCACGCCGAGCGACTTCGACGTGATGTCGAAGAGCCCCGCCTTCGCGGTCACGTCCTCGAAGGTCCCGTCCCCCCGATTGCGGAACAGCCACGACGTCGTGCCGCGGTACGCCTCCGGCGTGCAGTAGGACTTCTCCTTCCCGTCCAGGCTGCAGTGGATGTCCGTGTCCGGCGTCCAGCGGACGTAGTTGCAGATCAGCAGATCCAGCCGGCCGTCGCGGTCATAGTCGAACCACAGCGCCGAGGTGCTGAAGCCTGGCCGGCCGCCCAGCCCCGCCTTGTCCGTGACGTCGGCGAACCGGCCGTTGCCCAGATTGCGGAACAGGCGGTTCTGGCCGACCGCGGTGATGAGCACGTCCGGCCGCCCGTCGTTGTCGAAGTCGGCGGCCGCGACCCCCATCCCGTACAGCTCGACGTCGAGCCCCGAGCCGGCGGTGACGTCCTCGAACGTGCCGTCCCCGCGGTTGCGGTACAGACGGCTGCGGCTCCCCCTCGACGGCTGCCCCGGCCAGCTGGTGCCGTTCACGAGCAGCAGGTCCTGATCGCCGTCGCCGTCGTAGTCGAAGAACGCCGCGCCCGACCCGAGCGTCTCCGGCAGGAATTTCTTCCCGAACGCGCCGTTGTCGTGCACGAAGGAGAGCCCGGCCTGGCGGGTGACGTCGGTCAGCCTCACGGGAGGCGGCTCCTGGGCGGTCAGACTCACGGCGGCGGCCAGGATCGCGCCGCACAGCACTCGGGGGACGCTCACTCCGGCAGCACCAGTCCTTTCCGCACGGCGAACAGCACGAGCTCCGCCGTCTTGTGCACGCCGAGCGCCGACATCAGGTTCGCGCGGTGCACGGCGACGGTGTTGACGCTGAGATCCAGCATCACCGCGATCTCCTTGTTCGACTTGCCGTGGGCGATGAGCTGCAGCACCTGCTTCTCGCGCTGCGTCAGCCGGTCGTAGGGATCGGAGGACTTGTCGAACGTGCCGCTCTTGATGGCGTCGATGAGCGCCCCCGACAGCTCGGGGCTGAGATACCGCTCGCCGGCGGCCACGGCCTTCACCGCGCGCACGAGGTCGTTCTCGATGGCGTTCTTCAGGATGTAGCCGCGGGCACCCGCGTCGAGGGCGTTCCGGACGTATTGCTCGTCCGAATACATGCTCAGGATCAGCACCTTCGTCGACGGCCGCTGCTTCACCATCTCCATCGTCGCGTGCAGGCCGTTCATCTCCGGCATCGACATGTCCATTACGACGACGTCCGGATCGGCCTTCTTGACGAGCGCGACGCCGTCCAGGCCGTTGCCCGCCTCGCCCGCCACGACGATCTCGGGATCGTCCTCGAGGATCCGGCGGAACCCCTGGCGCACGAGCGCGTGGTCGTCGACGAGGATGACGCGGATGCTGGCTGGCATAGTGGGGATTCTACGGATCCGCTGGTCAAAACACCCTAGTGCATTCAGGTGAGGGGCGCCGGGCCGGGGACGGAAGCCTGGACGATGCCGAGCGGCACGTCGACCGACACCAGCGTCCCGCGGGGCGACGCCGGTCCGATCGCGAACGTGCCGCCCATGAGCTCCGTCCGCTCCCGCATGCTGACCAGGCCGACCCCCCGCTCGGTCGAGGGTGCGGCGGGAAGCCCGCGGCCGCGGTCCTCGATTTCGAGGTGGAGCCGTCCGTTCCGCTGCCCGAGGCGGACCCAGGCCTCCTTCGCGCCGGCGTGCCGGCTGACGTTCGTCAGCGCTTCCTGGACGATCCGGTAGATGTGGATGGTCGATTCCGGCGGCACCACGCCGATTGGTCCGACGGTCTCGAAGTGCGCGACGATGCCGTGCTGGCGGCTGAACTGCTCGACGTACCACTGCACGGCGCGCTCGAGGCCGAAGTCGTCGAGCACCGTCGGATGCAGCAGCCGCGACTGGACGCGGATGCGCTCGAGCGTCTGCTGGGCGATGCCGCGCACCTCCTCGACGTCCCGGACCAGCGGCGAGTCGGCCGGCAGGTTGCGGCCGATGCGCCCGAGCAGCGTGCCGATCGCGGTGAACACCTGCCCGAACTCGTCGTGCAGCTCGCGCGAGAAGGACTGCTGCAGGTCCTCCTGCAGCCGCAGCATCCGCCACGAGAGGTGCCGCAGCTCGCCCGACAGGCGCGCGACCTCCTGGAAGGCGCGCCGCGTCGCGACGATGGTATAGAGGCCGATGACGGTGACGAGCACGAGCAGCACGCCGACGAGCAGCTCGATCTCGCGCTCCACCCGCTCGTACACCGCGCGGTTGCGCTCGGCCGCTTCCTGCTGCTCGCGGTTGTTCAGCACCAGGAACTGCGAGACGATGCCGACGAGTTCGCTGTGCTGCGCGGTCAGGCTGGTGCGCACGCGGCGCAGCGCCCCCTCCTCGTCGCCGGCGGCCGCCTGCCGGAAGACGTCGTCGAGCGAGGCCCAGAAGCTGTCCACGGCGGCGCGCAGGCGCTGCTGCTGCGGGGCGGGCCGCTGCGCCGGCGCCAGCGCCGCTTCCGCGGCAATCGCCTCGTCCAGGTCCGCGCGCAGCCGCTCGAACGTCTGCCGCCAGGCGACGACCGGATACGGTTCGGTCCGGTCCGCCATGTCGCGCATCGACGTCGCGAGGTTCGCGAGGTTGTTCTGGATCCGGAACAGCTGCAGCGAGTCGAGCCGGTTGCGCTCGGCGATCGCCGTCTGCTCGGCGCCGAGCGCGCGGATCTCGCGCGCGGCGTACAGCCCGAAGCCGGCGATGATGGCCACCGAGGCCAGCAGGCCCGCCGCGAGCAGGACGGTCGGGGCGCGCGGGGTCACGGGATCGGCATCCGTGTCAGCCGCCGTAGGGGGGCGGCGGCGGTGTCCACGCGCCGCGCGCCTGTTCGATCGCCGCTGCGACCGCGAGCGCGCCGGCTTCGTCCCACGGGCGCGCGACGACCTGCACGCCGATCGGCAGCCCGCCGGGCGACGTCGCCACCGGCACCGAGACGCCGGGGTTCTGCAGCAGGTTGAACCACGCGCAATAGCGCCACGCGTCGAGATAGTGCACCGTGCGCCCCTCGATCGTCCAGCGCCGCTCCCCGTGGCGGAAGGCCGGCATGGGCGCGACGGGGCAGAGCAGGATCGGCACGCGCGCCATCAGGTCGAGCATCCGCGCGCGCAGCGCGTCGCGCGCGATCTCGACCGCCAGCAGCTCCTCGGCCGTCAGGCGCGGGTCGCGCTCGGTCCACTCGAGAAACTCGACGAGGTTCGGATGCACGTCCTCTTCGTGGCCGCGCACCCCGGGCGCCAGCAGCAGGCGCGAGGCGCGCCCGAAGATCGCCCACCAGAGCGTCCGCGCCTCCTCGAGCCAGTCGGGCCGGACCGGCTCGACGCGCAGACCGGCGTCCTGCAGCCAGCGCGCGGCCTGCCGCACCGCCGCACGAGTGTCCGCGTCCACCGGCACGATCCCGTCGTCTTCGAAGACGCCGACCACCAGCGGCGCGTCCTGGCGCCGCAGCTGCTCGAAGGTCGCGAACGGATCGAGCGGTACCGGGTGGCCATTCGGGTCGCCGGCATCCGGTCCGCTGACCACCCGGAAGAGCAGATCGAGGTCCTCGATCGTGCGTGCCATCGGCCCGACGACGCCGGTGAGGGCGAATGGGCCGCCGCACGGCGGAAAGTGGCCCGTTGCCGGCACGCGACCGGGCGTCGGCTTGAGCCCGCAGATCCCCGAGAAGTGCGCCGGCACCCGGATGGACCCGCCGCCGTCGCTGCCGATGCCGCCGGCCGACAGGCCCGCGGCGATGGCCGCCGCCTCGCCGCCGCTGGATCCGCCCGGCGTCCGGTCGAGCGCCCACGGGCTGTTCGTGCGGCCGTACAACGGGTTCGCGGTCTCCCACGCCATGAGCGCCTCGGCGACGTTGGTGACCCCGAGGACGATGGCGCCGGCGGCGCGGAGCCGTGCGACCAGCGGCGCGTCCTCGTCGCCGCGAACGCCGGCTCTCGACCGCGATCCCGTCTCGAACGGCATGCCGGCGACGGAGATTGAGCTCTTGATGCTGACCGGCACACCGTGCAGCGGCCCCGCCGGCGTTCCGGCCGCGAGCGCCGCGTCTGCCGCGCGGGCCGCACGCCGCGCTCCCGCGTCGTCCACGGCGACGAACGCGTTCAGCGCGGGATTCAGACGATCGATCCGCGCGAGATGCCACTCGACGAGCTCGACGGCCGACAGCTGACCCGAGCGCACGAGCCGCGCCATGGCCGCGGCGGAGCCGGTCACCGGAAGAGTCATGGATGAATGTTACCCAGAGTCGCGAATAGGCGGTCTGAAGGTCGCCTGTGAATTGCCGGCCTGAAGGCCGGCCGTCCTGGTGTCAGCCGCCAGCTGCCTGCTGCCAGCTGCCAGCTGCCAGCTGCCTGCCGCCAGCTACTAAGATCACCTGATGCGGATTGCAGTACTTACCAGTGGTGGTGATGCGCCCGGCATGAATGCGACCATTCGCGCGGTCGTCCGTGCCGCGGTCGATCGGGGATGGGAGGCATTCGGCGTACGCGACGGCTTCGCGGGCCTCATGGACGGGCGGTTCATGCCGCTCGGCGCGCGCGACGTCGGCGGGATCATCCAGCTTGGCGGGACGATGCTGGGCAGCGCCAGGGCGCCGGCGTTCAAGGAGGAGGCGGGGCAGCGGCGCGCGCTCGACGCGCTCGACGATCACGACATCGGCGGGCTGGTCGTCATCGGCGGCAACGGCACGCAGACCGGCAGCCATGCGCTGCACCAGCGCGGCGTACCGGTGGTGGGCGTGTCCTCGACGATCGACAACGACCTGCACGGCGCCGACATCACGCTCGGCGTCGACACCGCGCTGAACGTCGCGCTCGAGGCCATCGACCGCCTGCGCGTCACGGCCGCGTCGCACCGTCGCGCGTTCCTCGTCGAGGTGATGGGCCGCGATTCCGGCTATCTCGCCGTGATGTCCGCCATCGCCGGCGGCGCCGAAGTGGTGGTCGTGCCGGAGGTCGACATCGGACCGGAGGACGTGGCCGCCGAGGTCCAGCGCCTCTATCGCGGTGGCAAGACGCACGCGATCATCGTGGTCGCCGAGGGAGCGCGCTATGGCGCGGCGGAACTGGCGGAGTGGCTGTCGAAGGCCGATCCCGGCTACGAGCTGCGCGCGACCACGCTGGGGCACGTGCAGCGCGGCGGCTCGCCGAACGTGTTCGATCGCCTGCTGGGGAGCCGGCTCGGCGCCGCCGCCGTCGAGCGCCTCGCGACCGGAGAGCATGGCACGCTCGTCGGACTCGTCGGCTCGAGAGTGCAGACGACGCCGCTGGCCGAAGTCGTCGCGACCCGGCGCACGCTGGATCCGGCGCTGCTGTCTCTCGCGCGCATGCTGGCGAAGTAAGGACGAAGGCAGAAACGGGAAGCAAGAAACTTTCGAGAGAGATGCCTGTAGCGGCGGGGCTTCAGCCCCGCCACAGGCGCGCGACCGCGAGCAGGGATCATCGAGCGGTCGCGCAGACCTGATCCGACCTGATCAGACCTGATCCGTCCGCCTTCGCCCGCCGTCCTGCAGACTGCGGCGGGCTTCGGCGGACCCGCCCGCGCACTCGACACCAGCGCGGGCGGGACCTGATCAGACCCGATCCGACCTGATCCGACCCGATCCGACCCGATCCGACCTGATCCGATTCACGCCCTCAACGTCAGTACCGGACA
>CAYUPN010000163.1:0-6532 GCA_964446605.1 uncultured Bifidobacteriaceae bacterium | reverse complement strand
GTCGCCGGCGGCACGCGCTTCGGCGAGCTCCTCGTCGTAGCGGGCGCGGACCGCGCGGCGCCGCGCCAGGTCCGCGGCCTTCAGCTCGGGAGGCGCGCCGTCGAAGACGAACACGAGCTGCACGCGGTAATCGGCGATCAGCCGCGTCACGCGGTAGAAGAGTCCGGAGAGGTGCGAGGTGACGCGTCCGTGTGAATCGCGCAACGGCGTGCCGTCGGGGAGGCGAATCAGCGCGAGGAACTGATACAGCTCGCCGTTGCCGTCGACGGCCAGACGCCTGTCCTGCAGCGCATCCAGGGTGATTGGCTGACCGCGGACGATCGGGGCCAGACGAACGCCCATCTGCCGATTATGTGGAAGAATCGGGGCGGGTGCCGCAGAGGTGGCCGGAACGCGGCCCCGGCATGCGACGTCGGCAAGGAGGCGACGGGATGGAAGACGCGGGCGGTTCAGGCGATCTGGTGCTGGTCACGGGCGCGCGAGGGTTCATCGCGAAACACGTCATCCGGGAGGCGCTCACCCGAGGCTATCGCGTGCGCGGCACCATTCGACGGCCCGAGGCCGAAGCCGCGGTCCGCGCGGCGGTGGGCGAGCCGGGTCCGCGGCTCTCGTTCGTGCACGCGGAGCTGCTTGCCGACGAGGGCTGGGTCGAGGCGATGCAGGGCTGCCGGTATGTGCTCCACCTCGCGTCGGCGTTCCCGCTGGTTGCGCCGGTCGAGCGCGACGCGCTCGTGCCCGTCGCGCGCGACGGCACGCTCCGCGTGCTGCGCGCCGCCGCCGACGTCGGCGTCGAGCGCACCGTGCTGACCTCGTCGTGCGCGGCAATCTGGGCGGGACATCCACCCGACCCGACGCGTGTGCTGACCGAGGCGGACTGGGCGGTCACCGACTCTCCTCGAACCGACAGCTACTCGCGCTCGAAGGCTCTCGCCGAACGCGCCGCCTGGAACTTCCTGAGCGGCATGCCGACGACGATGTCGCTCGTGGCGATCAATCCGTCGTTCGTCATGGGGCCGCCGCTGGATAGCGGCGTGCAGAGCTCGGCCGACCTGGTCCTGATGTTCCTGCGCGGCCGTTATCCGCTCGTGCCGAACTGGGGCGTCGAGATCGCCGACGTCCGCGACGTCGCCGCCGCGCACCTCGCCGCGCTCGAGACGCCGGCCGCCGCCGGCCGCCGCTTCATCGTCTCGGATGGCGCCCTGACGCTGGCCGACATGGGCCGGATTCTCGGGCGCGAGTTCCCGCAGTTCAGGAAGAAGATGCCGAGGGGTGCGCTGCCGGATTTCCTGACGCGGCTGCTCGGCCGACTCGATCCGGCGGTCAAGCAGATCGTCCCGGACCTCGGTCCGCCGAAGCGGACGTCCTCACAGGCCGCGAAGGAGGTACTGGGGATTCAGTGCAGACCGGCGGAAGAGGCGCTGATCGCGATGGCGAAAAGAGTGATTGAGCTGGAGATGGTGTGAGGTGGCGCGCCCTGCAGGACTCGAACCTGCGACCTCCTGGTTCGTAGCCAGACGCTCTATCCAACTGAGCTAAGGGCGCACGGGGCCGTCGCATCCGCCAGGGCCCCTGAGAGGGCGGCGGGCAACTCACGAAATCACGATCTTAGCGCACCGGATGGAAGAGGCGCAAGGCTCTGGGCCCTTGGACTTTGGGCTTCGGGCCTTGGGTTGCGGATGCACAGTCGCGCCTTCAGCACCCGGAGGATGTTCGATCACACGGCCCAGCCGGACGGACCTGAAGGTCCGCGGAGCCTGGCGGACCTGAAGGTCCGCCGCTACGGAAGATCAGCGAACGGCGAGCGGGCCTGGGAAAGCCCCCGGAGATGCCCGACCTGACCCGCCGGAGCCCACGACGCGAGCGACGGCGGGTCCGACCTGATCCGACCTGATCCGACCTGATCCGCCGAAGCCCTCCGTAGCCCGAAGGGCGGAGGAGGGCGAAGGCGGGACCTGATCAGACCCGATCCGACCTGATCAGACCCGATCCGACCTGATCAGACCTGATCCGACCTGATCAGATCCGACCCGAATACAATCGTCCCGATGTCGGCTACGGACCATCGGCGCACGGCGCCGGCGTCGGTGTCTGTGCACGTGATCACGATCAGCGACACGCGCACGCCCGACACGGACACGAGCGGGAACGCGATTGCGGAGATGCTGGCGGCGAAGGGGCACACGGTGCACGGCCGCTCGCTGCTGAAGGACGAGCCCGATCAGGTACGCGCCGCGATCGAACGGCTGGCGCAGGACGGAGTGGATGCGATCGTCACCACGGGCGGCACGGGCATCACGAGCCGCGACGGCACGTTCGAGGCCATCGACGCTTTGCTGACGAAGCGGCTGCCCGGCTTCGGCGAGCTGTTCCGCATGCTGAGCTATCAGGAAATCGGCGCGGCCGCGATGCTCACGCGCGCGACGGCCGGACTCGCGGGGCAGACGGTCGTGATCGCGCTGCCCGGCTCCGAACACGCCGTACGGCTCGGCATGGAGGAGCTGGTGCTCCCCGAGCTGGCGCACCTGGTCCGGGAGGCGCGACGCTGATGCCGTACCGTCCGGACCGCCGCGTGATCGCGATGGACGAGGCGCACGCGATCCTCGCCGTGCACGGCGAGCCGATCGAGCGCGTCGAGCGTGTGCCGCTGGACGCGGCCGACGGGCGCGTGCTCGCGACGACGCTCGTCGCCACGCTCGACGTCCCGCCGTTCCGGCGCGCGATGATGGACGGCTACGCCGTCCGCGCCGCGGACACGGCCGGCGCCTCCCCCGACTCGCCCGTCCGCCTCCCGCTCCACGGCTTCGTCTACACGGGACATGCGCCGGAGAGCCCGCTCGCGCCCGGCACGTGCACGGGCATCGCGACGGGCGCGCCGGTGCCCGACGGCGCCGACGCCGTGGTGATGGTGGAGCAGACGTCGCGCGACGGAGACGCGGTGCTGTTCCACCGGGCGGCGGAGCGCGGCCAGAACATCGGACGCGCGGGCAGCGACCTCGTCGCCGGCGAGACGGCGCTCGTCCCGGGCGCGCTGCTGACGCCGGCGCGCATCGGCGTCGCCGCTGCCCTCGGCCGCACGGAGCTCGACGTCTACGCGCGGCCGCGCGTCGCGATCCTCTCGACCGGCGACGAGATCGTCGCGCCGGGCACGCGTCTCGGCCCGGCGCAGATCTACGACTCGAACACGGCCGCGCTCGCGGCCGCCATCCGCGCCCACGGCGGCGACGCGGTCTCCGTGCCGCGTGTCCCCGACGACCCCGCGAAGCTGCGCGCCGCGTTCGAGGCCTGCCTCGTCGAGGACCTCGTGCTCTTCTCGGGCGGCACCTCGGTCGGCGAGCGCGACTACCTGCTCGAGATCATCAGCGGCGCGGGCCACGTGCACTTCGAAGGGCTGCGCCTGAAGCCCGGCCGCCCGACGGTCTTCGCGACCGTGCGCGGCACGCCGGTCTTCGGCATGCCGGGCAACCCGGTCTCCTGCCTGACGAACATGTACCTGCTCGTCGCGCCGCTGCTGCGCCGCATCGCCAGGCTGCCGGCGCCGGTCGAGCGCCGCGTTGCCGCGCGCCTGCGCGACACGGTGCGCTCGCCGCAGGAGCGCCACCAGATCTACCCGGTGCGGCTCGAGAAGGGCGAGGCGATTCCGGTGTTCAAGGGATCGGGCGAGATCACGAGCCTCGCGCACGCCGACGGGTACTTCGAAATCGGTGAAGGGTTCGCGAGCGTCGAGGCAGGGACGATCGTCGAGGTGACGCTGTTCTGACCTCCCGATTGCGGACTGCGGATTGATTGCGGATTGGGGGCCGGACGGTTCGGAGCCGATCATGCTGAACGAATCGACGACGCTGCGGGTCGGCGACCGGGCGCCGGACTTCTCGCTGCCGGACGCGCGCGGGCAGAGGCAGACGCTGGCGGACTACACGTCGCGCGGGCCGGTGCTGATCGCCTTCCACCGCGGCACCTGGTGACCGAACTGCCGCCGCCGGCTCGGTGAGCTGGCAGAACTGCAGCCGCAACTGGCCGCACGCGGCGTCGCGGTGGTCGCCATTCTGGCCCAGCGCGCACGGGCGATCGCGCGCTACGTCCAGGAGACCGGCCTTCCCTTTCACGTGCTCGCGGACGAGAGACGCGGGGTGACGAAGGCGTACGGCGTCTGGCACCGGCTCGGACTCGACGCGGTGAACATCGCGCGGCCGGCGCTCTTCGCGGTCGATCGCGACGGCATCATCCGCGCGATCTTCGTGGGGGAGAAACAGACGGAGTATCCGGAGCGGGAGGAAATCCTGGAGCTCGCGGCGCGCTGATTCAGCACGAGACGACAGAGGCCACGGAGCATTCACGCTCCATGGCCTCAGTGCTCAATCCTGCCTGCTGCCTGCCGCCTGCTGCCCTACTTCCCGAACAGCCTCGCAACCTCGTCCCAGTTGACGACGTTCCACCAGGCGGTGACGTAGTCGGGACGTCGGTTCTGGTACTTCAGGTAGTAGGCGTGCTCCCACACGTCGATGCCCAGGATCGGCTTCTTGCCTTCCATGATCGGGTTGTCCTGGTTCGCCGTGCTCTCGACGGCCAGCTTGCCGTTGTTGTCGATGAGCCACGCCCAGCCGCTGCCGAAGCGCCCCGCAGCGGCCTTCGCGAACTGCTCCTTGAATGCGTCGAAGCTGCCGAAAGACTGATCGATCGCCTGCGCGAGCGCGCCGGTCGGCTTGCCCCCCGCGTTCGGCGCCATCAGTTTCCAGAACATCGTGTGGTTCACGTGCCCGCCGCCGTTGTTCCGGACCGCGGTCCGGATGTCTTCGGGTACCGCCTTCAGATCCCGGATCAGATCCTCCGCGCTCTTCTTCTGCAGGTCGGGATGCTTCTCCAGCGCCGCATTCAGGTTGTTCACGTACGCCTGATGGTGCTTCCCATGGTGAATCTGCATCGTCTGCGCGTCGATGTGCGGCTCGAGCGCGCCGAAATCGTAAGGCAAAGGCGGAAGCGTGTGTGCCATGGGATCTCCTCGTTGATCTGGTAGTTGGATTACCAATCGATCGTAGCACGTTCGCAAGCTCGGCTGACGGGATGGACCTGACGCTGTGACAGGCAGTGGCCAGCCTGCAGTGGCGTCGATTTGTCCGGCTTGTACGCGACTGCCAGCTGCCTGCTGCCAGCCGCCTGCTCTATGGGTCGGCCACTCGGCCGAACGGAAGTTCGGCCCTGCGAGGAGCCGGAATGGCCGAACTGAAGTTCGGCCCTACGTGACCTGGAGCATGCGGTCGAGCGCGACGCGGACCCAGTGCTTGCGATCGTCTCCGACGACGATCTGGTTGTGCACGCGGCCCTCGACGAGCTCCTCGAGTACCCACAACAGGTGGTTCGGCGACACGCGGAACATCGTCGAGCACAGGCAGCCGAGCTGGTCGAGCGAGACGACGGTCTTCTCCGGCGCGACCTCGGTGGCGAGCCGGTTGACGAGGTGCACTTCGGTGCCGATGGCCCACACCGATCCGGGCGGGCTGCTCCGCACGGTCTTCAGGATGTGCTCGGTCGATCCGCTCTCGTCGGCGGCCTGCACGACGTCCCACGGCACCTCGGGATGGACGATGACGCGGATGCCGGGGTGCTCTTCGCGCGCCATCTCGATCTGCGCGACCGTGAAGCGCGTGTGCACCGAGCAGTGCCCCTTCCAGAGCAGCAGCTTCGCCGCGCGCGCGCGCTCGGCCGTCAGCCCGCCGTCGAGCTCGTACGGATCCCAGACCTCCATGCGGTCGAGCGGCACACCCATGCGGTAGGCGGCGTTGCGTCCGAGATGCTGATCCGGGAGGAACAGGATGCGCTCGCCGCGCTCCCACGCCCAGCGCAGGACGCCGGCCGCATTGCTGGAGGTGCAGACGATGCCGCCGCGCTCACCGACGAAAGCCTTGATGGCCGCCGACGAGTTGATGTAGGTGACGGGCACGACGGCGTCGGCGCCCATCGCCTCGAGCTCGTTCCAGCAGGTCTCGAGCTGATCGATCTCGGCCATGTCGGCCATCGAGCAGCCGGCGGCCAGGTCCGGCAGGATGACCTTCTGGTGCGGCGCGCTCAGCACGTCGGCGCTCTCGGCCATGAAGTGGACGCCGCAGAAGATGATGAAGTCCGCGTCCGGGCGCGACGTGCAGAGCCGCGACAGCTTGAAGGAGTCGCCGACGGCGTCGGCGAAACAGATGACCTCGTCGCGCTGGTAGTGATGGCCGAGGATGAGCAGGCGCGAGCCGAGCGTCTCCTTCGCGCGCTCAATCCGGCGCGCCATTTCGGCATCGTCGAGGCCGAGATATCGCTCCGGCAGCGGCTGGCGTTCCCCGATCGAGGCCTTTTCGACCTCGGTCAGGACCGGCAGAAAGGTGTGCGGCATCGCGTCTACTCCCGCCCGCCTCAGGCAGCGCGGGCACTCACGTGCGCTTGTGAAACTTTTCGCAATCTCCGCAGACAAAAAAGGCCAGGGCCCGGAGCGGCTATCGCCGACGGGCACCTGACCCGTCCAGTATAGCAGGATCAGGTCGGATCAGGTCGGATC
>CAYUPN010000162.1:0-6687 GCA_964446605.1 uncultured Bifidobacteriaceae bacterium | reverse complement strand
CGCCGATGAGCCGCGCCACGGCGTGCTTCTCCATGTACTCGCTCATGTCGAAGCGCGTGAACTCGTTGCCGAGATGCAGGGCCAGCTGCCGCGCCAGCTCCGTCTTGCCGACGCCGGTCGGCCCGGTGAAGAGGAAGGCGCCGGCCGGTCGGTCGGGCATGCCGAGCCCGGCGCGCGAGCGCTTGATGGCCGCCGCGACGAGCGCCACGGCTTCCTCCTGCCCGAACACGACCCGCTGCAGCGACTCCTCGAGCGTGCGCAGCCGCTCCTTGTCGGACGAGGACGCCTGCCGCGCCGGGATGTTCGCGATGCGCGCGACGACCTGCTCGATCTCGGCGACGTCGACGGGCAGGGGCGGCGGCGCCGGCGTGTCGTCCTTCTCCCCGGCGCCTTCCGCACGCGCCGCGGCGGCGGAGGGCCGGGTCGCCGGCGTTTCCGTCTCGGTCTCCCCTGCGGCTGCCGCGGCGCCGACGGTGACCGTCTCCGCGGACGCCTCGGCCGGTGCCGCCGTCTCCGACGCCGCGGCGTCCACGGCGGCCTGCATGCGCACCATCGCCCCGGCTTCGTCCAGCAGGTCGATGGCGCTGTCCGGCAGACGGTAGTCGCGCAGGTGCCGCGCGGCCAGGCGCGCCGCGGCCTCGATGGCCGCGGGCGTATAGGCGACGCCGTGGTGCTCCTCGTAGCGCTTCTGCAGCCCCTGCAGGATCTGCGTCGTCTCCTCGATCGAGGGCTCCTGGAGCACGACCTTCTGGAAGCGCCGCGACAGCGCGCGATCCTTCTCGATGTGCTTGAACTCCTCGAAGGTCGTCGACCCGACCACGCGCAGACTGCCGCCGGCCAGCACCGGCTTCAGCAGCGTCGCCAGGTCCATCGTCCCGCCGGTGGTCGCGCCGGCGCCGACGATGCTGTGGAGCTCGTCGATGAAGAGGATCGGGTTGCGGCGCTTGTTCAGCGCGGCGAGCACCGCCTTGAAGCGCTCTTCGAAGTCGCCGCGGAACCGCGTGCCGGCCAGCAGCGCGGCCATGTCGAGCGCGAACACCTCGGCGCCCGCGAGCGCGGGGGGCACGTCGGGCTGCAGCAACCGCTGCGCCAGCCCCTCGGCCATGGCCGTCTTGCCGACGCCGGCGTCGCCGACGAAGACCGGGCCGTTCTTGCGACGGCGGCAGAGAATCTCCAGCGTCCGCTGGAGCTCGCGCTGGCGGCCGATGAGCGGATCGAGCAGGCCGGCGGCGGCGCGCTCGGAGAGGTTCACCGCGTACGCGGCGAGCGGATCGCGCGCGACCGACGGCAGGTCGTCCCCGGCGGGCGCGGGCGCGCCGGCATCCGTCGGGTCCTCCTCGTGCGGCGGCGGATCGGCGGGGTTCTTCCGGATGCCGTGCGAGATGTAGTTCAGGATGTCCAGCCGGGTGACGCCCTGCGAGAGGAGCGCCTGGGCCGCGAACGAGCGCGTCTCCTGCAGCGTCGCGGCGAGCACGTCGCCGGCGCGCACCTCGGACCGGCCGGCGCTCTGGACGTGGAGCACGGCGGTCTGCAGTACGCGGCGGAAGGCGAGCGTCTGCGACGGGTCCTTCTGCCGGCCCCGCGGAAACTGCTCGACATGCTCGTGCAGGTACGCGTCGAGCGTCTGCCGCAGGCGGGACAGATCGGCGCCGCAGGCGGACAGGATCGCCTCGCCGTCGGGATCGTGCGCCAGCGCGTAGAGGAGGTGCTCGAGCGTCAGGTGCGCGTGGCGCCGCGAGGTGGCCTCGCGGTGCGCGATCGTCAGCACGATCTCGAGCGCCGGGCTGAACATCAGGCCTTCTCCATGGTCGCCTGCAGCGGGTAGCCGGCATCCTGCGCCAGCTCCACCACCGTCGCGACCTTCGTCTCCGCCACTTCGTGCGGGTAGATGCCGGCGAGGCCGCTGCCCTGCGTGTGCACCTGCATCATGATGCGGTACGCCTCGGCGGGCTGCTTGTGGAAGATCGTCTCGAGCACCTCGACCACGAAGTCCATCGGCGTGTAGTCGTCGTTCAGGAGAATCACCCGGTACTGCTCGGGCTCCTTGAGCGACGTCTTCTCTTTCTCCAGCACGTCGCCGGTCGTGCGCGGAGTCTGCTCGGACATCACCTTCAACTATAGCAACTGGGGCGTTTCGGCGGCGCCGTGGCCGGATGGCCGAACGGAAGTTCACGAGACGGCCGAACTGACGTTCGGCCCTACTGGCTCGCCAGCTGCCGCGCCCGCATGAACACGGCCTTCAGCATGTCCGGCGTGAGTCGGCCTGTATGCGTGTTCTGCCGGCTCGGGTGGAAGGTGCCCAGGACGTGCGGGAGGCCGGGACGCGACACTTCGGCGCCATGGGCGAAGGCCGGCCGGGGCCGGGGCACGGTATGCCCGCGCGCCGTCAGCGTCTTCCAGGCGGCATCCCACGCGAGTCTCCCGAGGCAGATCACGACCGAGATGTGCGGCAGGCAGGCCCACTCTGCCAGCAGGTGCGGTGCGCAGCGTGCGAACTCCTCCGGCGTCGGCTTGTTGTCGGGAGGGGCACAGCGCACCGCCGCCGCGATGAAGGCGCCGCGCAGCGTCAGGCCGTCGTCGATATGATCGGCCGTCGTCAGGTTGGCGAAGCCCGCGGCGTGCATCGCCGTCATCAGGAAGTCGCCGGATCCGCCCCTGCCATCTCCGGTGAAGACCCGGCCGGTGCGGTTGCCGCCGTGCGCCGCCGGCGCGAGCCCGACGATCAGCACCTGCGCGTCGGGATCCCCGAAGCCGGGCACCGGGCGGGCCCAGTAGGTCTCGTTGCGATAGGCCTTGCGCCGAACGCGGCCGATCTCGATGCAGTACTGCCGCAGCCGGGGGCAGCGTTCGCAGGTGACGATCGCGCGGTGGACCTCGGCGAGGGCGGGTGTCGGGCCGTGGACCGGCAGGAGGACGTCGGGCTCAGGGGCGCGCCGCGGCGAGCGCGTCGGCCTGTTCATGTGCATGGTAGGAGCTGCGGACCAGCGGGCCGGACTCGACGTGCCCGAATCCGAGATCGAGCGCGATCCGCTTCAGCTCGGCGAACTCGTCGGGATGGTAGTAGCGCACCATCCGGAGATGCGCGTCCGTCGGACGCAGGTACTGGCCGATGGTCAGAATCTCCACGCCGACCCCCCGCAGGTCACGCAGCGTCTGGACAATCTCGTCCCATTCCTCGCCCAGCCCGAGGATGAGGCCGGTCTTCGTCGGAATGTGCGGCGCGAGGCGGCGCGCGCGATCGAGCAGCTCGAGGGTGCGCGGGTAGCGGCCGCCGGGCCGGGCCAGCCGGTAGAGTCGGGGCACGGTCTCCGTGTTGTGGTTGAGCACGTCCGGCCCGGCGTCGAGCACGGTGCGCAGCGACGACTCCAGTCCCTGGAAGTCGGGGATGAGCACCTCGACCCGGCACGCCGGATGGGTCTGGCGGATGCGGCGAATCGTCTCCGCGAAGATGCTGGCGCCGCCGTCAGCCAGGTCGTCCCGATCCACGGACGTGATGACGACGTAGCTGAGGCCCAGCGTGGCGACGGCGTCGGCGACGCGGGCGGGTTCCGCCGTGTCGAGGCCGGCGGGCATGCCGTGCGGCACCGCGCAGTAGCCGCACGCACGCGTGCAGACGTCGCCCAGGATCATGAACGTGGCCGTGCCGTGCCCCCAGCACTCGCCGATGTTGGGGCAGCGCGCCTCCTCGCAGACGGTGTTGAGGCGCAGCTCCTTCATGAGCTGCTTGAGGTGCAGATACTTCGGCGATCCGGGCGCGCGCACCTTGAGCCAGGGCGGCTTCGGCTCGCGGGACGGGCCGGGGCTGATGTCGCGCGGGCGGATGATCCGGAGCGGCGCGGCGGGAACCTCGGGCGAAGACACGGTACAGGTGAATCGTATCAGATCGGGTCGGATCAGGTCGGATCGGGTCTGATCAGGTCGGATCGGGTCGGATCGGGTCGGATCAGGTCAGATCAGGTCCGCGCGCCGCTCGCTGATCCCTGCTCGCGGGCGCGCGATCAGGTCGGATCAGGTCCCGCCCACGCCTGTCTCCGTACGCGCGGGCGTCGCGCGTTCGCTCGCTGCTCTCTGCTCACGGCCGCGCGATCAGGTCCGACCAGGTCGGCGCGCCGCCGCTGAGCGTGCGAAGGCGGGCTGATCGGGTCCGAGGCTTGCTACGATATGCGCCATGGCCAATCGTCTTGCAGTGACCTGGCTCGGACATGGCGCCTTTCACTTCCTGACGCCCGGGGGCAAGCGGCTGCTGGTGGATCCCTGGCTCGAGACGAACCCGCGCTGCCCGGACGAGTGGAAGAAACCGTCGCCGCTCGACGCGATCCTCATCACGCACGGGCACAGCGATCATTCCGCGGATGCCGCGTCAATCGCGAAGGCGACCGGTGCACCGGTGGTCGCGTCGTTCGAGATTTGCACCTGGCTGATGCAGAAGGGGGTGCAGAACGTGCTCCCGATGAACAAGGGGGGCGAGCAGGAGGTCGCCGGCGTCCGCGTCGCGATGGTCGACGCGCGGCACAGCAGCAGCATCGAGGAGGACGGCCGGCTCATTCCGCTCGGCGAGGCGGCCGGCTTCGTCCTCACGTTCGAGGACGGCCTCCGGCTCTATTTCGCCGGCGACACCGCGCTGTTCGGCGACATGCGCCTGATCGCCGAGCTGTACAAGCCGGACACCGCCTGCCTGCCGATCGGCGATCTCTACACGATGGGACCGGAGCAGGCGGCGCGCGCCGCCGAGTGGCTCGGCGTGCGGCAGGTGATCCCGATGCACTGGGGCACCGCGCCCGCCCTCACCGGCACACCCGATCGGCTGCGCAGCCTGCTCGCAGGCCGCAACATCCAGATCCTCGAGCTCACGCCGGGCGTGACGACGAGCTGAGACGTCAGCTCGCACTCTCCAGCAAATGAAAGAGGGCGGACGCGAGGGTCCGCCCTGCAACTGCCTACTGCCTACTGCCTATCGCCTACTGCCTACTTCAGTAGAACTTCCTCGAGATGTTGAACCCGATGTGCCAGTCGTCCTGGCCGCCGCCGGTCCGGAGCTGCTGGGCGAGGGTGCTGCCGATCGTGTTCGAGACGTTCAACTGGAAGACATGGCCGCCGGCGCGCTTCTCGACGCCGAAGGCGATCGCCGGATCGCCCGGGTCGAATCCGGCCACGGGCGGCGACACTTCCGCCGTCACGTACACCGTCCGCAGCACCCGCAGCCTGCCTCCAAGCCCCAGCACGAACGTGTCGTCGTCTGCGGCGAGCTCCGAGGGCAGCACGTTCGTGTTGTCCACCCAGGCGGGTGCGACATAGAGCGCCAGGACGTCCTCGAACGAGCGCGACACGACGGCCCCGATGGACGGGGAGTAGCTGTCGCGGAAGTTGTTCGTCCCGTCGATTGCGAGCCACGCGTCGATCGTGACCGGGCGCCCGCCGCCCTGGCGGATGATGGCGTGACGGCCGAAGAACTGGATGGTCCGATCGCTCGTGCGGTAGATCCCGATCTGCGCGCCGCGCCAGAGGCCGAACCGGTACTCCAGGCCGATCTGCGCGCCGTTGTCGAAGCCGAAGAAGTCCTCCAGCAGATCACCGAAGTCGCCGTCGCCCAGCGGCCGTGAGAACCGGTGCGTGACGCGGAACGCACTGCCGAACCGCGGCAGGTGCAGCGTCGTCGGCAGGTTGACCAGCGTGAAGTCGGGCTCGACGCGGCTGATCCCGTCATCGTCGTCGTCTTCGTCCGCTCCCTGGCCGGCGCCGGCATCCGGCGCGGCGGCCGGGGCCGCAGCGGCAGGTCCGGACGCCGGTGATGTCTGGGCGAATGTGACGGCGGGCGCGGCCAGCAGGGCAGCGGCAATGAACGCGAGCGTGTGCGATGTCATTCGGAATCTCCAGCGGGGGGCGGGGGAGCGCTGGCGGCGTGCGGGCGCGGCACGTCAGGAGCCGGGGCGTGGATGCACGAGCAGGGTCGCCTTCATGGTCTTGTGCCCCTTCCCGCACCACTCCGAGCAGCGGATGGTGTACGTGCCTGCGGCCGGCGCCGTGAAGGCGATCGTCTTCGTCTCGTCCTCCGGCACGAGCTCCTCGATGTCGAGTCCCTTGATCTCGAAGCCGTGATCCGTGTCGGTCGCCGTCACGAGGAAGCGGACCTCGTCTCCCTCGGTCACCTCGAACTGCGCCGGCTCGAAGGCGTACTTCTTCGCGGTGACCGTGAACTCACGCACCGCCGGTTGCGGCGCCCGCGCCGCGTCCGGCAACCCGGCGATCAGCAGGAGCACGATGAGAACGAACTGCGTCTGAAACATCGATTTGCGCCGGCACGATCCCGGTCTCCCCGAATACTGCAATCGGGGTACCCGGCCGGTGGGCCGGAACGTGCGCGGAACCGGCAGCAACGAGCACCCCGGCACACGCGCCCGCGAGGCAAGACTTACGAGGAATGAAAGCTGTTACTGACGTTGTAAGGAAGGCGGCGCCGAGCTGATCCGACCTGATCGCGCGCCCGCGAACAGGGGGCAGCGAGCGGACGCGTGACGCCCGCGCGCACGGAGACAGGCGCGGGCGTGACCTGATCCGACCTGATCGCGCGCCCGCGAACAGGGGGCAGCGAGCGGACGCGTGACGCCCGCGCGCACGGAGACAGGCGCGGGCGTGACCTGATCCGACCTGATCGCGCGCCCGCGAGCAGGGATCAGCGAGCGGCGCGCG
>CAYUPN010000161.1:3990-6871 GCA_964446605.1 uncultured Bifidobacteriaceae bacterium | reverse complement strand
CGCTATCGCATCCTCCGCACGCTGGGCGCCGGCGGCATGGGCGAGGTGCTGCTCGCCGAGGACACGACGCTCTCGCGCCGCGTCGCCATCAAGCGCCTCACGGGCGGACGCTCTCTGGATGCGGCCGCGCGCGAGCGCGTGCTCCGCGAAGCGCGCGCGGCCGCCGCGCTCGATCACCCGCACATCTGCCCCGTCCACGAAGTCCACGCCGACGCCGATCCCCCCTTCATCGTGATGCAGTACGTCGAAGGGGAGACGCTTGCCGCTCGGCTCCGCCGCGGCCCGCTGCCGGCCCAGAGCGTCGTCCAGCTCGGCATCGAGCTGGCCGAGGCGCTCGGCGCCGCGCACGGCGCCGGTGTGGTGCACCGCGACATCAAGCCGCAGAACGTCATGCTGACGCCGGCGGGCGGCGCACGCCTGCTCGACTTCGGCCTCGCCGCCAGGACCCTGGCGGTGGCGGCGCACGCGGATCAGTCGCCGACGTTCAGCCAGGGGTCGAGCCTGGCGGGGACGCCGTCGTACATGGCGCCCGAGCAGGTGCAGCAGCTGCCCGTCGACGGACGCGCGGATCTGTTCGCGCTCGGCGCCGTGCTGTACGAGTGCCTCACCGGCCGGGCGGCGTTCACCGGCACCTCGCTGCTCGAAGTGCTCACGGCGGTCGTGGAAGCCGACCCGCCTGCGCCCTCGACGCTCCGTCCGGGACTCAATCCGGCGTTCGATGCGCTCTGCGCGCGGCTGATGGCGAAGTCGCCCGAGGCGCGCTTCCAGTCGGCCGCCGCCGTCGTCACGGCGCTGCGTGAGCTCGCCGGCAGCGGGCCGGTGGGGACGACACCGCGGCTTCCGCAGAGGGTGGCCAGGCGCCCGCTTCGGCTCGCGGGCGCGGCGCTGCTCGGCGTGACCGCCCTCGGGGGCGGTGTCTACTACTACGCCACCAGGGAACTGCCGCCGCCGGTCGTCGCGCCGCAGGCACAACGCTGGTACGACCTCGGCTCGTCGGCGCTGCAGGAAGGCGCGTACGTCCAGGCCGCCCGCGCGCTGGTGCGCGCGACCGAACTGGATCCCTCCTTCGCGCTCGCGTGGGCCCGGCTGGGCGAGGCGCAGCTCGAGCTCGATCAGGAGCCGGCCGCGCGCGAATCGCTGCTGCGCGCCTCGGCGCTCGTGCCCGATCGGTCGCGGCTCCCGCCCGACGATCGCCTCTCGCTCGAAGCGACGATGGCGATGGTGGCGCGCGATTTCGAGAACGCGCTCGACGCGAGGCGCCGGCTCGCCGAGCGGCATCCGCGCTCCGCGGCGGTGCAGCTCGATCTCGGGCGCGTCTACGAGGCGCGCGAGGAGATCACGCCGGCCATCGAGCACTACCGCCGCGCCACGGAGCTCGATCCCGAATCGCCCGCGGCGTTCGTCAGGCTCGGGGTGCTGCTCGGCCGGCAGGGCCGGCTCGACGAGGCGCTCGAAGCGCTCGCGCGGGCCGAAGCGCTGCACACGGCGGCCGGACGCGTCGAAGGGGTCGCGGAGGTGCTCTACCACCGCGCCGTCGCGTACGACCGCGCCGACCGGCTGGACGATGCGGGCAAGACGCTCCAGCGGGCGCTCGCGCTGGCGGAATCGGCCGACAGCACCTATCTCCGCGCGGCCATCCTGCTCCGCAGCAGCGCGGTCGCCGGCGCGCAGGGACGGTATGACGAGGCGGCCGCATCGGCGCGCGAAGCGCTCGAGATCGGCAGGGACTACGAAGGGCTGACGGCGTTCGGACTGGTCGATCTCGGCAACGTCTACCTGTATGCGGGCCAGCGCGATCGGGCAGCCGCGACGTTCGAGGACGCGCTCGCGCGCGCGCAGCGGGCGCGGGCGCGGCGGGCGGAGGCGCGCGCCCGGCTGGCGCTCGGCGCGCTGCAGGTCAGCCGCGGCGAGCCGGATGCGGCCGAGGCCAACGCCCGCGCGGCGCTCGAGTACTACCGGCAGGCGGGCTTCGACAACCTCCGTCGCACGGCGATGACGGTCGCCGCCGCGGCGCAGCAGACGTCCGGGAAGCTGGCCGACGCGCAGGCGACCTACGAATCGTTGCTGCAGATGGCGGTCGAGCGGGGCGCGCCGGGGCAGATCGCCCAGCAGCATTTCCAGCTCGCCAACGTCCTCCTGGCGCGGGAGCGCTATCCCGAAGCGCTCGCGCACGCCGACGAAGCGCTCTCGATGTACCGGACGCTCGATGCTCCGTACGACGTCGCGCACTCGCACCTGCAGAAATCCGAGTTGCTCTGGCGGCTGGGCCGCTTCGCCGACGCGGAGCAGGAGCTCGACGCGGCGGCGGCGGGCCAGCCCGCGGCCGCGCGGGATGAACTGGAGCGGTACGCCCTGCTCTATCGCGCGCACGCGGCACTCGCGGCCGGCGCGCCGGATCGCGCGGTGACGCTGGCCCGCCAGGGGCTCGCCCGGGACCGCGACGATGAGGCCGCGCCGCTGCTGCACCGGGCGGCGGCGCTGGGCCTGGCCCGAAGCGGGCGTGCCGCCGCGGCGCTGCCGCACATCGACGCCATGCGCCGTGCCCTCGACGGGTCGGGGGATGCCGTCCGGACGGCCGCCGGAGGGCTGGCGCGCGCCGAGGTCCTCCTGATCGCGGGGCGACGCGCGGAGGCCCTGGAACTGGCGGCGCCCCTGGCGTCACGGTTCGACGAGGGAGGTCACTGTGAATCGGCCTGGATCGCGCATATCATCGCGGCGCGCGCCGCCGGCGCCGCGGGCCGTCCGGCCGACGCACGGGCGCACGCGGAGCACGCCGCGCGGGCGCGGCGGCTGTTCGAGGAGCGCCTCGGCGACGCGGCGCCGCAGGTGCTCGCCGCGCGCAAGGACCTGCAGGCGTTTGCTGTTCCGTAGAGATCAGGGG
>CAYUPN010000161.1:2427-3890 GCA_964446605.1 uncultured Bifidobacteriaceae bacterium | reverse complement strand
CCAAGGCCCAAGGCCCAACGCCCAGCGCCTGCTCCCGTGCCCTACTTCCTCTTCGGCCGGTACACGTGCGTCGCCTGGCCGAAGAACGCCTCCGCCGCTTCCATCACCGTCTCCGACAGCGTCGGATGCGCGTGGATGGTCAGCTTCAGATCCGCCGCCACGGCGCCCATCTCCACCGCCAGCGTCCCCTCGGCAATCAGCTCGCCGGCGCCCGGTCCGACGATGCCGACGCCCAGCACGCGCTCGCTGCCCGGCTCGATGACCAGCTTGGTCAGGCCGTCGGTCCGATCCAGCGTCAGCGATCGTCCCGAGGCGGCCCACGGGAACTTCGCGATCTCGACCCTCCGCCCTTCGCGGCCCGCCTCGGTCTCGGTGAGACCGGTCCACGCCAGCTCGGGATCCGTGAAAACGACCGCCGGAATCGCGGCCGGATCGAACACGACGTCCTCGCCGAGAATCGCGTCCACCGCGACGCGCGCCTCGTGGCTGGCCTTGTGCGCGAGCATCGGCTCGCCGGCGACGTCGCCGATCGCATAGATCGTCGGTTCCGCCGTCCGCCGCCGCCCGTCGATCTTGATGAAGCCGCGCGCGTCCACCTCGACGCGCGTCTTGTCGAGCCCCGGCATCGCGTTCGGCTTCCGGCCGACCGACACCAGCACCTTGTCGAACGTCTCGTCGCGGCGCTGCCCGTCCAGCGACTCGAACGTCACCTGCAGGCCGTTCTTCGCCTCTTTCAGGCCGACGACGCGCGTCTCGAGCAGCACGGCCTCGAACTGCCGTTCGATCTGCTTCTGCAGGACGGCGACGAGGTCGCGATCCGCGCCGGGCAGCAGCCCGGCGGTCATCTCGACCACCGTCACGCGGCTGCCGAGCGCCGCGTAGACGCTCCCCAGCTCGAGCCCGATGTACCCCCCGCCGACGACGAGCAGCCGCTCCGGGACGCTCTCGATCTCGAGCCCCGAGGTCGAGTCCATCACGCGCGGGCTGTCGAGCGACAGCCCGGGCACCTTCGCCGGATGCGATCCGACGGCGATGATGGCGTGGCCGAACGTCAGCTGCTCGGTGCCGCCGTCCTCCTTCGCGACGTCGAGGCTTGTCGGGCTCGTGAGCGTCGCGCTGCCGCGCAGATACTTGATCTTGCGCGCGCGCACGAGCTGCCCGGTGCCGTTCGTCAGCTGCCCGACGACGCGGTTCTTGAAGGCGCGGAGGCGGTCGATGTCGACCGACGGCTCGCCGAACTGCACGCCCCACTCGGCCGCGTGCTTCGCCTCGTTCACGAGCGCCGCGACGTGCAGCAGCGCCTTCGACGGAATGCAGCCGCGGTACACGCACACGCCGCCGGGATTCGGCTCGCGGTCGATGAGCGTGACGTCCATGCCGCGGTCCGCGGCGTAGAAGGCCGCCGCGTACCCGCCCGGGCCGGCCCCGATGACAACGAGTTCAGTCTGTGTAGGCATAGGGTT
>CAYUPN010000161.1:0-2327 GCA_964446605.1 uncultured Bifidobacteriaceae bacterium | reverse complement strand
CTGCCGGCTGCCGGCTGCCAGCTACATGCGCGCGAAGCGCGCTCCTACCCTTCCAGCGACAGGAGGAACGGCTGCTCGAACGCCTCGCAGACCCAGCGCAGGAAGCGGATGCCGTCGGCGCCATCGATGACCCGATGGTCGTACGACAGCGACAGCGGCATCATCAGCCGCGGCTCGAACTGGCCGTCGATCCACACCGGCTCGGTCACCGACCGCGACATCCCGAGGATGGCGACCTCCGGGGCGTTGATGATCGGCGTGAAGTAGGTGCCGCCGATGCCGCCCAGGTTGCTGATGCTGAAGCCGCCCCCCTGCATCTCGCCGGGCTGCAGCTTCCCGGCGCGCGCCTTCTCGGCGATCTGCGTCAGCTCGACCGACAGCTCGACGATGTTCTTGCGGTCGACGTCGCGGACAACGGGCACGAGCAGGCCGCGATCGGTGTCAACGGCGATCCCGACGTTGACGTACTTCTTCAGCACGATCGCCTGGTTCTTCATGTCGACCGCGCTGTTGAACTGCGGGAACGCCTTCAGCGCGGCGGCGACGACCTTCAGCGCGATGGCGGTGATCGTCAGCTTGCCGCCGGCCTGCTCCACCTTCTTCGCGAACTTCTGGCGGAGGTTCTCGAGCTCGGTGATGTCCGCCTTGTCGAACTGCGTGACGTGCGGCACGGTGGCCCACGCGGCCGAGAGGCGCTCGGCGGTGATGCGCCGGATGTTGCGCATCGGCTGCACCTCGACCTCGCCCCACTGGGAGAAGTCGGGCAGCGGCACCGCCGCGGCCCGCCCGCCGCCGGACTGGATCAGCGTCCGGGCGTGCGCCTTCACGTCGTCCTGCGAGATGCGCCCGCCGGGCCCGGAGCCCTCGATCTCGGCGATGTCGACACCGAGCTCCCGCGCGTAGCGCCGCGTCGACGGCGCGGCCGGTACCAGCCCGCCGCCGCCCGGCGCGGGCACGGCCTGCGCGGCCGCCGCCGGCGCCTGCCGGCCACCGCGCGAGATGTCGACGACCTTCGACGGCCCCTCATCCTCGCGCGGCGACTCGGACCCGGCCAGGTCGTCGTGCATGGCTTCTTCCGGCCTGTCCGGCGCCGGCTTCGCCGGCCCGGCGGCCGGCCTCGCCTCGGCTGCGGCCGGTTCCGGCTTCGCCTCCGCAGCAGGTTTCGCCTCGGCCGGCTTCTCGCCTGCCGCGGCCTCGTCGACCGTGAGCACGAGCTGGCCCACGCTCACCTTGTCGCCGGCCTTGACCTTCACGTCCTTGACCACGCCGGCGACGCTCGAGGGCACTTCGATCGTCGCCTTGTCGGTCTCGAGCTCGAGCACCGGCTGGTCCTTCTCCAGCGCGTCGCCCGGCTTCACCAGCACGCGGACGACGTCACCGGCCTCGACGTTCTCTCCAAGTTCGGGTATGAGGAAATCGGCCATGTGTGCCTCTTGTAGCTGGCAGCCGGCAGCTGGCGGCCGGCAGTCTCATGCAGTCGCCCCGTTGCGGGTCAATCAGGGACTGCCTGCTGTCTGCCGCCGGCTGCCGGCTGCACGCGACGGCTACGCCGTCGCCGGATTCTTCTTCTCGGTGTCGATGTCGAGATCCGTGATCGCCTGCTGCACCACCTTCGCCTCGATCTGCCCCTCGCGCAGGAGCGCGGAGAGCGTGCCGAGGACGACGAAGCGGCTGTCGACCTCGAAGTGGTTGCGCAGGCCGGCGCGGTCCTCCGAGCGGCCGTACCCGTCGGTGCCGAGCGAGACGATCGGGCGCGGCAGCCAGCGGTTCAGCGTGTCGGGCAGGACCTTCAGGTAGTCGGACGCCGCGACGAACACGCCCGGCTCGCTGCCGAGCTGCTGCGCGACGAACGGCTCGCGCGGCGTCTCGGCCGGGTGCAGCATGTTCCAGCGATCGGCGGCGTGGCCGTCGCGATAGAGCTCCCCGTAGCTGGTGACGCTCCACACGTCGGCGCCGACGTTGTACTTCTCCTCGAGGATCTGCTGCGCCTCGATCACCTCGGGCAGGATGGCGCCGCTGCCGAGCAGCTGGGCCCGCAGCTTCGCCTTCGGCTTCGAGGTCTTCCGGAACCGGTAGATCCCGCGCAGGATGCCCTCGCGGACACCGTCCCCCTTCGGCATGGCCGGCATCGCGTACGGCTCGTTCATCACGGTGATGTAGTAGAAGATGCTCTCGCCCTCCCCGTACATCCGCCGGATGCCGTCCTGGATGATCACCGCCAGCTCGTAGGCGAAGGCGGGATCGTAGGCCACGCAGTTGGGCACGGGCAGCGCGAGCACGTGGCTGTGGCCGTCCTGGTGCTGCAGCCCCTCGCCCGCCAGCGTCGT
>CAYUPN010000160.1:0-6902 GCA_964446605.1 uncultured Bifidobacteriaceae bacterium | reverse complement strand
ACGGCACGTGCGGCGCGATCTCGGCGTGCTTGTTGATCCACACCGTGCCCGCCTCCAGCCGCGCCGCGACCCGGCTCGTCGCCTCGGGATCGCTGCCCCACACCGAGGCATCGAGCCCGTACTCGAGGCCGTTCGCCCGCTCGATCGCGTCCTCGAGATCGGTGTAGCGGATGATCGGCAGCACCGGCCCGAACTGCTCCTCGTCGACGAGCCGCGTGCCGTCCTCGATGTCGGTGACGAAGGTCACGGGATAGAAGTAGTTGTTGCCGCCCCGCGGCTCGCCGCCGACCAGGACTTTCGCGCCGTTCGCCTTTGCATCGTCGACCAGCTCGATGACGCGCCTGAACTGGCGCTCGTTCTGCAGCGGGCCGAGCAGGCTCGAATCCTCCATCCCGTTGCCCATCGGGATGTTGCGATTGAAGGACACGAGCGCCTCGCAGGTGGCGTCGAAGAGGTTGTCGGGCACGTACAGGCGCTTGAGCGCGGCGCAGGTCTGGCCGGAATTGATCATCGAGCCCCAGAACAGGCGCTCCGCCAGCTTCTCCGGGTCGGCGTCGGGCAGCATGATGCCGGGGCCGTTGCCGCCGAGCTCGAGCGTCACCGGCTTCAGCGTCGGCGCGGCGCTCGACATGATCTTCTTGCCGGTCGCGATCGAGCCCGTGAACACCATCTTGTCGACCTGCTCGTGCCGGGACAGCGCCGCGCCGAGCTCGTCGCCGCCCGAGACGACGTTGAGCAGGCCGGGCGGCAGCTCCTTCGCGGCAAGCTCGAACGCCCGCAGGGTGGTGAGCGGCGTGAACGGGGACGGCTTGATCACTACCGTGTTGCCGGTGCGGATCGCGGGCACGACGTGCCAGATGGCGATCAGCAGGGGGAAGTTCCACGGCGTGATGGAGCCGACCACGCCGAGCGGCTCGCGATGCATCTCGATGACGCTCGTGTCGCTCTGCTCCAGGATCTTCACCGGCAGGCTGAGACCGGCCGTGTAGCCCGCCCACGCCGCGCAGCCGCCGATCTCGAACTCGGCGCCGAGGCCCTTCAGCGCCTTGCCCTGCTCCTTGCAGAGCAGCAGGGCGAGCTCGGCTGCATTCTCCGTCACGACGCGCGCAATCGTGCGGCAGGCCGCCTCGCGTTCGGCATCGCTCGAATGGCGCCAGCTCGTGTACGCTTTGCGCGCCGCCGCCACCGCCTGCTCGAGGTGCCCGCTCGTGCCGAGCGGTGCCAGCCCGACGACTTCGTCGAGATCGGCCGGGTTGCGGATTTCGCGGTACTCTCCGGCGGGAACCGTTTTGCCGTCGATCGTCATTTCGTATCGGGTGCTCATTGCAATCTCCCGGTCCTGAAGTTGTGCGCTGCCGGCATCACGACGAGCCGGCCAGCTCTTTGATGCCCTCGAGCTCGTCGAGGAACACCGGGCTTTCGGGCAGCGTCGAGCCGCCATCGACGCAGATCGTCTGCCCGGTGACATAGCGCGCTTCGTCGCTCGCGAGGTACAGCATCGCGTACGCCACGTCCTCGGGCGCGCCCATGCGGCCCGCGGGGATGTAACGCGTCATCTGCGCCTGCCCCTCGGCGTCCGCCAGCAGGTCCATCGCGGCCGTGTGAATGAAGCCCGGCTCGACGCCGTTCACGGTGATGTTGTCGCGCGCGACCTCGAGCGCCGCGGTGCGGATGAAGCCGTTGATGGCGGACTTGCCGGCGGCGTAATACGCGGTGCCCGGCATCGCCACGCGCGGGCCGGTCACCGAGGACGTGAACAGCAGGCGACCGCCGCCGCGCTTGCGCAATTCGGGGATGGCCAGCGCGGCGAGCCGGAAGCAGCTCTTCAGGTTCACCGAGAGCGAGGTCTCGAGATCCTCCTCCGAATAGTGCTCGACGGGACCGCCGAGGAACGACGCGGCGTTGTGCACGACGATGTCGAGGCCGCCCCAGGCGCCGAGCGTCTCGTCCACCACCCGGCGCACGTTCTCCGGCGTGCCGATGTCGACCGTGCACAGGCGCGCGTCGCCGCCCGCTTGGGCGATGCGTTCGAGCGTCTCCGCACCGTGGCTTTCCGTGCGCGTCGCGATCATCACTTTCGCGCCGGCGCCGGCGAACACCTCGGCGATGGCGCGGCCGATGCCCTGCCCTGCGCCGGTGACGATGGCGATCCTGCCGTTCAGGTCCGCGAACATCGGTTTCTTCCCTTCAGGCGGCGCTCGCCCGCGCCTGCGAAAGCACGGGCGGCAGCACGAAGACGAGGCTCAGCGCGAACAGCGCGGCGCCGAGCAGGTTGACGTTCAGGTAGCGCCCGGGCTCGATGACCATGGCGGCGAGGCCGGGCCCGATCGCGAGGCCGGCCATCTGCATCGCGACCGCGTACACCACGACGCGCCCGCGGCGATCGAAGCTCGCCATCGCCCCGAGCAGGAAAGGATGCGTGAGGTTCCAGGCGAAGTTGTAGATCGACACGGCGAGCGCGAAGACGAGAAAGCGGAAATCGCCGACCAGGAACCACAGGCACAGGGCGCCGGCGAGAATCCCGGCGGTCAGCGGGCCGAAGCGTCCCCAGCGGCTGCCGATGAGCGCGGCGGAGAGCGCCCCCGCGATGCCGGCGAACTGCGAGAGCGTCAGGCCGTTGGCGACCTGCTGCTCGGAAAGGCCGCCGTCGAGGCCGATGAGAAAGAGATAGGCCCAGACCACGCCCTGCGCCAGGAAGTAGGCGAGCATCGCGAGCAGGGCGAGGCTGCGCTGCCCCGCCGGCAACGTCACGGCGCCCTGCTCCACCGCCACGGCGTTTTCCCCGGTCGCGGGCAGCCGGCTGACGAACGGCAGGCCGGCGAGCGGAAACAGCGCGAAGAACCACAGCACGAGGTCCATGCCGCCGTGCGCGTACGCGGCCGGCATGAGCAGCAGCCCGACGGCGCCGTAGATGAGCACCCACATGATCAGGTAACCGAAGTTCCGGTCGGGATCGTCGGTGAGGCCGATCGCCGCGAAAGACAGCGAGATCAGCGCCCCCGCGCCCAGCCCGGCGACGAAGCGCAGCGTCGTGAAGGCGACGAAGCCGTCCGTGAAGGTCGACAGCGCGTTGGCGACGAACATGACCAGCAGCGCGCCGGCGAAGACGCGCCGCCAGTCGACGCGGTGGGCGACGAACGTGAGCAGGATGGTGGTCGCCGCGATGCCGAACATTTCGGCCGATGCCGTGTAGCCCGCCTGCGGCTCCGAAAACCCGAGGTACGCCACCAGTCCCTGGACGAAACCCGGCTGCACGATGAACACCTCGGGTCCGATCACGCCCATGAGGATCGCCGCCGGCAGGCTCGTGACAGCCTGCGTGCCCGGCGGCGTGGCAGCCTCTGTGTCCCCTGCGAGCAATGGCGTTTCCCCGATACGAGCGGCCCCCGGCCGTGTCAAGCGCTGCGACGATGGCCGGTCACGGTCGTCATCGCGATCACCACAGGTTGTACTGCACGCTCACGCCCCACCAGCGCGGCGGCCCGAAGGCCTGCTGGTTGAAGCCGAACGTGCCGGTGAAGTCGAACGTGTAGCTCAGATATTCCTCGTCGGTGATGTTGTGCGCGAATGCCGACAGCTCCCAGCGATCGTCACTGGACGCCCACGACACGCTCAGGTTGCCGACGGTGTAACCGTCCTCGCGCGAGACGGGCACGTTCTGCACGTCGTAGAACGTCTCGCCGTTGTAGTTGCCCCAGGCCTGCACGGCCATCTCGCCGCCGAACGCGGGCCACGCATAGCGCACCAGCGCGTTCGCCGAAACGTCGGGCGCCGCCACCATGTTGCGATCGCGCGGCGGTCCGCCGGCCGGATCGGGAATGCCCTTCGCGGTCGCGTCCAGCACCGACAGCCCGAGCGCGACGTCCCAGCCCTCCGCCGGCGAGGCCTGCAGCTCGAGCTCGGCGCCGGTGACCTCGGCGTCGGCGTTGAAGATGACCTGGTTCAGGAGCTCGAAGCGGAAGGTCTGGAAGTCCTCGTAGTCGTAATAGAACGCGGCGCCGTTGAAGCGGGCTCGCCCGTCGAGAATCGTCGACTTGAAGCCGATCTCGTAGCTGCGCAGCGTTTCCTTGTCGAACGGGATCGTCTCCGGCGTGTTGCTCGCGAACAGGAGCGTCTGGTCGAGGAAGCCGACGTTGAAACCCGGCGACTTCGTGCCCTGCGAGATCCCGGCGTACACGAGGAAGTTTTCGTGGGGACGCCAGTCGAGCTCGAGCTTGCCGCTCACCGAGTCCGTGTCGTGCTTCGCAAGATCGCCCACGGTCGCCTCGCGGAAGTCGAACGCGGTCGGGTCGCCGAACAGGAACTCGAACAGCCCGGACTCGTCGACGTTACGGTAATCGAGCGTCTTCTCCTCGTTCTCGACCCGCAGGCCCGCGATCAGCGTCCACTGCTCCGCGAGGTCGAATTCGACTTGCCCGAAGGCAGCAATCGAGTCCGTCTCCTGCAGGTAATTCACATTGAAGAAAACGAAGCCAAGGTTCGTGAGATCGAGGATGTAGTGACCGTCGACCTCGTTGTCGAAGTAGTACAGGCCCGCCACCCAGCGCATCCGCTCGGTGCTGCCGTCGATGCGCAGCTCCTGGGTGAAGGTATCCGTCTGGGCCTGGAAGGTCGGCTGCAGCAGCGGGAACGGACCCGCGTCCGTGTCCTCCGTCTGCAGGCGGTCGACGGTCTGGAAAGCGGTGATGGACGTGAGCGTGAACGCGTCGAACGCCCAGTCGAGATTGACCGAAACCCCGCTCGTCTCCACCTCGACGCGCCCGTCGCGATCGAAGTCCCCGGCCCACGGATCGCCGTCGGTGTCCACGTAGCCGAAACAGTCGGCGCCCGGCGCCGGCCGCAGGTCGTTGGCATCGAGCGTGCCGTCGGCATTGCAGTCGACGGACATGTCCTGCTCGTTCGGGCCGAGCGGCACGCTCACGCCGTTGGCGTCGAGCCGGGTGGACTCGTGCTGCCAGGCACCCACGCTCGCGTCGTTGTCGGACCACCAGCCAGTGAGCAGCACCTCGACCGCGTCGCTCGGATCGAACAGGAGCTGGCCGCGCGCCGCCATGGCGTCCGTTTCGTTGTAGTCCGGGCCGACCCGGTTCTCGGTCCAGCCGTCGTGCTGGTTCGTCGCAAGCGACAGCCGGCCGGCGATGCCGTCCGACAGCGGCCCGCTGAGCGCACCTTCGAGCTTCACCTGGTTGAACTCGCCGAAGGTGCCGTTGAGGTACCCGTCCGGCTCCTCCGTCGGCCGGCGGCTCACGAAGTGCACGAGCCCGCCGGTAGTGTTGCGGCCGAACAGCGTGCCCTGCGGGCCGCGCAGCACCTCCACCCGTTCCATGTCGAAGAGCTGGAAGCTCAAGCCGCCCATGGCCGGCCGGTACACCTCGTCGACGTAAACCGCCACCGGGTTCTCGTTCGCATCGGCGAAGTCGTTCAGGCCGACGCCGCGCAGGAAGAAGTTGATCTGGCTGGATTCGGCGTTCGGCACCGTGTAGTTGAGCCCGGGGGTCATCGCGACGATGTCCGTCGTGTTGGTGAAGCCGAGCGCCTCGATCTGGTCACCCGTGAACGCCGTGATGGTGACGCCGACGTCCTGCAGGTTCTGTTCGCGCTTCTGCGCCGTGACGGTGATCTCTTCGAGCACTCCCCTCGGGCTTTGCGTCTGCGCGTACGCCGGAGCGGCGGCGGCGACGGCCAGCGAGGCGGTGATCAGGACGCGACGTGGCATGAGTCTCTCTCCCCCGATAAGCAGACTCACATCATGGTAGGGGGCGGGTGCGGCAACTGCTTGTACGGGAGCGAACCGGGGCCGCCGGACGCGCGGCGGAACTCGCGCGGCGCCACGCCGTAGGCTTCGCGGAAGCAGCGGGTCATGTGCGGCAGGTCGTAAAAGCCCCATTGCAGCGCGATGTCGGTGATCGACGTGCGGGCATGGGCGGGATCCGCCAGCGCGCGGGCGCAGGCTTCGAGCCGCAGCCGGCGGATGTAACCGGTCACCGTCTGCTCCTCGTCCGCGAACAGCTTGTGGACGTAGCGCGTGCTGATGCCGAAGCTCCTGGCGATCGACTCCGGGCCCAGGTGGCGCAGCTTGAGGTTGAGCGCGATGAACTGCTTGATGCGCCGGATCTGCGCCGCCTTCGAGCGCTGCGGCGGCCTGCTCGCCCGCGCGTCGAGCACGCCGCCCAGGAGATCGAGCACGTTCGCCCGCAGCCTGGCCGCCATTTCCTGCGGCAGGTCGGGGAACCGGCGCGCCGCTTCCATCACGAAGGCGCTGAGCAGGCCGCAGGCGGCGTCCTCCGCCGGCATGCGCCGGCCGAGGAACTCTTCCGGGTGCGGCGCGAGCTCGCGCATGACGTTCGCCGGGATGCCGAGCACCAGCATCTCGTGCGGCACAGGCACGTCGAGGCGATACGGCTCGGCCGTGGAAGCGATCACGAAGTCGCCGGGCTTCAGGTGCACCTCGCGCCCGCGCTGCGACCAGCGAGCCTCGCCGCGGGTCTGGAATTTGAGGAGATACGGCGGGTCCTGGATGCGGGCGATGTCGCGTACCCGGCGGCTCACGGCGACCGGCGCGGCGCCGATGCGCGCGAGCCGCAAATCGCCGAGCTCGGCCGCCTCGAGGGTGGCGGCGAAGCGGCGCGCTCCGGCAACCGGCACGCAGTGCATCGGGCAGAACACCTCGTCGATCACCGAGAGGAAATAGTCGAAGCGCTCCTCCCGGCGCACCGCATCGAGTGGGAAGCAACGGTACACGGCCTACTCCGACGCCCGCCCGGGCGCGGCGGCCGCGACGCGCTCCGGGCCCGCGCCCTGCGCGCGCCCCTCACCGTCTTCGCCGCGGCAATTTTCCGGCAGCTTCGCGAGCAGCGCGGCGCGCGTGCCGGCCACGTCCGGCAGCCAGCCGTCGCGCCAGC
>CAYUPN010000159.1:0-6915 GCA_964446605.1 uncultured Bifidobacteriaceae bacterium | reverse complement strand
GGGGCAGTGCGGACAGCCTGGTGTGGGGCAGTGCGGACAGCCTGGTGTGGGGCAGCGCCGACAGCCTGGTTTGGGGCAGCGCCGACAGCCTGGTTTGGGGTAGTGCGTTGGTCTGGGGCAGTGCGGACAGCCTGGTGTGGGGCAGTGCGGACAGCCTGGTCTGGGGTAGCGCACTCGTCTGGGGCAGCGCTGACAGCTTGGTCTGGGGCAGTGCGGACAGCTTGGTCTGGGGCAGTGCGTTGGTCTGGGGCAGCGCGGACAGCCTCGTCTGGGGCAATTGAGCCTGCCGGATAGAGGCTTCGTTCACAGATTTTCCAAGGATGAGGGCGAATCAATGAATCCCATAATTGTTTGGACGTAAGCGCCGATAAGGGCTTGGTAGGCCCAGAGAACGGTCCCTAGGCCACCTACCAACAATGGCTGCGCGACACGGCTTGCTGCCCAGTCACGGCGGGCTCTATGTCTGCACTGTGATCGTGGTTGGGTCGGCGATCATCTTCGATTCAGTCCAGACCGTGGTCGCGGTCCACCTGAGTCCTCAGTGGCTTACGCTCGCCGCTCTCACTTTGCTTAGCGGTTCCGCCACCGTTAGGCTGCCGTCAGTTCCAGCAACAATCTCGATCTCAGAGACTTTTGTCTTTACGTCAGTCCTCCTGTTTGGCCCAGCCGCTGGCGCGACGATAGTTGCACTTGATGGCTTGATCATCTCGGCCTGGTTCGCCACGAAAAGGAGAGAGGCCTATCGTATAGCCTTCAACATGGCTGCGCCTGCGACTTCGATCTGGATCGCAGCCCAAATCTACTTCGCCTTTCCAGAAGTCGAGCCGCTTGTTGCCTCGTCAGGCATTTCAGTTGACACTCTCGTTCTCCCTCTCATCGCGTTCACCGTCTCCCATTTTCTCCTCAACAGCTGGCTTATTGCCCTCGCCGTTCACTTCGAAACCGGTCGAAACACGCTCGACATCTGGCGCCACGACTTTCTCTGGCTGTCACTCAACTACTTTGGCGGCGCATCAGTCTCAGCGTTGCTGGTTGTATACACGCGAGACATTAATGTTGCGTATCTGGGAATAATCGTCCCACTACTCCTCATACTCTACTTTACGTTTCGAATCCCAATGGCTCGAGTCGAGGATGCAAATCGTCACTTGACAAAGTTGAACACGCTGTATCTATCGACTATTGAGACCCTAGCTCACGCCATTGATGCTAAAGACCAGGTGACGCATGGCCACATCAGGCGGGTTCAACTCTTTGCAGTGGAGCTTGCACGCAATCTGGGAATTACCGAAATAGATCAGCTTAAAGCAATCGAAGCTTCTGCGCTGCTCCACGATATGGGAAAGCTTGCTGTTCCAGAGCATATTCTCAACAAGCCAGGCCGCCTCACGCCGGCGGAGTTCGACAAAATGAAGCTGCACGCCAGTATAGGTGCTGACATTCTGTCCTCAATCGAATTTCCCTATCCTGTCGTGCCCATTGTCCGCCATCATCACGAGAACTGGGATGGCTCGGGATATCCAGAAGGCCTTGCTGGAATCGACATCCCAATAGGTGCTCGGATTTTGTCAGTCGTTGATTGTTTCGATGCGTTGACATCTGACCGCCCATATCGACCTCGAATGTCGACCCGTGATGCACTTGACATACTAACAGCGCGTCGCGGGTCGATGTACGATCCACTTGTAGTCGACGCATTCATCGCCTTACAGCCACAGCTTGCCCTCGAACAGCGAGTCTCTCCAACAGCTGCTGTTGTTGCCGAGCACATTCAGTCTGTGGACGTGGCTGATGTGTCTCGGACGTCAGGCGGCGTAGGCTTGATGTCTGCCTATCGCCTTCGCGAAACTCTGATTGCCGCGAAGAGACGTCAGTGGTCCGATGTCGCCGATCTAGTCTTGGCGCGAATCACTGCTGCGCTACACGCAAGTGCCTGCAGCATTTACGTGTACAACGAGACCTCCGATGAGTTGGTTCTGAATTGCGCTGCGGGTGATGTTTCGGGTCTCAGGATCGGTGCGACATTGAAAATGGGTGAGGGTGTGGCCGGTTGGGTTGCAGCTCAGAAGCGGGCGGTCCTCAATGCACACGCTGCTATCGAGCTGCTTGCTCTCGGTGCAATGCCTGACCGAATGCGGGCCATTTTGGCCGTTCCATTGCTCAGTAGCGATCGCTTGCGAGGTGTGCTGTGTGTGTATCACCACGTACAAGATGCGTTCACGGCTGACCAGCAATTGTTTCTGCAATCAGTAAGTGATCAGTTGGCTAATGCGCTGGGCAACCCAGAGTTGGCCGACGATACGGCGTGCCCGTCTGAATATCACTTTAACGAATACGTACGGCTGAGGTTGGAGGGTGAGCGGTCAACGTTTAGGGTACTGATGTTGACAGCTCAAGATGGGAACAGTTATGGGTCGGTTGTGGACGGAGCTCTTGCCGTAGACGATCTGCTCTTTGAGGGCGCCAAGGCCCTAGTTGTTGTGCCGGCAGACCAAACGCCAGACGGAGTCCTCGAGAGAATCAGGAGTCTGCAAGTCGTACTCCCTTCGAACGTTTCTTTGGCTTCGCTAGCTGTGCCAGTCGATGGCATTCGCTTTGAGGAACTCGTAGACCGAGCTTTAAGAAGCAGGAGGGCACCGGCGCGACTGGCCAGACCGCTTGCGTACCCTTCGCGGCGAACTGGCTAGTTCAACCGAGTTGGTGTCGCCGTTTCGCAGCACGCATGTACGTTGCTGATACCACCCGTTCGTCAATACCACGGGTTCGCGAGCGACGGCTGTGAGTGTCGACCACCTTTGAACATGTACCCCTAGGCGATGCGCGGGTGGACCGCACTGTAGAGAGTCCACCATGATTCGAGTCCAGAGTGTGGCTGCTGTCTGACGTTGCCAAGTGAGTGGGGCGTCGTAACATGTCCATTCTCGAATCTGTCCAGGAGCGGCTCCGCGCTGGATACTTCAACGACGCATTGGAACTCCTCCGAGAGCATCGACCTCGCCGACCCAGCGCAGCGTGGCTCTCCATCGAGGCCGAAATTCTGGAAAGGACTGGCCGAGTACGCGAGGCAGTCGATGCCGCGGAAAGGGCATATCGTACAGGGGTTGAGCCTCGGTGGATGGCTCAGGCCTTGATTGTTCTCGGAGTGATTGAGAGAGAGCAAGGAAGGTCGGCGCTGTCAGTCGACTGCTTCCGAAGAGCTCAAATACTGGCGATGAATTGCGGTGCCCGAGATCTCTTAGCACGCGCGCTGTCTAGACTCTTGCTTTCGGAATTCGAAGATCAAGCCGACTTTGATATAGGTGGTCGGCTTGGCGGTCTTATGAAGGACCTGAATGGCTGGGCCGAACCCGCGACGGTCGCTGCGCTGCAAGCATTTGCCTCCGAGGCCTACGCCAAGAGAGGCGATGTAAAGAAGGCCCATGTCTGCTTGACCCAGGCCGAGGAGAAGGCGAGCACGATCAAGAACCCGTGGCTGGAAGGCCTTTTAGCATTATCGCGATTCTGTATATCATATTTGGAAATGAACTACGAGCAGGCAGAGCAATCCGCAAGCGATGCTTTGAGATATGCCCAGGTGTCAGGTCATGTTCGTACTGAGCTCGCCGCCATCGTGAACTTGGCCCATGTCTCCATGCAAAGGCGCAAGTATGAGGAGGCTGAAAGGGCTTTCCGTCGAGCCTTGGCGATGTCGGATATCAGTGCCCGGGTCAGAGATTACACAATCGAAGGCTTGGCCCGTCTGCAGCTGCTAAAGGGAGACTATGATAGCAGCACCGAACTGATAGATGCGAGCGGTCACGCCGCTACTGATGCGTACTCGCGGCTCTGGAGGTTGTTAACAGCGGCGGAGGTGGCTCTGCGGCGCGGAGCCTTTGAAGAATGCGAGCGGATATGCATGCGAGCACTGGGGGAAGTGGATCATGTGGGAGGCAGCGCTGTCGCGATACATCTAAACATGGCGCTAGCAGAATCACTCGCGTGCCAAGGTGAGTTAGCCGCAGCGGGTGATGTGCTCGCCAATGTTCGGTCAGTGATAAGTGGCAGCTCGTTAAGCGTTCAGAGCGCGATGGGAGTGAGAGTCGCGCACGTGCTCCAAGCGATGGGGTTGCGCGAAGAGGCTGAGACTGTCTCAAGGCGAGCTCGACGAGTCGAAGGAGGCATTGTTACATCGAATGTTAGCTCCAGCAGGAGTGCGGACTCCGATCGCGAGCGTGGCGGTGGAGTTGTCGTCGACCGGCTCGTTGCGATCTGTGAGCAGGCGAGTGACGAGGGGCTAACGGTTGCGGAGACTGTGGATCTGCTGACGGATTTGGGATGCTGCGATCAGTGGGCCGTCGTTGAACGAGCGCGCTGCGGACGGGTGGGACGTTGTGATAATGGAAGCGTCCTGGTGCCGCTTGTGGGCCACCACGCGGCGGGTTTGCTGGTCCAGTCAGGCAAGAGTCCACATGGTTTGCAGGCCTTAGCTAGAGTGGCGCGTTTGCTGGCTCTACTCGAAGGAAGCGTTGTGCCGTCTCGGCAAGCCGGAGCAGGTGAGTCCAGCAGTACAGATGTGATGCAGCCTGTCTTGCAGATGGCAAGACGGGCTGCCAGATCGGACGTTCCTGTTCTGATACTCGGAGAGACTGGCGTCGGGAAGGAGTGGTTGTCGCGGCAGATTCATCAATGGTCCAAGAGAAGTCGCGGACGATTCTTGGGATTCAACTGCAGCGCTGTGCCGAGAGAGGTGGTAGATGCGCAGTTGTTTGGGCACAGGAAGGGTGCCTTCACCGGAGCTCATGAAAGTGCAGTGGGCGTAATACGGGCGACTGCAGGCGGCACCTTGCTGTTGGATGAGATCGGTGACGTGCCTCTAGATGTTCAGGTGAAGTTGCTGAGGTTTCTAGAAGGCAATGAGGTGCATCCTATCGGCGAAAGTGTCCCAGTGAGCGTCGATGTCCGCGTACTCGCCGCAACCAATGAAGATCCTGAAGGGCTTGTGAGGCGCGGAGCATTGCGAAAAGATTTGTACTATCGTCTTAACGTGGTGACAATTAGAATCCCGCCGCTGAGAGAAAGGGGTAACGAGATTTTAGCTCTCGCTCAACAGTTCTTGAGGGATATCTGTCAACAGATGGGCAAGGATGAACTGAGGCTCTCGAGAAGCGTGCAGGAAATCTTCAGGGAGTATCCGTGGCCAGGGAATGTGCGGCAGCTGCTTAACGAGTTGCGCAGAGCTGTTGCTTTGACCGACGAAGGCGAGGAGGTGGACGTGGGAGTGCTGTCGGAGGCACTCCAAGAGGCGGCGGATACAGGCAATGGGAGGAGTACTGGGCCGGCTGTGACAATTCCACTAGACCAGAAGCTCAACAGTGCTGTCGGGGCGTTGGAGCGAGCAGCTATCCAGCGAGCGCTTGAGATTTCTGGAGGCCGTCGCGACGCAGCCGCGATGCTCCTGGGCTTGTCGAGGAAGGGCCTGTATCTGAAGTGTCGACGAATGAAATTGTGGTCTGCATAAGGAGAGTCGGCTGAGCAGCTCGTATTCGCGAGGCGCTTGGACGGGATCCTGGACCACCAGTCCATCGCCTAGTTCGGGAACGAGGGGACGCTTCTGGCTCACGAGAAGGGCTGGTGCCAGGCACGACGCCTGGTTGGGTCGGGCAGAGTTGGGCGCCGCGGATGGCTCCCAAGGGGACGCGCGCGAGGACCGGCAGGTGGTGATCGGGCTGGTCTCGTTGCATGTTCCTGAGCGCGAAGCAATCCAGCGCCTTCAAGAGTTCGAGGCCGTTCTGCTCGAAGAGAAGCCGAGTCCATCCCTTCTCGGGACGAGCCGCCAAGTGAGTTGGCGGGTGGTGTGGGAGGTGAATGGAGGACGCTGATTCCTGGCGCCCCCTCGGGCCCTGCGGCCTCGGAGCGTGCGGCGAGGTCTCGCTGGCCGGCGTGTGCGGGATGGTCGATACTCATCCTGTCCTCCGTCGCAAGCTCCGCAAGGCGCTCGACATCTTGTGATGTCCTTCGCGACAGACATCGCATTCGATCTCACGTTCCACCAGCGGCCGGTGCTATAGCTCGGCGCCCCCGCGCTCACGTGTCCCGGATGGTCGTGACCGCTGCGTTCGCGAGGTGTATCACGCGATCTTCGATCACCCGCACAACGTGGCGACGTGACCGCGCGCGCTTGACATGCCGGCGCGTTGTCGACATCCTGTGCCCTCCGTCGCCATACGCAATGCGCCTTTGCAGGCACGCTGGCCGCGACCGCGGTTCGTTCGCCGTCGCATCGGGACTCGTGTATCGGTCGGGAACGCGCTCATGGATGGTGGCCCGCACATTCCGGCGTCGCGGCTGAGAGCAGGTCAGGCGGCCACGCTCTCCTGGTCCTCCTGGCTCCGTGCCTCGGAGCCGGCCGACGACCCGTGCGAGGCGGTCCGGCAGGAAGTGGCCGGCCTGTACGAGACCCATCGCGCCGAAATCCACGGCTTCCTGGTCCACACGCGCTGCCGTGCGGAAGACGCCGAGGAGATCACGCAGGAGGCGTTCCTGCGCCTGTACCGCGTGCGCGTGGCCGGCAAGCGGGTGGACGCGCCGCGGAGTTGGCTGTTCGCGGTCGCTCGGAATATCGCGATCGACCGCGCGCGCCGCGGGAAGCAGTACCGGCTGATCTCTCTGGACGAGGGGGTCGGAGAGGGACTGGAGCGCCTCGCGTCCGACGCGCCCACCGGCGAGGACGTGCTCCTCGCCAGGAACCGCCGGGCGGCGCTCGCCGGCGCGCTCGCCGACCTGACGGACCTGCAGCGCGAGTGCCTGCACCTGCGCGCCCACGGGCTCCCCCTCCGCGAAATCGGCGCCATCGTCGGCGTCTCGGTGTGGGGCGTGTCCGACGCGGTGCGCCGGGCCGTCCGCCGCCTCCAGAAGGGCATCGATGAGCGGGCGTAA
>CAYUPN010000158.1:0-6953 GCA_964446605.1 uncultured Bifidobacteriaceae bacterium | reverse complement strand
CCCAAGGCCGGGGCCGACGGCCAAGGGCCGAAGGCCCCCAGTTCGGGGTTACAATCCGTCCACTCCATGCGCGTGCTGCGCCGACGGGTCCGGGGCCTGCCCCCAGCCGGGCAGCTCATGGCCGCAGGCCTGCTCGTCCTGGTGTGCCTGCTGATCGCCACGTCCGCCAGGCCCGCGGCGCGCGATCTGCCGCCCGGCGCGGCGCCGCAGACCGAATCCGTCGACTTCGCCCGCGACATCCTCCCGGTCCTGGAAGCCCAGTGCTACGAGTGCCACGGGCCGCAGAAGGCGCGCGGCCGGCTCCGCCTGAACAGCCGCGGGGCCGCCCTCAAGGGCGGCATGACCGGCCCCGCCATCGTCCCGGGCGACAGCGAGCAGAGCCTGCTCGTGCGGCGCGTGCTCGGCCTCGACGGCGAGGACCGGATGCCGCTCGACGCCGACCCGCTTCCGGAGGACCAGGTCGCACGCCTCCGCGCCTGGATCGACCAGGGCGCCCACTGGCCCGGTGAAGACGGTGAGACGGCGGCCGACGCAGACGACGAGCCGCAGCACTGGGCGTATCGCGCGCCGGTCCGGCCGGACGTTCCGCAGGTCCGCCGATCGGACTGGGTGCGCACGCCGATCGACGCGTTCGTCCTCGCGCGGCTGGATCGCGAAGGACTGACGCCGTCGCGCGAGGCCTCGCGCGAAGCGCTCGCCCGCCGCGTCTACCTCGATCTGATCGGGCTGCCGCCGTCGCCCGAGGAGCTCGACGCGTTCCTCGCCGACACGCGCCCCGACGCCTACGAACGCCTGGTCGACTCGCTCCTGGCCTCGCCGCACTACGGCGAGCGTTGGGCCCGCCCCTGGCTCGACCTGGCGCGCTACGCCGACAGCCACGGCTACGAGAAGGACAACCTGCGGACGATGTGGAAGTTCCGCGACTGGGTGATCCGGGCGCTGAACGACGACATGCCGTTCGATCGGTTCACGATCGAGCAGATCGCCGGCGACATGCTGCCGGACGCGACCGAGTCGCAGCGGATTGCCAGCGGCTTCCACCGCAACACGATGCTCAACCAGGAAGGGGGCATCGACGTCGAGGAGGCGCGCTGGGAGGCGCTGCTCGATCGCGCGAACACGACGGCCACGGTCTGGCTGGGATCGACGCTGGCGTGTGCGCAGTGCCACAACCACAAGTTCGATCCGTTCTCGCAGCTCGACTACTACCGCTTCCTCGCGTTCTTCGACAACGTCGAGTACTCCATCGGCGGCGCCAGCGGCAACGACCGGTGGGTCCACGAACCGGTGCTGGAACTGCCGACGAAGGCGCAGGCCGAACGGCGCGCGGGGCTGCAGTCGGAGCTGGATGGGTTGCGCGCGACGCTCGACGCGCCGGGGCCGGAGATCGACGCGGAGCAGCCGGCCTGGGAGGCCTCGCAGCTCGCGCTGGCCAGCGAGTGGCACGTGCTGCAGCCCGCGCGCGCGGAGGCGGATGCCGCGCGGCTCGCGCGCCAGCCGGACGGCTCGCTGCTGGCGTCGGGGCCCCATCCGGGTCGTGAACGCTACGTCGTCGAGGGACCGATCGCGGCCGGGCCGCTGACCGGTCTGCGGATCGAAGCGCTGCCCGATCCGTCGCTGCCCCAGGGGGGACCGGGACGCGATTATTACGGCAACTTCGTGGTGACCGGCGTGACGCTCGAGATCCTGCCTCCGGGCGGCGAGCCGGTGGCGGTGACGTTCTCGGATGCGCGCGCCGACGACTCGGCGGGCGTCAACCCGCGGGAGCTGATCGCACCGCCGGCGCGCCAGTACGCGCGCGACGTCGCCGCGGGCTGGGCCATCAACGCGACGCGCGACGACACCCGGATCCCGCGACAGCTCGTGCTGACCGTCGCCGGCGACCCGGATGGAAACGGGACGTCCGCCACGCCGGTCGTTCCAGCGGGCGCCCGCGTGCGCGTCACGCTCGCTTTCGACGGCGGCAACGTCGGCCAGGCGCTCGGCCGGTTCCGCCTCTCGACGACGTCCGCCGAATCGCCGGATCGGATCGTCCGCATTCGCGCGCGCATCCGGGCCGCCCTCGGCGTGCCGGACGCCGAGCGCGGCGACGATCTGCGGAAGGCGGTCAGCGCCGAGTACCGGGCGCACACACCCGCGCTGAAATCCGTTCGCGACCGCATCGGCGAGATCGAGCGCGAGCTGCGCGAGCTCGGCATCGCCACCGCGCTCGTGATGAAGGAGCGGCCGTCGCACGAACGCCCGTCGACGCTCTTCCGCGAGCGCGGCGCGTTCATGACCCCCGGCGATCGCGTCTACGCCGACACGCCCGGGATCCTGCCGCCGCTGCCCCGGAGCGAGATGCCGAACCGGCTCGGGCTGGCGCGGTGGCTCGTGTCCCCGGAGAACCCGCTGACCGCGCGCGTGACGGTCAACCGCGCATGGGAGGCGTTCTTCGGCGTCGGCCTCGTCGAGACCAGCGAGGACTTCGGCACGCAGAGCTCGCCGCCGTCGCACCCGGAGCTGCTCGACTGGCTCGCGACGGAGTTCGTGCGCCTCGGCTGGAGCCAGAAGGCGCTGCACCGGCTCATCGTGCTCTCCTCCACCTACCGGCAGGACGCGTCGGCAACGCCGGAGCTGCTCGAACGCGATCCGTACAACCGCCTCCTCGCGCGCGGCCCCCGCTTTCGCGTCGAAGCCGAGATGGTCCGCGACGTCGTGCTGGCGGCGTCGGGGCTCCTGAGCCGGACGATCGGCGGCCCGAGCGTGTTCCCGGTGCAGCCGGACGGCATCTGGGACAACCCGTACAGCAACGAGAAGTGGCAGACGAGCACGGGCGAGGACCGCTACCGGCGCGGGCTCTACACGTTCATCCGCCGGACCTCGCCCTACCCGGCGTTCATGACGTTCGACGCGACGAGCCGCGAGTACTGCACCGTCCGGCGCGTGCGCACGAACACGCCGCTGCAGGCGCTGACGCTCATGAACGACGAGGCGTTCTTCGAGGCGGCCCGCGCGCTGGCCAGGACCGTGATGGCCGAAGTGCCCGAGGCCGGCACGAACGGGCAGGACGTCGTGCGGGCCCGCGCGTCGCGCGCGTTCCGCCGTGCCGCCGCCCGGACGCCATCCGACGCCGAAGTCGACCGCATCGTCGCCGCCTACGAGACGCACCTCGCGCACTACCGCGCGAACCCGGACGCCGCGGCGCGCGTGCTGCAGCAGGACGGCACGCAGCCGGACCCGGCGGCGGCCGCCGCATGGACGCTCGTCGCCAACGCGCTGCTGAACCTCGACGAGGTCGTCACGAAATGACCGATCACACCAACCGCCTCCGCGACATCACCCGCCGCCACTTCTTCCGCGAGGCGGGCTTCGGCCTCGGCGGCGTCGCGCTCGCCTCGCTGCTCGACGAACGGCTGTTCGCCGCGGCGAGGCAGGAAGACGCGGCTGCGCTCGCGCGCCGCATCGGACCGCATTTCGCGCCGAAGGCGAAGCAGGTCATCTACCTGTTCATGGCCGGCGCGCCGTCGCAGCTCGATCTGTTCGACAACAAGCCGCTGCTGCAGAAGCACGACGGCGAGGAGATCCCCGACGGATTCATTCCCGAGGGGGAGCGGTTCGCGTTCGTGAAGGGCACCCCGCGCCTGCTTGGATCGCCGTTCGAGTTCAGCCGTCACGGCCAGTCCGGCGCGGAGATCTCGGAGCTGCTGCCCCACCTGCAACGGCACGCCGACCGGATCGCGATCATCCGGTCGATGAAGACGGATCAGTTCAACCACGCGCCCGCGCAGATCTTCATGAACACCGGGACGCAGCTCATGGGCCGGCCCAGCCTCGGGTCCTGGCTCAGCTATGGACTCGGAAGCGAGAACAAGGACCTGCCGGCGTTCATCGTCCTCATCTCCGGGCAGAACAACCCGGATGGCGGCAAGAGCTGCTGGGGCAGCGGGTTCCTCCCGACCGTGCACCAGGGGGTCGAGTTCCGCGCGAAGGGTGAGCCGGTCCTCTTCTCGCAGAACCCGGACGGGGTCGACGAATCCACGCGCCGCGCGTCGATCGATTTGATGAACGACCTGAACCGGATCGAGCACGCGCGCACCGGGGATCCCGAGACGACGACGCGCATCGCGGCCTACGAGCTGGCGTACCGGATGCAGACCAGCGTGCCGGAGCTGACGGACATCTCGTCGGAGCCACAGAAGATCCACGAGATGTACGGCACCGAGCCGGGGCAGGTCTCGTTCGCCAACAACTGCCTGCTCGCCCGGCGGCTCATCGAACGCGGCGTGCGCTTCGTCCAGCTGTATCACCGCGGCTGGGACACGCACGGCGCCTCGGTCGGCACCGACATCGTCGTCCGCGTCCCGCGGCTGTGCATGGAGATCGACCAGGCGATCGGCGCCCTGCTGACGGACCTCGATCAGCGCGGCCTGCTCGACAGTACGCTCGTCGTCTGGGGCGGCGAGTTCGGGCGGACGCCGATCAACGAGGCGCGCAACGGGTCGCGGCTGCTCGGCCGCGATCACCATCCGCGGGCGTTCACGATGTGGATGGCCGGCGGCGGAATCAAGCCTGGCGTCACGGTCGGACGCACCGACGACTTCGGCTACAACATCGTCGAGGACCCGGTGCACGTGCACGATCTGCACGCGACGATGCTGCACCTGCTGGGGATCGATCACGAGCGGCTCACGTACCGGTTCCAGGGGCGCGACTTCCGGCTGACGGACGTGAGCGGGACGGTGGTGAAGAAGCTGATCGCGTGAGGGATCGGGTCGGCGCACCGCCGGCGACTGAGCGCGGCGCCGCCCGCCCCGACGCAGCGGATGAGGTCTGATGGCTCACAGCACACATGCCGCCCTCGCCGTCATCCTCGCCGTCATCGCGCTGGTTCCGACCCGCGCCTCCACGGATTCCGACAGTCTCCACACCTACGAAGCCCTCCTGGACCGCTACGCGTCCGGCGACTACGAGGGCGCCGCCGAAGCCGCGGCCGCGATGACGGCCGACGAAGTCCGGCGTGTGTTCGCGGCGGCCGATGAGGAGGCGGAACAGCAGCGGATCCGGCGCCGCTCGCTCGGGGCTGCGGAGATCGACCGCCTGCGGGCGAAGCAGCTGCGATTTCTCGTACGGTCGGTCCTGCTCCAGACCGAGGCGGCCACCCGCAGCTCGCGGGATCGCTTCATCGAACGGCTCTCGCTCGCACGGGAGGGTCTGTTCCGGCTGCAGGCATTCGAACGGGAGGTTCGCCTGCCGCCGGCGGACGACGGCGCACCCGGCCTGCTCCACGCGCCGGCGCCCGCCCGTCTGACGGAGCGGTCGTGGCTGAAGGACGCGCGGTGGCCCGCGCTCCGGGTGTTCGCCTGGCAATGGCACGTGACCGTCGTGACGATGCTGCAGGCGACGCACTCGTTCGAGCCGCTTGAAAAGCTCGTGGAGGATGCGCTCCGGGAGTTCCGGCGCGATCCCGATCTCCTGCTCGCGCGCGGGTCGCTGGACGAGACCAGGGCCGGAGTCGACGTCATCGATGCGTCGGTGGCGCGCGACATCTACACGGACCAGCACCGCAATCGGCATCGCGCAACGCTGCTTCGGGCCGCCGGCGACTTCGGGCAGGCCGTCCGGCAGGACGCGGCGCTGTACGAGGCGCACCTGCGCCTGGGCCGGGTGCGGTTCCTGCTCGGCGAGCCCGATCGGGCGGAGGAGGCGCTGCGGGCGGCGTCGGCGCCCGAGGCGCCGCTGCTGGTGCGCTATCTCGCGGCCGTGTTCAGGGGCAACGTCGCCGAAGCCCGCCGGGACCAGGCAGGCGCGCGGCAATACTACGAGCAGGCGCTCGACCTGCTGCCCGGCGCGCAGGCGCCGATGCTCGCCCTGAGCCGCATGTGCGACGCGCGCGGCGACACGGCCTGCGCGCGCCGCTGGCTCATCGCGTCGCTGAACGAAGCCGACCCGAAGCGCGAGGACTACTGGTGGACCTATCCGCGCGGACAGACGTGGCGCATCGTGGAGCGCCTCGCCGAGCTCCGGCGGCTGGGGCTGGAATGACGAGGGCCCTTCCCGTGGCGCTGCTCGTCCTTGCGGGCGCCGTTCCCGCGGGCGTTGCCCGATCCACGGCCGCGGCGGCGCAGCAGCCGACGTTCCGCAGCGGCACCGAGATCGTCCGCGTCGACGCGCTCGTCGCCGCCGGCGGCAGGCCGGTGACCGGTCTGACGGCCGGCGACTTCGAGATCCGCGACAACGGCGTTCCGCAGCGGGTCGCCTCGGTCACGACGACGGACCGGGTGCAGCTCGGGCTGGTAATCGACGCCAGCGGCAGCATGAGCGCAGAGCGGATGCGGCTTGCGCGCGCCGCCGCGGAGCGCGTGATCGGCCAGCTTGAATCGGACGATCGATACGAGCTCTTCGCGTTCAACGACCAGGTCGGGCTGCTTGGCACCAGCCGGGAGCCGCCGGATCGGGTCATGGCGCGGCTGACGGCCCTCCGGACCGGCGGCGCGACGTCACTCGTCGACGCGGCTTACGCGGCCACGGTTTACGGCGCCGCCGCCCCGGGCCCGAAGCTGCTGCTCCTCATCACGGACGGGCGCAACAACAACAGCCATCTCCGGGCGACGGACGCGATCGACGCCGCGCGCCGGCACGAGACGGTGATTTATCCGGTCGCCGTCGAGCTCGACCGGGCCTGGATGCGCGGCACGTACGAGCACTTCAAGAACGACGCGGTGGGCCTGCTGCGGATCATCGCGGATGAAACCGGCGGCCAGATGATCGAGGCGCGCTGGGACGAGCGGCTCGCCGAAACGGTCGGCGGCATCCTCGCGGAGTACCGGCAGCGCTACATCCTGACGTTCACGCCCGAGGGCGTGAGCCGCAACGACGGCTGGCACCGGCTCGAGGTGCACGTACGAGGACGGCAGGTGACCGTGCGCGCCAGGACGCGGTACTGGGCGGAGTGATCGCGATCAGGTCGGATC
>CAYUPN010000157.1:0-7004 GCA_964446605.1 uncultured Bifidobacteriaceae bacterium | reverse complement strand
CCGATCCGACCCGATCCGACCCGATCCGACCCGATCCGACCCGATCCGACCTGTTGCATATACTGAAGCCCAACCAATGGCTCGCCCGGCCGGATCCTGTCCGAACTGTTCGGCCCCGATAGAGTTCCGCTGGTCCGGCGCGGTGCAGACGACCTGCCCGCACTGCCGGTCGGTGGTCGTCCGCCGCGACGTCGACCTGGAAACGGTCGGCCAGGTGGCCGACCTGCCGCTCTCCCCCTCCCCCATCCAGATCGGCACCCGAGGCCGCTTCGAAGGCGAGGCCTTCACCGTCACCGGCCGCATCGCCTACGAGTACGAGCACGGGACCTGGAACGAGTGGCACCTCTGGTTCATGGACGGCTCCAGCGGATGGCTGTCCGACGCGCAGGCGGAGTACGCGGTGTCCCGCCAGGCGCAGCCCTCCAGCCCGCTGCCGGCGCCGGAGTCGCTGGAGCCGGGACGCCGGCTTCGCTGGCACGACGTCGACCTGACTCTGACGACGCTGACCAGGGCGCGCTATCGGGGCGTCGAGGGGGAGCTTCCGTTCGAGTACTGGGACAAGAGCGAGGTCCTCTTCGCCGATCTCCGGTCGGCTGACGCGCAGTTCGCGACCATCGACTACAGCGAGACGCCGCCGCTGCTGTTCGTCGGCGTCTTCGTCGCGTTCGAGGACCTGGAGCTCACCGAGCTCCGGCCGGAGGGAGCGGGCCCGGCGGTCGACGCGACGGGCTTCAACTGCAGGAACTGCGGCGCCGCGATCGAGCTGAAGGCCATCGGCGGCACCGCGACGGTCGCCTGCACGAGCTGCGGCGCGATTCAGGATCCCGCGGACCCGGCCGTCCTGATTCTCCAGGCCGCCGCCGAGCGCCAGCGCCACACGCCGAAGATTCCGCTCGGCACGGTCGGCACGCTCCACGGCGATCGCTATGAGGTCATCGGCTTCCAGCACCGCTCGATCGTCGTCGAGGACGAGACGTACGGCTGGGACGAGTACCTCCTGTTCAACCGCGAGCAGGGATTCCGGTATCTGAGCGAGTACGCCGGCCACTGGAACGACATCAGGACGGTGCAGGGCGTCCCGGTCGAGACACGGGTCCGGGGGCACTTCGCGGCACGGTATCTCGGAAACACCTTCAAGCTGTTCCAGACCGCGAACGCGACGACGGACTACGTGATCGGCCAGTTCCCCTGGCGCGTGCGCGTGGGGGACACGGCGACGGTCAGCGACTTCGTCGCGCCGCCGCTGATGCTCTCGGCGGAGCGCACGCCGGAGGAAACCACCTGGTCGCTCGGCGAGTACACGCCCGGGCGCACGATCTGGAAGGCCTTCGACCTCGAGGGGCGGCCACCGCGTCCGTCCGGCATCTTCGCCAACCAGCCATCCCCGTACCGGGGGCGCGTCGGCGCGTACTGGGGGCTCTTCGTCCTGCTCCTGCTGGCCGTCGGTCTGGCGGGCATGTGGCGGCTGGTGTCTGCCGACCGCGAACGGCTCTACAGCGCGCGATACACGTTCACGCCCGGGACGCCGGAGTCCTCGTACGTCACGCCGGAGTTCGAGCTGCGCGAGCCCTCCAATGTCGAGATCGAGCTCGCGACGAATCTCGCGAACAACTGGACCTATTTCAACCTCGCGCTCATCGAGACCGCGTCGGGGCGTGCACTCGACGTCGGGCGGGAGGTCAGCTACTACTACGGCGTCGACAGCGACGGCCGCTGGACCGAGGGCTCGCAGCACGGTGCGGTGATGCTGCCCACCCAGCCGGCGGGCCGCTATTATCTGCGCGTCGAGCCGGAGGGCGCGCGCGCCACGCCGGCCGTCACCTACACGCTCACCGTGCGGCGGGACGTGCCCTCGCCGCTCTACTACGCAATCGCGATCGTGCTGCTGGCCATTCCACCGGTGCTCGTCTCGCTGCGGTCGGCGGCGTTCGAGGGGCGGCGCTGGCAGGAGAGCGACTTTGGCGACGATGACTGACGCGCCCGGAGGGCGTTCCGCATGATGCGGCTGATCTATCTCCTCTTCGGCCTCTCGGTCCTGAGCGGGGCGGTGTGGGCCGATTACCGCGGCTTCAGCCTGACGCGGCCGACCGAGCTGCGCAACGTGCCGAAATCCGTCCGCGACAATCCCGGCGCCTACCGGTCGCTCTATCGCGGCACCGGGCGCTATTTCGGAGGCAAGTGACGCCCATGACATCCTCGCTCACGGCCAATCTCGGCGCCGCGGCGCTGTTCGCCGCCCTCGGGGTCCTGCTGTTCCTCGCGACCTTCTGGGTGATCGACCGCATCTTCCCCTACACGCTCTGGAAGGAGATCATCGAGGAGCACAACACCGCGCTCGCGGTGCTCCTGGGGTTCATGCTGCTCGGCCTGTCGATCATCATCTCCGCATCCATCGTCTGAGGACCGTGGCGCCGGCGCTGCTCGCATCGGTTCTGCTCATCGCCGCGTCGGGGCTCGTGTACGAGCTGGTGGCCGGCGCGCTGGCCAGCTACGTGCTCGGCGACAGCGTGACGCAGTTCTCGACGGTCATCGGCACGTACCTCTTCGCGATGGGCATCGGGTCGGGGCTGTCCCGCTTCATCGTCCGCGGGCTGGCAGCCCGGTTCGTGGCCATCGAGATCATGGTGGGGCTGGTTGGCGGCTTCTCGTCGACGCTGCTGTTCCTCGCCTTCGGCTACACGGACAGCTTCCGGGTCGTGCTCTACACGCTGGTGGTCATCATCGGCGTGCTGGTGGGGCTCGAGATTCCGCTGCTGATGCGGATCCTGCGCGACCGCTTCGACTTCAAGGACGTCGTCTCGCACGTCCTGACGTTCGACTATCTCGGCGCCCTCGGCGCGTCGCTCCTCTTCCCGATCGTCCTGGTCCCGAAGGTCGGGCTGGTGCGCGCGGCGATGCTCTTCGGCATCATCAACGCGGCCGTCGCGCTGTGGACCACGTTCCTGCTGCGGGAGATGCTCGGCGCGCGGCGCCTGCTCCAGGGGCTCGCCGTGGCGGTCATGCTGGCGCTCGGGGGCGGATGGGTGGCGGCCGACCGGATCCTGCAGCTCGCCGAGTCGAACATCTACGCCGACGACGTGGTGCTGGCGCGCAGCACGCCCTACCAGCGGATCGTGATCACCGCGTGGAAGGACGACCTGCGGCTGTTCCTGAACTCGAACCTGCAGTTCAGCTCGCGCGACGAGTATCGCTATCACGAGACGCTGGTGCACCCGGGCCTCGCCGCGATGCCGGACGCCCGGCGCGTGCTCGTGCTGGGCGGCGGGGACGGGCTGGCCGTCCGGGAGATCCTGAAGCACCCGGGAGTCGGGCAGATCACGCTCGTCGATCTCGATCCCGAGATGACGCGCCTCTTCTCCACGCATCCCGAGCTGACGCGCCTGAACGGCGACGCGCTCTCGGATGCCCGCGTGCGGATCGTCAACGCCGACGCGTTCGTCTGGCTCGAGTCGTCGCGCGAGCTCTTCGATTTCGCCGTCGTGGATCTGCCCGATCCCTCGAACTTCTCGCTGGGCAAGCTGTACACGACGGCGTTCTACCGGGAGCTGGCCCGGCACATCGCGCCGGGCGGGCATTTCGCGGTCCAGAGCACCTCGCCACTCTTCGCCCGCCAGTCCTTCTGGTGCATCGTCCGGACGATCGAGGAGAGCGGGCTGCGGGCGACGCCGTACCACGTGTACGTGCCGTCGTTCGGAGAGTGGGGCTTCGTGCTGGCGGGACGCGACCCGTTCCGCCCGCCGGACACGCTGCCCGACGGGCTGCGCTTCCTCACCGCCGCGACGCTGCCCGCGCTGTTCGAGTTCCCCGCCGACATGGGACCCGTGCCGGTCGAGCCGAACCGGCTCAACACGCAGATGCTCGTGCGCTACTACGAGCACGAGTGGGAGGCGATCAACCGCTGACGATCAGCGCGGCGCGCCCGACAGCGCCTCCAGCGCCGCGTCGGCCGCGGCCACGCCCCGATACTGCGCCTCTTCGAAGAGCGGCAGCCAACTGACGTCGGAGTGCGCGTGGAACACGCGCGGCTGGCGGCGTCCCGCCGCGCGTTCGCGCCGCGCGGCGAGGAATCCCGGCACCGGACGCGGCATCGCGTGCCCGATCCGGAAGATGTCGAGCCGCGACACGCAGTCGCGGATGTCCGGGTGCGCGCGCGAGAGGTCGTCGAGGATCAGGCCCGCGAGCGATTCCCAGCTCTGGGCGAGCAGCCACTGACGCGCCGCCGCCGGCGATCGATCCGCGAGCGGCCAGTAGTAGGTCCACACCGTCCGGGGCAGATGGGTGCGCAGCGACTGGTGCGTCGCGATGACGTAACCGAGCGACGGGGACTCGAAGAGCACGTTGTCCCAGGCTGGCGGCGCGCCACGATTCGCGGGCCAGCGCTCGAGCGTCAGGTTCGCGGTCAGCCACGGTGAGTACTCGACGCGCGGCACCCGCGGGTCCGGCGGCAGGATCCGGTCGGCCACGAACGCCGGCGCCGCGACGATGACGGCGTCGGCCTCCCAGGCTGTCTGCGCGGTGATGACCCGCCATCGCGATCCCGCGCGGACGATCCGCTCGACGAACGCGCCGGTCCGGACGAAGCGGCCGACCCGCTCGAGCAGCCGCGCGGTGATCCAGCCGTTGCCCGCCGGCCACGTGAGCGGACCGGCATCGCCCCCTTCGCGCGATGCGAAGTAGTGGACGCCGGCCCAGGCCGACGTGTCGCGCGCGAGCGCGCCGTAGTCGTCGCGGCAGGCGTAGTCGACATGCCAGTGCACGAGCGGCGAGTCGAAGCCCTCCCTGGCCAGCCACTCCCGCATCGAGAGCCTGTCGAGCGGAGCATCCGGCGGCGGCTCCCCCATCGGCACGCGGAACTCGCCCGACGCGGCGAGCTCCTCCATCCGGCCGAGGAAGCGCCGCCACTGGTCCCGGTCGCGCGCCGTCGGGCCGGCGTGCGGCTCGAGCCCCTCCAGCCACCGGCCGTGCACGAACAGCCGCTCCTGCGGCGCATGGCACAGGTGGCGTTCGTCGAACGTGCCGTCTTCGAGCACACCGAGCTCTTCGAACAGCTCACGAACGAGCGTGGCCTTCGGCCCAGGAATGGGAACGTAATGCGCGGCCCACGGAAAAGCGGTGATCTCGTTGCTGCCCCAACGCGCGTTGCCGCCGGGCTCGGCGTCCATCTCGAGCAGCACGAAATCGGAGAACCCGCGCGTCCGCAGCCGCCAGGCGGCCGAGAGCCCGGCGATGCCACCGCCGACGATCACGACGGCGCGCCGCTCGATCGCCGCCGGATCCGCGCCGGGCAGGCCGTCCCGCAGGCGATGCCCGATCGCGTGCGACTCGTGCACGAATCCGCCTGCCAGCCGCACGCCGCTCTTCCTCGTCGTGCCGGCAATCGCGAGGGTGCCGAGGAACTGGCGGCGCGTGATGGACGGCGGGGACATCGAGGGTCAATTCTATGGGGCCGAAGCCCGGCCTGAGCGGCCTCCTTATACTTGCCTCAGCGCTCTTCGCGTTTCCCGCCAAAGCACGCCGATGGCCACACGCCTCGCCGATCTCGTCTCGACCTCGAATGCCGTCGCCTCGGTCTCGAGCCGGCTGGCGAAGATCTCCCATCTCGCCGCCCTGCTGTCGCAGCTCGCGCCCGACGAGGTCGACATCGCGATCCCGTACCTGTCCGGCGAGACGCGCCAGGGGCGGCTCGGGATCGGCAGCGCGCTGATCCGGCAGGCGCGCGATGTGCCGCCCGCGGAGGCACCGGCGCTGTCGCTGCAGGACGTCGACGCCGTCTTCGCGCAACTCAAGGGGCTCACCGGCGCGGGCTCGACGGGACGGCGGCGCGACCTGCTCCGCGACCTGATGGCCCGTGCCACCCCGGACGAGCAGGACTTTCTGGTGCGCCTGCTCTTCGGCGAGCTCAGACAGGGGGCGCTCGAAGGCGTGCTGCTCGATGCCGTCGCGCGCGCCAGCGGCATCCCCGCGGCGCGGGTCCGGCGGGCGGCCATGCTGGCCGGCAGCCTCGCGCCCGTCGCCCGCGCGGCACTCGAGCAGGGCGAGGCCGGTCTCGCGACGTTCTCGCTTCAGGTGTTCAGACCGGTGCAGCCGATGCTGGCCGACTCCGCCGACGACATCGACGACGCGATCAAGGGACTCGGCGACGCCACGCTCGAGTACAAGCTCGACGGCGCGCGCATCCAGGTGCACAAGTCGGGCGGCGACGTCGCGGTGTACTCACGTGCGCTTCGACCGGTAACGGACGCGGTTCCCGAAGTGGTCGAGGCCGTCCGCGCGCTGCCGGCGCGCGAGCTGATTCTCGACGGCGAGGTCATCGCCTTCCGGCCCGATGGAACACCCCGCCCGTTCCAGGAGACGATGCGCCGGTTCGGCCGGCGTCTGGATGTGGAAGCCCTGAGGCGCGAGCTGCCGCTGTCGCCGGTCTTCTTCGATCTCCTGCACGCCAACGGCGGCGATCTCCTCGACGCCCCGCAGGCCGATCGCTTCGACGCCCTCCGCGCCCTCGTCGGGCCGCTCGTCGTCCCGCACCTGATTTCACCGGGCGCAGACGACGCGGCCGATTTCCTGCACACCGCGCTGAACCAGGGACATGAAGGCGTGATGGCGAAGGCGCGCCGCTCCCCCTACTCCGCCGGAAGCCGCGGGTCGTCGTGGCTGAAGGTCAAGGCGGTGCGGACGCTCGATCTCGTCGTTCTGGCGGCCGAGTGGGGATCGGGACGCCGCCGCGGATGGCTCAGCAACCTTCACCTCGGCGCGCGGGACCCGGAGCAGAACGGCTTCGTGATGCTCGGGAAAACCTTCAAGGGCCTGACCGATGCGACCCTCGAGTGGCAGACGCAGAAGCTGCTGTCGCTCGAGATCGGCCGGGACGAGTGGACCGTTCACGTCAGGCCCGAGCTGGTGGTCGAGATCGCGTTCAATGACATCCAGACCAGCCCGCATTACCCCGGCGGCCTGGCCCTGCGCTTCGCCCGGGTGAAGCGGTATCGCGACGACAAGACCGCCGC
>CAYUPN010000156.1:0-7041 GCA_964446605.1 uncultured Bifidobacteriaceae bacterium | reverse complement strand
CTGGGGTGGCTCGCGAATCGCGCCATTCAAAGAGGGGCGGAGGCCGATTTGTGAGTGGTGTAGGGGTCAGGGGCCAGGGGCCGGGTCGGGGTGACGCCGGCCTGAAAGCCGGCCCTCCTGGTACACGATCCGGAACGCGACACCCATCCCCGGGGTCTGGTGCACAATCCGAAATCCACAATGAGACGACTCAGCTGCCTTGCGCTCGGCGTCGCCGGGATGGCGATCCTGTATGCGCGCTACTTTGCCGACCTCTCCGGCGAGCGGCGCACGCTCTCCACGCTCGGCCTCACGCTGTTCGCCGCGCTGCTGACGGTGGTCCTGCTGTTCACCGTGCGCGGGCGATGGCGCGCGGTCGCGCGGACGGCGGGGACGCTGATGCTCGCCGCCGGGCTCGCGATCCCGGTCTTCTTCCGCGTGCGTGGACTGACCGGCGACTTCTTCCCGGTGCTCGAATACCGCTTCGCGCCGAAGCCGGACACGACGCTGCCGCCGCTGCCGGGTGCGCGCGATGAGACCGCGGCGCCCGCCGCGCAGCCTGCCGATACCCAGCCTGATCCCGGCGACGCTACGGGTTGGGTGGCGGAGTCGCCGCAGAATTCGGACGCGCCGGAGGCGGAAGCGTTGCTGGTCGCTGATGCCGGAGCCTCGGTACCTGAGACACCGGCCCCTGCGGCCGTCACGCGTGCCGGCGCCGATGTCAGCTTCCCGCAGTTCCTCGGGCCCGGGCGCACGGGCATCATCCCGGACGTGCGGATCGCCCGCGACTGGAGCGCGCGGCCGCCGAAGGAGATCTGGCGCATCCCGGTCGGCGCGGGCTGGTCCGGATTCGTGTTCGACCGCGGGCTCGCGATCACGCAGGAGCAGCGGGGCGGCGACGAGATGGTGGTCGCCTACGAGCTGCTGACGGGCCGTCCGGTGTGGTCGCATGGCGACACCGTGCGCTACGACTCGATCATCGCCGGCGACGGCCCGCGTGCGACCCCGACGATCGCCGGCCGCTACGTCGTCACGCTCGGTGCGACCGGCGTGCTCAACGTGCTCGAGTTCGAGACCGGCCGGCGCGTGTGGACGACGCACGTCGCCGAGGACGCGTCGGCGCCGACGCCGGAATGGGGACGCAGCGGTTCGCCGCTGGTGCTCGACGGCACGGTCATCGTCGGCCCCGGCGGGCCGGACGGCCAGTCGGTGGTCGCATACGACCTCGAGACCGGCGCGCGGGTGTGGGCCGGCGGCACGGCGACGGCCGGCTACGCGGCCCCGACGCTCCTCACGCTGCTCGGCCGGCCGCAGGTGGTCGTGTTCAACAGCGACTCGCTGGCGGGGCACGACCCGCAGAACGGCGCGCTGCTCTGGAGCCAGCCCTGGCAGCGGCAGGCGCCGAACGTCGCGATGCCGGTGCGCGTCGCCGACGACCTCGTGCTCGCGTCGACCGGCTACGGCATGGGCAGCAAGCTCGTGCGGCTCACGTCGTCAGGCGGCGCCATCGAGCCGTCCGTCGTCTGGGAGAGCCTGCGGCTGAAGGCGAAGTTCACCAACCCGGTGCTGCACGGAGGCTTCGTCTACGGCCTGGACGATGGGGTGCTGACGTGCATCGACGTGGAGACGGGGGAGCGGCGGTGGAAGGCGGGGCGGTACGGCCACGGCCAGACGCTGCTCGCCGGCGACGTGCTGCTCGTCACGACGGAGGACGGCGCCGTCGTCCTCGTCGAGCCGACGCCGGAGCGTCATCAGGAGATCGCGCGGTTCACCGCGTTCGACGCGAAGATGTGGAACCCGCCGGCGCTGGCGGGGAAGTATCTGCTGCTGCGGACGGACAAGCAGGCGGCGCTGTTCGAGCTGCCGCAATAGGCGGCGGGGCGGCGGCTGTGAATAGCCGGCCTGAAGGCCGGCCGTCCTGGTACTCGTATCGCGGTGCCTCCCTTTCCGAGTTCTGTAGCGGCGGGCCTTCAGGCCCGCCAACAACCGCCACGTCAAGGACAGGCGCCCGGTACCGAGTACCAGGAGGGCCGACCTTCAGGTCGGCTATTCAGTGACGTGGCGCCCTCCTCATCCCGCAGCCTTTGTCAGAAGAACGCCTTGACCCCAATCTGAATCTGCCGCGCCGACGTCACCGTCGTCGTGATCCGGCCGAGCGTGGCGAGCGGCGCCTCGTTGTCCGACGTGCCGGCGAAGGCGACCAGCGCCGGCGGGCCGAAGTTGGCGCGGTTGAGCAGGTTGAACGCCTGGATCCGGAACTCGAGCCGGCCGTTGCTGCCGAAGGTCCGGAACGCCGCCTGCTTCGTGAGCGCGACGTCGAGCGTCCGCAGATCCGGGCCGGTGAAGTCGCCGCGGCCGGTGTTGCCGAACGTGCCCGCCGGCTGCAGCACGAACGCGTTCGGGTCGAACCACTGGTCCACGCGGCCGAGCACCGCGTTGTCGGGACCGTAGCCCGGCGCGTAGCTGGGACGGTCCTGGCCGATGCCGGGCCCGAGCGACGGGTTCCACAGCGAACGCGAGCGGTTGCTCTGCACGAACACCGTGAGCGGCTGGCCGCTGCGCATGTTCCAGATGCCGGAGGCCTGCCAGCCGTCGAACACGCCGCCGAGCGCGTCGGTGCCCGGCAGGTCGACGGTGAAGTTCACCACCCACGCGTGCCGCGTGTCGAAGTCCGACGGTCCCTTGTTGTAGCCCGGAATGAACTCCGGAAACGCCGTCGTCGTGCCGTTGGTGGCGTCGGAGAAGAACGTGGAGGCCTGCGTCGTGTCCTCGCTCTTCGAGAGCGTGTACGACGACTGCACGGAGAAGCCGCCGGCAAACCGCTTCCGGACGTCGACGATGAACGCGTTGTACCAGGACTCGCCGTCGCTGCTCTTCAGCTCGATCGTCGAGAACGCGGGGTTCGGTCTCGGCGTGCCCGCCGGGATGAAGATCGTGCCGTCGGGCAGCGTGACCGGCTGGGCCGTGTTGACGTCGCTGCTGCGGAGCAGATGGCGGCCGCGGGACCCGGCGTAGCCGATCGTCACCGCCGTCTCGGCCCGGAGCTCGCGCTGCAGGTTGACGTTGAACACGTGGACGCGGGGCACCTTCAGGTCCCACTGCATCGGGCGGATCGAGATCGCGCCGGCGCGGTCGAAGGGCGGGCTCGGGAAAGTCGGGTTGATGATGACCGGCCGCGGCGTGGCCGGCGGGTTGGTCACGGTGACGATCAGGTTCTGGTGGCTGTTGGTGTTGAAGTACAGCCCGTAGCCGCCGCGGACCGCGGTGCGGCCGTCGCCGAAGACGTCCCAGGCGAAGCCGCCGCGCGGGGAAACGTTCCGGTACGACGAGTTCTCGTACAGCTGCCCCGTCACCGGCTCCGTGGCCATCAGGTCCGGGAGCGCCGAGTCGCGGCCGTAGAGGTCGGCGGGCAGCGTATGAAACTCGTAGCGCAGGCCGCCGTTCAGTGTCAGCCGCGGCGTGAGCTGGACGTCGTCCTGGACGTAGAAGCCGAACAGCGTGAAGCGCCAGTAGCGGTCGAACTGGGACTCCGGCGTCAGCCCGATGAAGCTCGTCGGCGTCGCGCGCAGGAATGCATTGAGATTCGCGAAGCGGTAGATCCCGAGGCTGAAGGTCGGGTTCACCATGTTGTCCTGGTAGCGCTCGACGAGCGCGCCGGCCTTGATCGTGTGCCGCCCGCGGGTGTGCGTCAGGTCGTTCGAGAGGCTGAAGACGTTCTGCACGAGCCGCAGGTTGGCCGAGCTCTGGGGGCCGAAGCGCTTCATGCCGCCGATGTCGATGGCGCCGGCGAAGTCGCGGCCGGGGACGAAGACCGGCAGCGACTCGGCGGTGTTGGACTCGACGTTCTGCCCGATGCGCGTGCGGCTGAAGCCGACGCGCACGGTGTTCAGCGTGCTGGCCGAGAACACCGTCTGGTACTCGCCGGTGAAGAACTGGTTGCGCGAGAAGAACTCGCGCGGGAACTGCGGGTAGTCGGTGGGCAGGAACTGCGCGGTGTCGTCGAGCGTGTAGCGCGCGAACAGGCGCGTGGACGGCGACAGGTTGTAGTCGACGCGCCCCTGCACGAAGTGCTGGTCCAGCGTCTGGTTGAACGGGAAGTTGAGCTCCGCCAGCCCCTGCCCGAGCGACGGGCCGTTGGCGCGCGGGAACTCGCGCAGGTACGGCATCACCGCGGGATGAATCGGCACGGTGCCGGTCGGCAGGAGGCCGAGCCGGGCCTGGTCGTCGGGGACGACGGTGGAGATGGTTCGTCCGAGCCGCTCGATCAGCGCCTCGTAACCTGCGAAGAAGAACGCCTTGTCGACGGCGATCGGGCCGCCGACGGTGCCGCCGAACTGGTTGCGGTGGAAGTCGGGCTTGTCGCCGGTATCGAAGAAGTTGCGCGCGTCCATCGCGTCGTTGCGATGGAACTCGAAGAGGTTGCCCGACAGCCGGTTCGTGCCCGATTTCGTCAGCACGTTGATCTGCCCGCCGGAGTTGCGGCCGAACTCGGCGCTGTACGCGTTCGACTGCACGCGGAACTCGCGGATCGTCTCCAGGCCCAGCGCGGTCCCCGCGGCGCTGCCGGCGGGACCGTTGGTGAAGTCGTTCATCAGCGTGCCGTCGAGCAGATACGTGTTCGACCGCGGGTCCTGCCCGTTGATGCTCATGCCGAGCCCGTGCGCGACCACCGAGCCGCCGTCGCGGTGCGGGAACGCGTTTACGGCGGGCTGCAGCAGCGCGAGGTCGGTGAAGTTCCGGCCGTTGAGCGGAATCTGCTCGATCTGCTGCGACGTGACGAGGTAGCTCAGATCCGAGGTCGACGTGTTCACCGCCGGCAGCGCGCCGGTCACGACGTCGACGATGGTGAGGTCGCCGACCTGGAGGGTAATGGTGAGCGCGAGCGACTCGGCGACCGCCAGCCGCACTTCCGGCCGGACGTGCGGCCGGAACCCTTCGAGCTCGGCGCGCAGCTCGTACACGCCGGGCGGCAGCTGCGCGATGACGAAGCGCCCCTCCGGGCCGGTGGACGTGGTGCGGGTGAGGCCGGTATCGACGCTGTGGGCGGTGACGGTGACGCCGGGCAGCACGCCCTGGCTCGCATCCTGGACGATGCCGGACACCGTGGCGGCGGTCTGTGCGGCCGCAGATGGCACGAGGGCCGAGACGAACAGCAGGACAGGAATGATGACGCGCATGAATTCTCGACAGGCTCCGCGGTTGGGAGCAGGGCGCGCGGGCGGAGTCCGCCCGCGCGAGGCCGGTCCCGGGAACGGGACCTGAAGGCTTTACGGCGGCGCAGCGACCGCCGCTTACGACAGGCCGAACGCGCGGGCGTGCCAGGCGCGCCGGGCGTGCGTCTCCCAGCGTCCCTCGCGCAGCTCGGCGACGCGGGTGAGCGTGTTGTCGAAGACGATCGTGTCGCCGCTGACGGCGCCCGAGCGCGCCAGCGACGCGAACTCCGGCCGCGGCACGCGCGCGATGCGTCCGTTCTGCTGGAAGAGCACCGGGCCGTGGTCGAGCAGCTGCACGCCGAGCGCACGCTCGAGCGTCTCGAGCCGGTGCACCATCGCGTCGATCGAGCAGCCGGACGCGCCGGCGGACGCCTCGTCGACGCCGATCAGGAGGAACTGGTCATAGCGCCAGTCGCGGGCGACGGTCAGCGGCTGTCCGTGCGCGCGCCAGCTCTCGAGGAAGTCGTCGACCGCCGCGAGCAGCCGGTCGCGCTCCTGCGGTTCCAGCGGACGCTCGGCCGCGAAAATCCACAGCCGTGCCTCGGGCGGCAGCATGTCGAAGGAAACGAACGGCATGGCTCGATCTTACCCCGCGCCGCGCGCGGCCACAATTTACGCGCCCGTTACGCGGATGTGACGGCGCCGAAACGCCGCCACGTGCGCGCCGACGATAATGGACCTCATGCGTCGAGTGTGGATGTGGGTGGCGGTGATGGTCCTGTTGACGGCGAGCGGGGCCGCCGCGCAGCAGGCGGCGGGAACAGGCGGCGGGCAGGCGGGCGGAGCGAACGAGCCGGCGCCGCGAGGGTTTGAGCGCTGGATCGACTGGCAGGCCGGTACCCTGGATACGCGGTACCGGTTCATCGAGACGAGCGAAGGCGAGACGACCTCCAACCAGCAACAGCACCGGCAGATTCTCCGCGCCCGGCTGAAGCTGGATCCGGAGGGGCGCTACGCGATCACCGGCGGGGCCGCGACCGGCGGCAGCCTGACGAGCGGGTGGGACAACCTGGGCATCGGCCGCGGCGACCCGACGTGGGATCTCTCGCTCCGGCAGCTGTTCGTCAACGCACGGCCGGTGGACTGGATCGACGGCGAAGTCGGCGGGCTCTACGCCACGCGGGGTGAGAGCACCGAGATCACGTCGTACGACAACGACGCGTTCGTCACCGGCGCGCGCCTCCGTCTCCGGCGTCCGCAGGAGATCTTCTTCGACGAGATCACCGTCACTGCCGGCCGCCTCGACCCCCGGTCGCCGACGAACGTCTTCCGGCGCTTCGACGAGCTCGACGATCACAACTTCACGCAGGTCATCGGCAGCCGCCGGTTCGGCGATCGCGTCCGCGCCTCCGTCGAGTGGGCCTCGCTGGAGGGGATCTCGACGCTGCGCCAGGCCGTGCGGGTGGAGGTCGGCGAGTGGCTCCCGCTCGACTGGGTCCGCTTCGAGCAATATCAGCGTGTCGAAGGGGACAAGGGATACGGCATGGGCATCGCCGTCGAACGCGGCGTCAGCGACCGTCTGACGCTGGGCGGCGGCTTCGCGGCGATAGACGAAGGGAACCCGACGCTCAACGGCGACCGCTACCTGCGCGGCCGCCGGTTGTTCGGGCTGGCCGAGTACGCGCTGCGCGAGGACCTCGAGTTGATGGTCTTCTACACGCAGGCGCTCGAGGACGATTTCGTCATCCCGAACCAGCACCGGTTCGAAGTCGTGCTCAGCTTTGACGTCCGGCGGGCCATGCTGGGTAGCCGGAAGTAGCGAGAAGGTGGTGCGCGCACCCGCGAGTAACGACGCATCGAGCGGGTGCGCCCTTCCCGCTTGCCCTCCGTAGCCCGAAGGGCGAAGGAG
>CAYUPN010000155.1:0-7064 GCA_964446605.1 uncultured Bifidobacteriaceae bacterium | reverse complement strand
GCCGGCGCGGCCGAGGGCCGTCGCGATCGCGCCGAGCGTCTCGGCGCGCCGGACCTTCACCTCGATCCGGTGCTGCCCGGGCAGGTGCGCGCGCGGCGACTCGTACGCGAGCAGGTACGCGACATTGTGAAAGGGCTGCGATGGTGCCGCGGATCGGATCGGGCCGTGGGGGACGGAGCGAAGACGACGGAATCGAGGCGACTCAGGCCCGGAGCGTACCGGAGTACAAATCCGGGGCCCCAGACCTGAATCGGGCCTCTGAAGGCCGCGACCCGACCAAGGGGCATCTTCGCTCAGATCGGGGATGACCCCCTGGCACAAACAGGGGAGACCCGACCTGCCGAAGGCCACCCTCTTGCGGACGAGGCCTTCGGGGAAAGTGTCTCATCCGGGCCAGGGGAGGTCAACGCAGAAGAGGAACAGCGCTGGCCGGTTGCGCTGCTGCCCGCACGGGCACTGCGAGCCCGTCTTTCGGCGGGCAGATGACCGTGAGGCGTCCGGGCGCACGGGTGGTCCGACTCGGTTCGGACCGAGTCGGATGTGCGATGCGAGGGAAACGCCAGCGGGTAGGCGGCTTTCCCCGTGCCGGTTCGCACTTGCAGAAAGCGGATTGCATCAGCCGACGGTCGCAGGTTCGAACGAGCCGTAGCCACCCTGATCGCTGCGTCGAATCCCGGACGTCAGGACGGCACCGATACCCCGCGCGCGGCGCTCGTGTGGCGTCATCAACCCCACCGTTTGGCCGAGCAGCGTCTTGATGACGGCGGCATTGAGCGGAACGGTCCACAGCGCCCATGTGAACTGGCCATCCTTCCAGCCCCCGGTGCAGCCTGTCGTCATGACACGTGTGCCGCGGGGAGCAACGGGAAGCATCGCCAGTCCGCGCACGGCAAGCCAATCCGCACCCGGAACACCCAGCTTCTTGTCGAGGGATGGATCGCTCGCACGGAGTGCGTAGTCACGATTGGACGTCGAATCCCAGCTCATGACAGGAAGGGACCTCGAGTAGCTCCATGGTCCTTCGAGTGCCTCGCGGAGGTCCGTCGCAGTGACCTTCTCGGCGAGCTCCAAGACCATCTGGAGAAACTGCTGCTGCCCGGCTGTGAAATGGAGTGCCGTCGGCTTGGTGTTGCCGTTGTTGTCGACGGCGATGTCGGTGGCGAACGCCGCGGCCCAGTCAACGCTGCGGCGGCTCTGCGGTGTGGCGTCACGCACGAGCGACTCGAGATATCGGCGGAATTCCTCCGGCCTCGGCTTGAGATCCCGCTTCCCTCCATAGGTCAGTGCAAGCGCCGGGTCACTCTGACACTCGATGCGATCGCGATCAAGTCGCTCTACGAGCGCGTCGAGATCGGCGAAGCAGCCGTCCAGTACAGGGAGCCATGTTCCCTGGGACTCCCACCGCAGGGACACGGTGCGATCATCGCTCGAGCCGAGCAGCGCGCCGAGCGCTGCCAGAAAGCCCACCGGGTTGGTGCCGTCGAGGCCGGTCAGTGTGAGAGGCGGCATCGGTTCAGGCTCTCCCTTCCTGTTCCCGCTCGCTCTGTCTGAAGTCCGCCAGCCTCAATACAGTCTCGAGCCATGCCAATCCCCACCAGCCATACCGGCGCGTGAGCTCCCAGAACCGCTCCGCCACTCCCGAATCGAGCCGCTCGTATCCGTGCGCACTCGATGCGGTGCACGAGATGCCATCGCTGGCGTACGCGACGTCCATTGGATTCGCATCAGGCACCCAGGGGGCCAGCGCGCGGCACCATCCGTGATGGCTCGCGACGAGGTGCCGGACGAGCGCCTGGTCTGCCGCCCGGTCGGCGAGCGCATCACCCGCGGCCTCCATCAGCGCCAGCGACGTGAGCTCGTGCCGGCCGCCGGCCGGATAGCCGGCGCGTTCGCGCGCGAGCCGGATGGCGCGGCGCGAGAGCCGGGTCCTCCCCTTCGCGATCGGTTCCGCCTGCACGAGCACCTTGAACTCGCTGCCGCCATGCAGCCAGCGCTGGAAGCGGGGATCCGCCTTGCCCGCATCGTGCCACTCGGCCGCCAGGCGAAGGTCAGAAGCGAGGTTGTCCGAGAGACCAAGCCGCTCGGCAAACCCGGTTGCGAATGCCAGGACGCCCGCCTGATGCCCGGACAGGCTCGCGCCGGCACCCGTGAACGACGATACGGCGTCGTCGGACGCAGGACGCTCGTCTGACACTTGCCTTGCGGCGGCCCGTTGCCGCGCGCCGGTCACGACGAAGTACTCACCCTTGTCTGGTGGAAACAATGGAAGGCGCGCCACATGGAGCGCTCGCCCGGATCCTCGGAGGCGTTCGAGCAGTTCCCCGATCCGTTCATCGCGCCCGGCGTGTGAGTCCGCCAGCCAGGCGCGCACGTCGGCCCGGTCGCTGACGACCTCTTCTTCCGATGACGCCGGGACCGGGACCGGAACTCCGTCTCCGAAGAGTCCTTTCGCGACCTCCGGGTGCAGCCTGAGAACCGGACGTGGCCGCTGGCGCAGGGCCGCATACTCGGCGACATCCCGGACAGCGGCCTCCGACTCCGGAGCCCAGTTGGCGTACGCGATCCCGCCGTACGCCGCGGGGACGACGAGCGTCTGCCCCGGACGGATCTCGTCGGCCTGGCCGACGCGGGATTCATCACCCTGCCAGATCAGCGCCGGACGCGGCGGACGCAGGCGATCCCACTTCCGTCCTCCCCGCTCGTCCTCGTCGTCGACCGCCGCTCCCTCGACGTCGAACGATTCCGGCTGCGCAACGCCTTCGAGCCATCGTCTCGCGGCCGGGAACGGCACCGCCATCGCCTCGGCGCTCACGGGCGGAAGCGCGTCGACCATGTCGATGGCGAGCTGCGTCCATCTCGATCCGTCCGGATCCTCCTGCACCGCGAGTGCCAGCAACTCCGGCGTCAGGTCGACCCGCCAGACGATCTGCACGTCGGCAACACCGCGCTCCGGTCCGTGCAGCCACAACGCGACATCCGGATCCGGGGTGGGAGCGGGGTGGGTCTGCGCCCACGCGTCGAGGTGGCTCGGCAGCAGAATCGGTGCATGTGCCGATGAGGTCAGCAGCCCCCGTTCGCGCGCGTCCTCCGGCACGTGCATCGCATCGATGCCGAAGTCGACCCGACCGCCGTCGGCCTGCGCTTCGAGCCAGCGCCACGTATGCGCGATCGCGTCGCCATAAACAGGATCGCGCTCCAGTTTCGTGGGGGCGACGATCACTCCCCGTGCACGGCCGGCCAGCCTTCCCAGGCGGTCCAGCCGCCCGAACCGCTGTCGCAGCGCGTCGAGGCTGGCGCACTCCGTGACGAGATCGTCGAAGTCGAAGTCCGCACCGGCTTCGATCGTCTGCGTCGCCACGACAACGACCGGCTCGTCGGTCTCCCCGCGCGTCCGGCCGGCGCGGATGCGAGCAAGCAGCGAGCCTTCCAGCTCGTCTCGATCGAACGGTCGCATGCGCCCCGTCAGCAGATGCACGGACACCGGCTGGCCATCCAACGCGCGTTCGAGTCGCTGGTGAATCGCACGCGCGGATGCGACGCGGTTGACGACGACGGCGACAGTGGCCCCCGGGCGATCGAGCATCGCCAGCGCGTGCTTCTCGATCTCGCGCTGGACGTTCTTCGCGGGCACGGAAATCAGCGCTGCCGGCTTCGATGTGCTCAGGCGCTCCGCAAGAACCGGATCGCGGCGATCGTCGTCGCGCAGGCGATGCGCGTCACCTGAAGTCCGTCCGGGCGTCGCGGACATCTCCACCACACGAAAGGGCAGGGGGAGCGCGCGATCCGCCCAGTGCCGGTATCGGGACTCGATCGCGTCGAGCGTCTCGCGGAACGGCTGTGACAGGTGCACCTCGTCGAGGAGATAGATCACGTCGTTGCCGAGGAGACCGGCGTGAATCGGGCGCATGCCGGCGCTGACTCCGTATCCACGGAACAACAGGCGCGACCCGACCTGGTCGACCGTCGACACCGCGATCAGTGGCTGGTCGGGTGTGCGCACCCACTGGTCGTCTCGCGCGATGCCGCCACGGAGCAGCGCCGTGCGCAGCGGCAACCCGTCGACCGGCGCGAAGCGTGCCAGGCGCTCCCGCACGCGCTGCACCACATCGTCGCGGGACCTGTCGAGCGCGCACCGGATCCGGTCCGCCCGCTCGAACGCCTGATCGACAACGGTGCGCCGATCGACGACGTACACGATGCGCAGGGGTGCGGTCCGGGGGCTGGCCCCTGCGGAGAGCGCGAGCGCGAACAGCGCGACGTCGATGGCGGCCGTCTTGCCTGATCCGGTCGGCAGGTCCAGCATCCGCGGCCAGTCTCCCGTTGCGGCCCTGGCCGCCAGCCGAGTCTGCCACGGGAACGGCGGGACGCCGTGCACGGCATGGAAGAAGGAGGTGAACTCCTCGACGGCGAGTGGAGGCAGCGCCGTCATTCGGAGAGCTCCGGTCTGAAGAGGCCCAGCCCCGCGAAGCGGCCCGATCCGAGCAGCACAGGGCCGCGCACCGGCTCGTCGAACGTAAGCTGCGCGTGCGTCAGGACTCGCTGTGTCCGCCCGGCCTCCCCAGGGTACGGGGGATACAGCCTGGCTTTGGCGGCGCCGGCCCACGGGGCCGCGGGAAGGATCTCGATCTCTGCTGGTGCGGGCAGGCCGACCCGCTCGCAAGCCTGGCGGAGGCTCTCCGTCGCCTGGAGCAGAGCCGCGCGGAGCTTCTCCGAATCACGCGAGCGGAGATCGCCCGGGTTGCGGTCGAGCGCCACAGGCGTCACCGAGCGCCAGACCCGTGCCGGTCGGCACCACGTACCTGAACGAAGCGTTCCCGGCACCCCGTTCCACTCGACGCGTTCCAGGTGCAGTTCCCCGGCGGTCCCGAGATGCAGCTGGACGGGAGGCGTATCTTCGTCTTCCTGGCGGAAGCGCTGCTCCCAACGCGAGACTGCGCGGTAGACGGCTCTGCGATCCTCGTCGGACGCCTCGTGCGGCAGCACGAGCGCCACACCGAGAATCAGTCCCGAGGCCTGCGCATGGCCGACGAACGGCAGCGGGACGATTGCCAGATGCGGTTCCCGCGTGGGTCGGCCGTCCGGGGTGTGGCCTGACAGCACCTCGGGGATCGGCTCGTCCGCGTACGACATCAGCGCGCGGCGTACGGCTCGGGCCAGTCCGGCGGTCCCCGTCATGGGAATGCGCGGCCCCTCGATCCGGCGCAGGACCAGCCACTCGTCCGAGAACAGGGGGCGGGGTGCTCGTGCGAGCACCTCGGGCGGCTGGCTGGAGTAGGTCTGTGGAAAGGACGGCATCACGCGAGGCTCGATCTCGCGGTGGCGCTCGAAGAGGCCTTCGAGCGACCGGAGCTGGCCGTCCTGCACGACCCGGAACACGTGCTCCCCTCCGGTCGTCGGGTACCACGTCGGGACGGGAGGCGCGTCGACGAGCCTGGCCGAGACGAGACTCGACGAGTGGCCAACGCGGACCAGGCGGGCCAGCAGGTCGTCGAGTCTCGCGACGATCTCGGGCTGTGTCGTCGCATCCGGCCAGATGTAGACCACTCGTGGATCGTCCGGGGTCATCGATGGAAATGTCCTGGCCTGCCGGATGCGATGCTCGGGGAGCACGCGCAGCCCGTATCGGGGATTCACCGGTTTCGAGGGGACACCCGTCTCCCTTCGAACGGCCTTTGTCAGCGCTGCCTCGGCCTTCTTCAGGGCTGTCGTGCGCTTCCTGACTTCTCGCGCGTCACCATCCGCCTCCGCCTTCACGAGTGACTCGCGGGCGCTCTCCAGTGCCGCCGCCTCATCGTCGACGTCGGTAAGCGCCACATCGTTCACGGGCACGAACACCGTGACGACATCCCGAGCGACCGCGGGGGAGGCATGAATGGCGGGCGGGCCCAGACGTTCGAGCCATTCGAGTGCGGCCCGCTCGCCCGCGCGCTGCGGCGGTTCGCTCTCCGCGGCGAAATGCGTCGCGGCCAGCGCCGAGAAAAGCCTCGCCGGATGCGGCGGCCACTCGCTCTCGGTTCGCGTGTTGTACGCCGTGGCCACGTACCGGCCCGTGAGGAGCGTCAGCTCGACGGCGAGCATCAGGCCGCTCCTTCGTCCTCCCCGGCTTCGCCTGCCATCTGCAGCTTCCGGGATTCGCGAATCAGGTGCGCCAGCTTCGGCGTGGGTGTCAGCATCACCGGTTCGATCTGCCAACCAAGGCCGGCCGCGGCTGCCGCGTCAGCCGCTTCACGGAGGAGGGCAGCGGGGTCGTCCACGACGAAGCGGAGGGGCTCGCCGCCATCTCGCCCGAGCAGCTCGAAGACCAGCGGCTCGGCCGCGACGAGAAGCGATCGCGACCGGAGGTCGTACCCGTTGCGTCGCTGGGCGACGATGCCGGCCAGGGCCAGCGCGGCGAGCGCGGTGCGCGCAGCGGTTTCGGCCTTGTCGCGTTCCGCGGGAGGTAACCTCGCGCCGTCCGTGCGGGTCTGGAAGCGGAGGCGACGCAGCGCGGCGAAGGACAGGACGACGGTGTGCTTCGCGCCGGCGAGGGTGACGCCGCCGGCTTCCGCGTCGATCGTCGGCGGGATGTTCCCGTGGTTGATCGCGGCAGGCGTTCCCTTCTCGCCTGCACCCTTCCGGCTGAAGGGCTTCGGCTTGCCCTTCGCCTGCGCGGCCTCGCTTTCGAGGCTCGTCCAGTTCCCCGGCTCGGACTTCGATTCGTAAATCGTGCCCGCCTTCCGCTCGATACCAGTCGGATCGATCCGGCTGGCGGTCTTGACCCCCGCCACCGCGTCGAATCCGACGATCTCCGACACGAGCGCCCGCTGGAACTTCGCGCCCAGGCCGCCGCGTGGCCCGGTCGAGTCCCACACGCCGAAGATCAGCGCCGTCGGGCAGTAGCGGTACATGCCCGTCGCATGGTTCGGACGCGCGTCGGTGCAGGCGCGTCCGACCTCCGTCTGGCGGAACGGCGTGCCGCCTTCATCGACACTGTCGCGGAGCAGCGCGTCGGCCACCCGGTGCGGCGCCTGCAGTGACGTGATCGCCTCGATGTCGTCCAGGTCCTCGATTCCGGTGAAGTCGAC
>CAYUPN010000154.1:0-7067 GCA_964446605.1 uncultured Bifidobacteriaceae bacterium | reverse complement strand
CGCAGTTGAGATCGACCTCCGGCGGCGGTACGCTCTCCTGATGCGACCCCTTCGCTACTCCATCAACGTCACGCTGGACGGCTGCTGCGATCATCTCGCCATCACCCCGGACGAACACCTCCATCGTCGTGCGACGGAACTGCTCCAGCAGGCCGATGCGCTGATCTTCGGCCGGGTGACGTACCAGATGATGGAGACCGCGTTCCGGCATCCGGCGCCGCCCGGCGAGCGGCCGGCCTCGATCGAGCCGTTCGCGCAGACGATAGACGCGGCGAAGAAGTACGTGGTGTCGGGCACCCTGGAGCGGGTCGACTGGAACGCGGAGCTCCTCCGCGGAGACCTGCGGGACGCCGTGCAGCGGCTGAAGCAGGAGGCGGGCAACGGGTTGCTCGTGGGCGGCGTGACGCTCCCGATGGCGCTGGCGGAGATGGGGTTGATCGACGAGTACGAGTTCGTCGTGCACCCCTGGGTCGTTGGGCGCGGACGAACACTGTTCGCCGGGCTCTCGAAGCCGCTGGAGCTGAAGCTCGTGAGCCGGCAGGAGCTCCCCTCGGGGGCGGTGGCGATGCGGTACGAGCCGCGGCGGTAGCCGCCGGTCGTCCTGCCCGGTCCGCCCCTCGAGGAGCGGCTCGAGTCAGCGACCCCGCATCGCACTCTCCGGGAATCCGATCACGACGTCAGCCGCTCCAGCGCGAGCTCCGTGACGATCATCCCGCCGCGCTCCACGAAGAACCCGACGTGACCGCCGGCGCGCGGCACGGGGCCGGCCTCCAGATCGACCATGTTCTTCCACGACGCGCGCACCCGGCCGCCCCGCGTCTCCAGCGTCAGCCGGTACGCGATGTCGTCGGCGATGTTGAACCACGACCGCGCGAACACCTGGCGCGTGTCGCCGGCGCCCGACGCGAGCATCACCTTCCCCTCCGGCGAGTAGCGGCTGGTGACGGCCGCCTCGACGCCGCCGGTCCCGTCGGGCGACGCCAGCGCCAGCGCGCCCATGCGCTCGCCCCCCGTCTTGATCGCCGTCAGCGTCAGCCGCGCGTTGTCCATCGCCGGCGCGTCGACGAGCACGATCGCGCGTCCCTGGCGCGACCGCACGCGCAGGTGGCCGTCGACGATGGCGGCCTCCGGCGCGTCGCCGAGGACGCGCAGTCCCGTCAGCGGCAGGCGCGAGGCGCCGCCGATCGTCAGGTAGCGGTCGGCGGCCGATCCCTGCTTCCCCCGCGCGAAGCCGGCCGAGATGAACTCCTCCTTCGGGAAGTGCTGCGACTTCTGGACGACGAGGAGGCGGCCGTCCGGGTAGCCGTGGACCATGCTGTAGCCGAAGGGGGTCTCGACGTTCGAGATGCGCACCAGCACGGGGATCCCGCCCATGTACGACAGGTTGTTGCGGTGCCAGTGGCCGCACAGCACCGCCTTCACGCATCCCGCCTCGACGATCACCTGCTCGAACGCCGCGGCATTGACCCAGTTCGCCGGCGGCACGTGCGAGACCACCACCGCCTTCATTCCGCGCGCGGCCGCGTCCGCCAGCCTCGTCCGGAGCCACGCGAGCTGCTCATCGTCCAGCCCGTAGTAGTTGCCGTAGCCGTCGCCGGGGCCGAGCGTGCGTCCCGGGTTGGGCAGCATCGGGTTCACCGTCAGGAACCGCCAGGACCCGTGGTCGTGCTCGCGGTACGGGTCGCCGAAGTGGCGGCGCCAGGCGTCGAGCTGGCGGTGGCTCTCGTAGTGGGCCTCCAGCGTCTCGTGGTTGCCGACCGTGGCGACGTGCGGGTGGTCCAGCAGCCCGTAGAAGCGTTTCGCGAACGCCAGCTGCTTCGCGTACTCGTCCGGCGTCGGGAAGAACGATCCGGCGGCGCTGATGACGTCGCCGGCATGGATCGACAGGTCCGGCCGCTCGGCGTTCAGCATCTCCGCCAGGTCCGGCATCTTGCGGTCCGACAGCGACGTGATCTGCGCGCCGCCGCCCCAGTTCTCCAGGTGCCCCGGCCACCAGTGCTGGTCCGACACGAAGGCCAGGCGGACCTCCGCGCCGTCGGGCACGAACCGCGCGCGGAAGACTTCCGACGCCGGGTCGCCGCCGGCGGCCGCCGGCTGCGCCGCGTCCGTGCGGACGACGGGAGATGCGAGCATGGCGGCGCCGAGCTTCAGCAGCGACCGCCGGTTGAGCGTGAGATCGGATGCCATTCCTGTACGACCCTCCGGACGACTCACCTGCCCCGGGCATCCATCGTGCCGCGCGTGGCGGCGGGGCGTCGGCCCCGCGCCACGCACGCTCCGGGACGCCCGCTCCATTCGCGGGCGCGGGCTCATTAGAACATGACCTTCACCGCGAGCTGGACCATGCGCGCGCCGGTCTTGCTGGTGATGTACCCGAACGTGCCGCTGCGGGGGTTCGTGTCGGGATTGGCCAGCAGCGGGTGGTTCAGGAAGTTGTAGGCCTCCGCACGGACCTGCGTCGTGAACCGGCCGTTCACGCGGAAGTTCTTGAACACGGCCAGGTCGGACGTCACGGAGCGCGGGCCGCGCAGGATGTGGATGCCGGCGTTGCCGAAGGTCCCCGGCGCGGGCTGCGCGAACGCCGCCGGGTTGAACCACAGCTGGCCGACGCCGCGCGCGCCCGAGATCGTCGGGTCACTCACCAGGTCCCAGGGCTGCGCCGCGCTCCCGCTGCCAACCCCGGCGATGTCGCTGGAGTCCACCACCGAGAGCGGCACGCCGGAACTGACGAAGGTGACGTTGGTGACCTGCCACCCGCCGAGCAGCGTCCCCGTCAGGCCCCCGCGGTTCCTGAAGAACGGCAGCTCGTACATGACGTTGAAGTTCAGGAGGTGGGTCCGATCCAGCGCGGACAGGGCCCGCTCGATGGCGTACGCGTTGTACGGCGTCGTGACGTCGTCCCTGTTCCGGGAGAGGGTGTACGACACGCCGAAGCCCAGGCCCGACGCGAACCGCCGATCCAGGCTCGCCTGGAACGAGTGGTAGCTGGACGATCCGTCGTGCGAGAACAGGCGGATCGCCCCCAGCCCCTCGTAAGGCCGCAGCGCGTTGGGGTTCACGCCGGGATTGGCCTGGCGCGTGCCGGCCTGCATCTGGTTGATGTTCCGCTCGCGCGGGATGTTGACCCCCTGCTTCCCGACGTACGCCACGTCCGCCACCATCTGGAACGGCAGTTCCCGCTGCACCGAGACGCTGTAGCTGTAGGCGGTCGGATACGGCATCTCCTGCGCGATCGCGCCGATGTTCTGCGGGAACTCGCGGCGCGCGCCGCCGCCGGGGTTGTCCACCGAGCCGAGCGCGATGTCCACGCGCGGCTGGTTCGGCGCGTTGCGGAAGAGCGCGCCGCTGTGGTGGTGCTGCCGGTTGTGGAAGACCCCGGCGCCGAAGCGGACCGCCGTCTTCTCCGACAGCCGGTACGCCAGCCCGAAGCGCGGGGCGAAGGCGTTCGTCGGCGCGGTCACGAAGCCGCGGGGCAGGCCATGGAACAGCCGGTCGATGCCGGGAATGCCGGCCGCCAGCGCCCCCTCGCCGAACCCGTCACCCGGCAGCACGATGCCGTTGTACGGGTCGCCCGACACGATATAGCCGCCGGCCGGATCGACGATCGCCCGGTTCTCCACGCTGTAGTACGCCGGGTCGAAGTTGGAGATGTCGTTCCACGCCGCGTACCACGGCTGGTGGTACGCGTAGCGCATGCCGATCTCGAGCGTCAGGTTCGGCGTCGCCTTCCAGGTGTCCTGCACGTAGGCTTCGATCGAGTTGCTGCGGAGCCGCGTGTCGGCGGCCGGCCCGATCTCGTCGTAGTCGTTGAACACGCCCAGCGCGACGTTCGCGATGGCGACGCCGGTCCCCTGCGGGTGGCCCGTGTCCACGAAGAAGAACCGCCCGTTCTGGTTCAACGCGACCTGGTCGGCGTTGTTCTGCTGCGCGTGCTCGAAGGTCGCCCCGAACTTGAAACTGTGCGTCGAATTCGGCGCCCACGTGGTGCTCTGGTCCACCCGCAGCATGGGGCCGGACGACCATCCCGGCTTCGACGATCCGTCGAGCGTGGTGAAGCCGGTCACGGTGATCGTGGGGATCCGGTTCTCCAGCCGCTTCGGCCCGGGAATGACGTACGGGAAGTCGAAGCCGTACTGCTCGCGGGCCCAGAGCGGCTGCCCGTCGCCGGACAGGTTGTCCACCAGCGTCATGCGGACGATGTCGTTGGCGTAGGAGACGGTCAGCTCGTTGACCATCCTCGGCGACAGCACGCTCGTCCACGAGCCGCGCGTCGTGTGGTTCGGCCGCTCCCACCGCGTTGCCGAATGCGTGAACGCTCCCCGGTACGCATCGTCGGCGTTGTAGGTGAAGTTCGTGCCGCTGAACGTGAAGCGCTGGCTGCTCGACGGGGTGAAGTCGATCCGGTACGTGTCCTTGCGGCTGTCCTGCGGGTTCGGCGCGGTCTGAATCAGGTTCGCGGTGCCGAGGCTGAAGCCGGGCGTCGGCAGCGGATACATGTTCAGGAGCGCCAGCCCGTTCGGGCTGAGCCGATCCGCGGGAATGACGTTGCCCGGAAACGGCAGGCCCGTCAGCGGATCCGTGATCACGCGCGTGCGCCGGAAGAACGGGTTGTTCGGATCCAGCAGCTCGCTGAAGTCCCCGCGGCGCATCGCCTCGGTGGGCACCGTCGTCGTGTTCGTCTGGTCGCGCCGCCAGCGCGTCCACTCCTGCGACGCGAAGAAGAACAGCTTCGACCGGTCCGCGTTGTAATTCCCCGGGAGGAGGATGGGGCCGCCGATCGTGTAGCCGGGCTGGCTGAAGCTGAACGGCGGGGGGCCCTGGTTCTCGCTGGCGTTGGGGCTGCGATTGCGGACCCACGTGTTGGCGTCCAGCTTGTCGGTACGGAAGAAGTAGGACGCGGTGCCCCGGAAGACCTGGCTCCCGCTCTTCGTGACGAACCGGACCTGCCCGTCCATGGCGCGGCCGTACTCGGCGCGGTACGTGGAGGTCAGGATCTGCACCTCCTCGATGGCATCCGGGTTCAGCTGTCCGATCATCGCGCCCGACGTCTCGATGCGCGTGCGCACCGCCGGCACACCGTCGAAGGTGATGTTGTTGCCCGCGCGCTGCCCGCCGCTGATGCTCAGTTCCGCGCCGCCGAGGCTCGTCGGGTTGAACGTGCTGAAGTTGGACCCGACCACGCCGGCCTTCATGAGCGGGAGCACGATCGGGTTCCGGCCGGCAAGCGTGAGGTCGGCGACCTGCCGCCCCTCGATCATGCGGCCGATCTGCCCGGTCTCGGCCTGCAAGGGGGTCCTCGCCTGCACGGTCACGGTGTCGGTCATCTGGCCGATCTCGAGCCGGGCGTCCACCGTGGCCCGCATCGCGGCATCGATCTTGAGCCGGCTCAGATTGAACGTGCGGAACCCGGACAGCTCGATCGACACGTCATAGAAGCCGACCGGCACGGGCGTGATCACGTACGCCCCGTTGTCGCCGGTATGGACGACGAGCTGCAGGCTCGTATCGACGTTCGTGGCGGTGACCGTCGCCCCGATCAGCACGCCGCCGTCGCTGTCCTTGACGGTGCCGGCTATCTGTCCGTGGTCCTGCGCGAGCGCATCGGCCGCGAGGCCGGGCAGGAGGAGAAAGGCGACACAGGCGCCCCACAGCAACATCCGTACGCGCATCACTCTCGTCCTTTCGGCAGGCACACCCCCGTGACCGCCCGAACCGCGCGGGCGGCACGTGTCCTGTCGTATGTGAAGACGCGCGAGGCCGGGAAATTAGGGGTGCGGGCCGGAGCGCTTACGGCGTCGTCGCGGATGCGAGCGCCGTCAGCGCGTCGCGCAGCATGGTTCGCCCCCGCTCGTCGACCTGCTCGGGCGAGGCCAGCAGCGGGTCGCGCACACCGTCGAGCGCCGGCTCGAGGCCGTCGAGCGCGGGACGGAGCCTGCCGGGGAGCTCGCGCCAGCGTTCCGGCGCGTGCGCCTCGAACAGACGGCGCGACAGGGTGCCGGTGAGCGGCGCCAGGTGCATCTCGAGCGCCTCGAAGCGGGAGACGAAGCGCCCATAGTAGGCCTGCGCCAGATCGTCGAGCGAGTCGCGGGCGGCGGCCGGGAGCGATGCCGTAATGCCGGACGGGTACCGCCGCCCCAGCTCGTCGAGCGCGACCGTCGCGTCTTCGAGCTCCGTCCTCAGCTGACCGGCGCGCTCGACGAAGCGCTCCTGGAGCTCGCCGGGCCCGAACGTGCGCAACAGCCAGGCCGTCAGCCCGGGCGACAGCGGAGGGCCAGCGTCAGGTCCGGTCCCTGATTCGCGCAGCCGGACGACCACGCCCTCGAGGCTCCGGGCCTCCGCGCGGATTGCCGCGAGGTGCGGACCGGCGGCGACGCCCTCGATCGAGACCACGCCTCCCGCGCGCCGGAGGGACAGGTTCCGGCCGAGCGGGACGCCGAGGTGCTCCAGCGCGACGCGCGCCTCGAGCTCGATCTCCGGGAGGCTTCGCGCACGTGCCCGCACGGGGGGGCTGGCCGCCGCGTCGTGCCGCACGACGGTGGTGGGCAGCGCCGGCACGGACGGGAGAGTCGGTACGCTCCGCAGCTCCACCTCGAAACCGTCCGCAAACCGCCAGATCTGGGCCACGGGCCGGTAGGTCGGGGCCAGGAGCGTGAGCTCCGCGCTCCGGATTGCGCCCGCGCTCGCGGACGTCGACACGCGCACGAGCGAGCCGTCCACCCATTCCAGGGAATCGGTGACCGGCACGGTGGAGGTCTGGCGCCAGTGCTGGAAGGGCCGCGCGCTCAACGGCGCGCGCCAATCGAACGCATGTTCCGCCAGGCGCCGCGCCAGCTCCCGGGCCGTCTGTCCACGCTCCGCGATTGGCTGCGCGCCGTCCGGAACGAGCTCCGATTGGGCGGTCCGCGCCGGCCGAACGCCGCCCGCACCGGACCCGAGCGCGATGGTGACCACTTCGTTGGCCGGCGCCGGCTGGCTCCCCTCGCTCTCCACCGCACGCGCGATCAGCGTTTCGGCGTTCAGCGTGACCTCGCCGTGGCTCGACCACAGCATCAGGGCCAGCGCGACCA
>CAYUPN010000153.1:5990-7088 GCA_964446605.1 uncultured Bifidobacteriaceae bacterium | reverse complement strand
CGCGGTCCGCGCCCGCTACGACGAGGAGCTCGCCGAAGCGCGTGCCGCCGGCGACCTCGCGCGGGCTTACTCGAAGGCGACGATGACGTCGAGGCTGAGCGGGGAGATGGTGCGGGAAGCGGTGGAGCTGCTCGGATTGCTGGGGATTCCGGCCGTGATGGCGCCGTCGGAAGGGGAGGCGCAGGCGGCCCACATGGCGCGCGCCGGCGGCGTCTGGGCCGCGGTGAGCAAGGACTTCGACACACTCCTCTTCGGCGCGCCGCGTCACGTGCGCTTCATGACGATTTCGGGAAAGGAGTTCCTGCCCAGCCGCGGCGCGTTCCGGCCGATCACGCCGGAGCTGATCGAGCTCGCGCCGCTGCTCGACGAGCTCGGCATCACGCACGATCAGCTCGTCGACGTCGCGATCCTGATCGGGACCGACTTCAATCCGGGGATCAGGGGTATCGGGCCGAAGAAGGCACTGGCGCTGGTGAAGAAGCACGGCGCGATCGAGCGCATGCCACCGGAGATCCGGGCGGAAGTGGAGGCGATCGCCCCGGCAATCCGCCAGCTGTATCTCGATCCGGACGTCACCGACGACTACAGCGTCGAGCCCGGCGAGCCCGACATCGACGGGGTGGTTCGCTTCCTGTGCGAGGAACGGGCGTTCTCGGAGTCGAGAGTGAGAGCGGCCCTCGGCCGCGCGTTTCCGGAAGGATAAAGCACCTGCGGCTCACCGCCGCCACGTGCTTGCCCGCCGCCGTCGCGAAGCGCGAAAGCGGCCAACGGCTTACCGCGTGCCGCCTACTGCCTACTTCCTCTCCACATCCACACCGCCATCTCCCCCTCTCCCCGATGCGACCACGCGTAGTACGGAATGGCCGTGAGCGTGCGGCGTCTGCCTGTGCGGTCCTTGACGCGCGCTTTCAGCACCAACACGCCCCTGAGCAGGTCGGGACGGTCCTCGGTTTCGAACGTCGCCTCATCCGGGACGACGAGGTCGAGCACGGAGCCGTCGTTGTCGATCCCTTCCGCCGCGTAGACGAGCGGTCCCCGTTCCAGTGCGATCTTCCCGCGGTCGTCCGCCACCCTGTCGTCGGCGACCACGCGCCGGAC
>CAYUPN010000153.1:2219-5890 GCA_964446605.1 uncultured Bifidobacteriaceae bacterium | reverse complement strand
CGAGGGTCACCGAGGCGTCGCTGGCGACGAACAGGTTGACGTAGAGCCCCTCGGGACCGATGGCATAGATGTAATCGGGAACCGACGGGATGAACCGCGCGATGTTGGTGGGACAGCAGGACGCGTCGAACCAGGGCTTGCGCGTCAGCGCGCCGTGGTTGAACGCATAGCGGCCGTCGGACTCGAGCGGGTTCGGATAGAAGAACGTATCGCCCTTCAGCGAGACGCCGGCAATCGCCGCGTTGTAGAGCGTCCGCTCGAGGACGTCGACGTACTTCGCGTCGCCGGTTCGCAGGAACATCCGCTGGTTCCAGTAGACGTTCGCGACCGACGCGCACGTCTCGCCGTATGCCGTGCGATTGGGCAGCTCGAAGTCGTCGCCGAACGCCTCGTCGTCGTGCCGGGCGCCGATGGCGCCGGTGACGTACAGCTTCCGCGACACGACGTTGTCCCAGATCCGCTCCACGGCACGTGCATACAGCGCGTCCCCTTCGATTGCGGCGACGTCGACCATGGCGGAATACATGTACGCCGCCCGGACGGCGTGGCCGACTGCCTCTTCCTGCTCGATGACGGGCGCGTGGTCCTGGTTGTACTTGCCGAACAGGACCCGGTTCGTCGCGACGCCGCGCTGGTCGAGGAAGAACTTCGCGAGGTCCCGATACCGCTGCTCTCCGGTGATCGCCGCGAGCTTCATCAGACCGGTCTCGATGATCTGGTGTCCGGGCGGCGTGGTCAGCCGGCCGGGACCGAACGTCCGGTCGATCAGATCCGCGTTCTTCAGCGCGACGTCGAGCAGCGTGCGCTTGCCTGTCGCGCGGAAGTGCGCGTACGCGGCCTCGTACAGATGGCCCGCGTTGTAGAGCTCGTGGCTGCCCTGGAGCTCGAGCACCCATCGTGGCCCGGGCTTCAGCCATGGCGCGGGGCTCTTCGTCTCATCGATGGTCTTGTACGTCGTCAGGTAGCCGTCCGGCTCCTGCGCCGCGGCGATCTTCGCGATGATGCCATCGAGGAACCGCTCCAGTTCGGGATCGGGATGGCTCTGGAGCGAATACGAGGCGCCTTCCAGAAGCTTGTAGACGTCTGTGTCGTCGAAGGGCATCTTGCCTTCGTATGCGCCGTCGCGCAGGCCGGCGGCCACCTCGAAGTTGCGGATGCGCCCTTCGTCCTCGCTCTTGCGGAAGCCGAAGGGAATCGTGACCGAGCGGTTCGTCTCCAGCCTCGACGCCCAGAAACTGTCGGAGAGGCGAACATCCGTGAACGGCACCGATTCGAGGCGATAGCCCGGGCCGGCCGTGTCCTCGAGATGGAGAGGCGAGAGTGCCAGCAAGCCGACCAGTCCGAGCAGGGCGAGATACTGGCGGGGCATGTCGTGTCGCGAGACAATACCGCACAAGGGGGAAGCCCATCCACCCTGCGGTCGTGGCGAACCCCTTGCATGCACCGCCTCATCATGCGCGCTGGTGTATTGACTCTGTTCGTCGCCTTCAGCGCTGCGACAGCCGTCGCGCAGCCGATCGAACACGCCGTCGATCGCTTCGACCCGTACGATCCGAGCGACGCGGAGCTGCTCTCGAGCTTTGGCGGTGCGCTGGCGACGGAGCTCCCGCTGCGCGAGCTGCGCAAGCTCGACATCTACAACCCCACCGAAGCGGCCATCCGGCGCGACTACGGTGGCGGGCTGCCGCTGTGGGGCCTGGTGTGGTACCCGCTGTATGCGCCCGCACCTGTGCAGTACATGCGACCGCCGCGCGTGCGTGAGCGGGCCCGTGACGCGGCGCAGCGACGCGCGCCGGCGCCCGAGGTGGAGGCGGGGCCGGCGGGTCCGCCGGAACCGACGCGGATGGGGACGTTGATGACGCCCGAGAGCAACGACGGCGTCTGGATCGAGTTCGAGGGGCGCCGATGGATCAGCGCCGGCAAGGCGGTGCCCTTCGATCCGGTGACCTTCCAGCGCGCCGGCGAGCACGACGGCTTCGTCGTCTATCGGCGCGCGGTCGCCACCGACGGGCTGATCTATCTCCCGAGCCGCGAGGGGCTGGTCGCGCCGTACAGACTCAAGTAGCTGGCAGCCGGCAGCTGGCAGCTGGCGGTAGCCCGAGCCGGCTCACCGCTTCCGCAGACGCACGACATCCGGCCCATCCATCGCCGCATCGGCCTGAGCGGCGGTCGTCGCCGGACCGAGATCGAAATCCAGCGTCGCGTCTCCCGACATCGTGATGGATTTCTCCACCGGGCTGTAGCCGCTGCGCGACGCGCGCACCGTCCCCGAACCCCTGGCGAGGCTGGTGATGATGTAGCGGCCGTTGGTGCCGGTGAAAGTCGACCGCCCCGCGTTCGGGCCGGTACGGATCTCGATCAGCACGTTCGCGACGAGGAGCGAGCCCGATCGCACGGTGCCGGTCAGGCGCAGGTTGCCGGCTGGCGGGTTGGCCGGCAGCGCCGGGATATCCGCCGAGACGGTCACGGTGCCGGTCTGCTGGTTGTCGTCCCGGTACGAGATCAGCGCCTGCACCCGGGTGTTGAACGGCGCGCCGGCGCGATCGTCCGTGATGAGGATCTGCTTCGAGTCGGCCGTTCCGTTGGCGTTCACGCGGTTCGTGCCGGCCAGCGGGCTGTCGACGTGCACCGTGCCGTCGGGCGTGGTGCCGTTGAAGAACTCGAGATCGACCGCGCTGAGCGTCGCGCCGAGCCCGCCCGACTCGCGTACCTGAAACCGGACGTCGTACAGATAGCCGTTTCCGGTGCGCTCGCCGATGGCCGTCAGCGTGACCGTCAGAATCGTCCGTGCCACCGGCCCCGACGGGGCCGTCGGGGCGTTGCCCCCGCCACCGCCGCTTCCGCCACCGCATCCCGCCAGCACCGCCGCCGCTGCCGCGACGCCGACCCACGCGCCTCTCACCGTCATCGCCCTCTCTCCACGGCCCCCCTGGCCGATGGCCGGCATTCTTGACGGCCGAGCTGGATCGCACAAGGTACTCCTGCACATTCGTGAAAGCCCGGAGAATGGCACCGGGGGACCTTATCCGTGCCGCTTCGACTAATCTGGCGGAAGCCATGACGACCGAAGCCCGACCCTTCGCCCGAGGGCGCCACCTCGTCACGCGCGACGGCGCCACCGTTTTCGTCCGTTCCGCCGAACCCGACGACCGCGACGCGCTCCGTGCGCTGTACGACTCGCTCTCCCCGGAGAGCGCCTACGCGCGGTTCCTCGGCTTCGCCCCCGCGCAGGCCGACTGGCTCGAGCGCCTCGTCGACCCCGCCGACGCGGACACCTGCACCCTCGTCGCCGAATCCCAGGGCCGCATCGTCGCGACGGCGAGCTATCTGCGGAACGCGCGCAAGCCGCACGAGGCGGAAGCGTCGTTCACCGTTGCCGACGCCTGGCACGGACGCGGGCTCGGCACGCTGCTGCTCGAAGGGCTCGCGCGCGCCGCGCGCGAGAACGGCATCGACTGGCTCTACGGCTGGACGCGCACGGACAATGACCGGATGCTCGGCGTGTTCCGCGAGGCGGGGTTCCCGACGGAATGGACGCACGACGGCGGTCTCGTGCGCGCGACCCTCGATCTGTCGGGCGTCGACGCGTTCGCCGAGCGGCACGCGCAGCGCGCCGAGATGGCCGCCTACGGCTCGATCCGCCCGTTCCTCGAGCCGCGCAGCGTGGCCGT
>CAYUPN010000153.1:0-2119 GCA_964446605.1 uncultured Bifidobacteriaceae bacterium | reverse complement strand
TTCGTCTCGATCGGCAACAAGGCCGACGTGTCGGGCAACGACCTCATCCAGTACTGGACGCAGGATTCCGGCACCGACGTCATCCTGATGTACACGGAGGGCTTCGGCAACCCGCGCAAGTTCGCGGAGATTGCGCGGCGCGCCAGCGCGCGCAAGCCGATCGTCGTGCTGAAGGCCGGCCGCACGGCGGCGGGCCTGCGCGCCGCGCAGTCCCACACCGCCGCGCTGGCAACCGACGATGCGGTGGTGGACGCGCTGCTGCATCAGTGCGGAGTGATCCGCGTGCGGAGCATGGAGCAGCTGTTCGACACGGCGCTCGCGCTCGTGCACGAGCCGCTGCCGCGCGGCCGGCGAACCGCGATCCTGACGAACGGCGGCGGCGCGGGCATCCTCGCGGCCGACGCGTGCGAGACGGAGGGGCTGGACGTCACGACCCTCGAAGAGGGGACCGTAGCGGCCCTGCGCGAGTTCCTGCCGGCGGCGGCCGCGACCTCGAACCCGGTGGACATGATCGCGTCCGCGCCGCCCGAGCACTACGCGCGTGCGATTCCGCTGCTGCTCAAGGACGAGAACGTCGACAGCCTCATCGTCCTCTACGTGCCGCCGGCGGTCAGCGACCCCGATGCCATCGCGCGCGCGGTCGCGGAGGCGCTCGACGCGGAACCGCGGGCGAAGCCGGTGGTGTTCTGCTTCCTCAGCCCCGACCCGAAGCCCGGCGCACTCGACCGGGTGGCGACGTACCGGTTCCCGGAAGATGCCGCCGCGGCGCTCGCGCGGATGACCGCGCACGCCGAGTGGCGCCGCACGGCCGCCACCAGCCCCCGCCCGGCGCCAGCGGTCGACGTGCGGCCGATCCGCCGCCGGGTCCAGGAGATGCTCGCGTCAGGGACCGAGTGGCTCGATCCGGTGGAGGTCGATCGCGTGCTGCGCGACGCCGGCGTCCCGATGGTGCGCGCGGAGGCGGCGTCGACCGAGGACGAAGCCGTGCAGGCTGCCGAGCGGATCGGTTTTCCGGTTGCGGTGAAGGTGGTGGGCCCCGGGTTGATTCACAAGTCCGACGTGCAGGGTGTGCACCTGAACCTGCGGGACGCGGCGGCGGTACGCAAGGCCTGGCAGACGATGCGCAAGGCGGTCGGCGATCGCATGACCGGCGCGTTCGTTCAGGAGATGGCACCAGCGGGGCCCGAGTTCATCGTCGGGTCGGTGACGGACCGGTTGTTCGGCCCGGTGGTCGCGCTCGGGGCGGGAGGCACGCTGGCCGAGCTGATGGCGGACGTGTCGTTCCGGCTGCCGCCGCTGTCGGAGTACGACGTGACGTCGATGCTGCGCGGCACGCGCGCCGTGCGGCTGCTCCGCGGCTTCCGGGGCGATCCGCCGCGCGACGAAGGAGCGCTCGCGGCCGTGCTGCTCGCCGTGTCGGCGCTCGTTGACGGGTGTCCCGAAATCCGGGAGCTCGACCTCAACCCCGTGCGCGTGTACGAGCGCGGTGCGCTCGTGCTGGACGCCCGTATCCGACTCGGAACGCCGTACGGCCCCCCTCCGGGGCGCGTCGACTACTGACGAGCTCGCTTGCTCTTGTGCTTACGTGGGCTTCATCGCCATCGGCCCGCGCTCGACGAGCTCGGTGCCGAACGGCGAGCGGCACATCAGAATCGCCGTCCGATCGTCCGCCGATTCGATCTGCAGCGCCACTTGCTGGCCGCCGTCGGGCTGGTCGATGCGCAGGTGCGTGACGTGGTCGATCGTATGGGTGAGCTGGCTCAGTCCGGCTCCCGCATGCACGTACACCGTCGGCGCATCCGGGCCTTCGCCGGTCACGCCGATGAGCGGCAGCCCTTCGATCTGGTGCTGCGACCCGACATCTGGGCCGATGATGTCGAGCGTCGCGGGCCATCCCGCATAGGCCTCGCTGAACGTGTCGAGAAAGCGGCCCCACTCGGCCTGAGGTATCTCGCGCGTCGCCATGCTGGCTCCTCTTCCTGCTCAGGTGACTCGTGAGAAAACTACCCGCAAGAAAGATGCCTTCGCCACCACCCAGCCGCTCGGCGCGCGTAGACCTGATCCGCCCGCCGAAGCCGCGAGCGTAGCGAGCGCTTGGCGAAGGCGGGACCTGATCCGA
>CAYUPN010000152.1:0-7207 GCA_964446605.1 uncultured Bifidobacteriaceae bacterium | reverse complement strand
TCTGGCTGCGCTGGCGGCGCAGCGACTGGGCGAGCGTGTTGGGCCTGTAGCCGAGCTCGCGCGCCGCGGCGCGGATGCGTTCCTGTGTGGCGGCGGGGATGGCGCGCGCTCCGGGCGCCTGGTTCAGGACGAGCGACACGGAGGCGGGCGACAGGCCGAGGTAGTCGGCCAGCATCCGGAGCGTCACCGGTCCGCCGGAGGGCGCCGAACCGCCGGATGGACGCGCAGCCACGGGCTGCAGTCTCCCACTTACGGCGTCGCGGGACAAGGGGTACACGACTGGATTGACCGGGTGAGGCGATCTGATACGGATGAGGCGTCCGCAATGCGTGCCGACCCGTACACTGGAAGGGCCCCCCGGATCTGCCGGCGTTCGCCTTCATCTACATCCCGGAGCATCCCATCCATGACCCCGTTCAACGCCCGCGCGCTGTCGAAACTCCTGCGGACACATCAGACCGACATCCTCGCCGACTGGCTCGTCCGTCAATCCGAAGCCGGCGCCCCGGCGCAGAGCGGCGAACAGCGGCAGGTGTCGGCGCAGTTCCTGCGGCTCGTGACCGATGCGCTGAACGACGGCGCCGGCGAGGGGGTGCACGCGCCGGCCTGGACCGGCGTCCGGGAACTGCTCGAGGACTTCTCCCGCTCCCGCGCGCGCGAGGGGTTCACCCCCAGCCAGACGGCGACGTTCGTCTTCTCGCTGAAGCGGCCGCTCTTCGAGCGGCTGCATCGCGAGCTGGACGCCGACGGGCTGTCCGACGCCCTGTGGCTGACCACGCAGGTGCTCGACGCGCTCGGGCTCTTCACCGTCGAGGTGCATCAGAAGGGGCGCGAAGACGTGATCGCGCGCCAGCAGACGGAGCTCCTGGAACTGTCCACCCCGGTCGTGCAGCTGTGGGACGGCGTGCTCGCGCTGCCGCTGATCGGCACGCTCGACAGCAACCGCACGCAGATCGTGATGGAGAGCCTGCTGAACCGGATCGTCGAGACGGGATCGGGGATCGCGATCATCGACATCACCGGCGTGCCCACGGTCGACACCCTCGTCGCGCAGCACCTGCTGAAGACCGTGGCGGCGGCGCGGCTGATGGGTGCGGACTGCATCATCAGCGGCATCCGGCCGCAGATCGCGCAGACGATCGTGCACCTCGGCGTCGAGCTGGGCACCGTGGTGACGAAGGCGTCGCTCGCCGAGGCGTTCCGCATCGCGCTCAACCGGCACAATCTCGTCGTCGCGCCGAAGGGCGCGGCGTAGCGGGGGGCTCGTGGACCGGATCCCGATCCTCAAACTGGCCGATTACCTGCTCGTCACGGTGCAGGTCGACATGCACGACCAGCTCGCGATGACGCTCCAGGACGACCTCACCCGGGAGATCGTCCGGACGCGCGCGCGGGGCGTGCTGATCGATATCTCCTCCCTCGATCTGGTCGACTCCTTCATCGGCCGCATGCTGGCCAACATCGCCGCGATGTCGCGCGTCCTCGACGCGGAGACCGTCGTGGTGGGCATGCGCCCGGCGGTGGCGATCACGCTCGTCGAGCTCGGCATGTCGCTGACCGGTGTGCGGACCGCACTGGACGTGGACAGCGGGATGGCGCTGCTCCGGCAGGCCCGGGACGGAGCGTCGGGTGACGGTGTCCTCCGCTGAGGATCTGCCGATCCGATCGGCCGATGACGTCGTGCTGGTCCGGCAGGCCGTGCGGACGTGGGCGGTGCGCCTCGGGTTCCGGCTCGTCGACCAGACGAAGCTGGTGACGGCGGCCAGCGAGCTCGCCCGCAACACCTGGCAGCACGGCGGCGGCGGAGCCGCGCGGATCGAGGCGGTGTCGAACGGCGCGCGCCAGGGACTTCGCCTGACGTTCTCCGACGAGGGGCCGGGCATCCCGGACGTGGATCGCGCGCTGCAGGACGGGTACTCCACCGGCGGCGGACTCGGCTATGGACTCGGTGGGTCGCGGCGGCTCGCCAACGAGTTCGAGATCGTGTCCCGCGCGGGCGAGGGCACGCGGGTCACGATCACGCGGTGGAAATGACGACCACGCTCGTGCAGGTCGGGGAGGCGAGTGCCGTCCCCGACGCCCGGCGGGCCGCAGTCCGTTGTGCGGAGCGGATCGGATTCGGGCCGCACGATGCGGCCCGAATCGCCGTGTATGCGACCGAGCTGGCGACGAATCTGGTGAAGCACGGCGGCGGCGGCGACCTGCTCGTGCAGCCGGCGCCCGGACCGCTGGCGTCGGCCGCCGTCGACCTGCTCGCGCTGGACACCGGGCCTGGCATGTCGGACTCCGCCCGGTCGCTGCGCCGCGGCGTGTCGACGAGCAGCACGGCAGGACTCGGGCTCCCCGCCGTGCTCGGGGCCTCGTTGGAGTTCGACCTGTACACCCGGCCGGGTGCAGGCACCGCCGTGTTCGCCCGCATCGGCCGCGCCGGCGCGGCGGCGCCGCCGCAGGAGGCGCTGCGCTACGGCGCCGTGTGCGTGGCGTATCCCGGCGAGCCACGAAGCGGCGACGCGTGGGCCGTGCGGCGGAACGGGGCGTCCCTCGATCTGCTGGTCGTCGACGGTCTCGGGCACGGGCCCGGCGCCGCAGTGGCGGCCGAGGCGGCGATCGAACGGTTCCAGCGCCTCGACGACGTGTCGCCGGAGCGTCTGGTGGAAGGCGTGCACGGCGCCATCCGGCATACGCGTGGCGCGGCGGTACTCGCTGCAACGGTCGAGCCGCCGGCCGGCCACGTGAGGCATTGCGGGATCGGGAACGTGTCGGGCGTGATTATCCGGGGGGACACGGCACGCCATCTGGTGTCGCACAACGGCATCGTCGGCAGGGAGATGCGGCGTGTGCGCGAGCTGACCTCCGAGTGGCCGGCCGAGGCGCTGCTCGTCCTGCACACGGACGGGCTGCGGAGCCGGTGGCAGCCCGACGCGTGGCCGGGTCTCTGGGTCCGCCACCCCGCGGTGATCGCGGGCGTGCTTTTCCGCGATCTGCGCCGGCTGCGCGACGACGCGACCGTCGTCGTCGTGGTGGATGCCCGTCCGCGTCCGGAGTCGCGATGACCGCTCCCGTCCTCACGCTCGACGTCTCGACCGGCACCGACGTGGTGACCGCACGGCAGCGGGCGCGGCAGCTGGCCGCCCTGGTCGGCTTCGACGCGCAGGATCAGATCCGCATCGCGACGGCGGTTTCCGAGATCGCCCGCAACGCGCAGCAGTACGCGGGCGGCGGGCGCGTGCGGTTCAGCCTGGAGGGGCGGCAGCCGCCACAGGTCCTGCAGGTCGTGATCGCGGACGACGGCCCCGGCATCGGCGACCTCGAGACGGTGCTCGCCGGCCAGTACCGCTCGCCGACGGGGCTCGGCATCGGCCTCATCGGAACGCGTCGCCTGATGGATCAGTTCGCCATCGAGAGCGCGCCCGGCCGCGGGACCACCGTGACGATGGGCAAGCTGCTGCCGCCCGGCCGGGCGATCACGGGGAAGAAGCTCGAGACCGTGGCGGCCGCCCTGGCGAGCGAGCGCCCCCACGACCCGATTGCGGAGGTGCAGCACCAGAACCGCGAGCTTCTCCGGGCGCTGGACGACCTGCGCCGGCGGCAGGAGGAGCTGGAGCGGCTCAACCGCGAGCTCGAGGATACCAACCGCGGCGTCGTCGCGCTCTACGCGGAGCTCGACGAGCGCGCGGACCATCTCCGGCGCGCCGACGAGATGAAGACGAAGTTCCTCTCGAACATGAGCCACGAGTTCCGCACGCCGCTGAACTCGATCCTCGCGCTCACCCGGCTGCTGCTGGATCGCGCCGATGGTCCGCTGACGCCGGAGCAGGACACCCAGGTCTCGCTGGCGCGCAAGGCCGCCCTGGATCTGACGGACCTCGTCAACGACCTGCTCGATCTCGCGAAGGTGGAGGCGGGGAAGATCGTCATCCGTCCGACGGATCTCGAGGTCGATGTGCTGTTCGGCACGCTGCGCGGCATGCTGCGTCCGCTGCTGGTCGGGGAGGCGGTCTCGCTCGTCTTCGAGCCGCCGGACGGCGTGCCGACGCTCTACACCGACGAGGCGAAGGTCTCGCAGATCCTGCGGAACTTCATCTCCAACGCGCTGAAGTTCACGGAACACGGCGAGGTGCGCGTGCGGGCGAGCCACGACCCGGCGGCCGGGACCGTGCGCTTCTCCGTGTCGGATACGGGCATCGGCATCGCGCCGGAGGACCAGGCACGCATCTTCCTGGAGTTCACGCAGCTGGAGCACCCGCTGCAGAGGCGCGTGCGCGGGACCGGACTCGGCCTGCCGCTGTCGCGCCGCCTCGCGGAGCTGCTCGGCGGCCGGATCGAGCTGGACAGCGCCCCCGGCCGGGGCTCGACCTTCACGCTCGTCCTGCCGGTCGTCTACGAGGAGGCCGGCGCCGTGGACGAGAACGCCCGGGAGGACTGGGATCCGCAGTCGGGGCGTCTGCCGGTGCTCGTCGTCGAGGACCAGCCCGAAGACGCGATCGTGTATCAGCGGTGCCTGCGGGACTCGGAGTACCACCTGTTCCCGGCGAGGAGCCTCCGGGACGCGCGCGAGCAGCTGCGCCGGGTCACGCCGGCGGCGGTCATCCTGGACATCGCGCTGAAGGGCGAGGAGACGTGGAAGCTGCTCGCCGAGCTCAAGAGCGGCGAGGCCACCGCCGACGTGCCCGTGCTCGTGATCAGCAACATCGACGAGCCGCGCAAGGGGTTCGCGCTCGGCGCCGACGAGTATGCCGTGAAGCCGGTCGACTGCAGCTGGCTGCTCGAGCGCCTCGACGCGCTGACGCAACCGCGGCGGCTGCCGACGGTGCTCCTCATCGACGACGATCCCGGTGCACGCTACGTGTTGCGGCGCCACTTGACGGCCGACGGCGTCTCGGTCGTGGAAGCGCCATCCGGGCCCGCCGGACTCGCGCTCGCGCGCGAGCACCGGCCGCGGGCCATCGTCCTCGACCTGCTGATGCCGGGGATGTCCGGCCAGGAGGTGCTCGCCGCGCTGCGCCGCGAGCCCGCCACGCGCGACATCCCGGTCGTCATCGCGACCGCCCAGCATCTCACCCCGGACGACCGCGACAGCCTGTCCAAGCAGGCGGTCGCCATCCTCTCGAAGGACCTGCTCGCCGGCGACGCCGCCGCCCTGTACGTCCGCCACGTTCTCGCCCAGGCCGGTATCGCACCCAGGGACGCACGATGAGCACTGTCACGCCGCAGGTGATTCTGAACGTCGACGACTATCAGCCGGGCCGCTACACGCGGTCGCGGCTGCTCCGCAGCGTCGGCTACGAGGTCGTCGAAGCCGGGACGGGTGAAGAGACGCTCGCCATGGTCCGGTATCTGCAGCCGCAGCTCGTCATCCTCGACGTGAACCTGCCGGACATCAGCGGCTTCGAGGTGTGCCGGCGGATCAAGACCGACCCGGCGACCGAGAACATCGCGGTGCTGCACCTGTCGGCGACGTCCGTGACCACGGCACACAGGGTCGAGGGGCTGCGCGGCGGGTCGGACGGGTACCTGACCGAGCCGGTCGAGCCCGAGGAGCTGCTGGCGACGATCGACGCGCTCCTCCGGCTGAAGCAGACCGAACGCGCGCTCCGCGAGTCGAACGCGACGCTGAACGCGCTCATCCTGAGCAGCCCGCTCCCGGTCGTCGTGCTCGAGGTGGACGGACGTATCGCGCGCTGGAACCCGGCGGCGGAGCGCGTGTTCGGCTGGACGGCGGAGGAGGTGATCGGACAGCAGCCTCCGTACGTCTCCGACGCGGATCGCCAGGATTTCGAGCGGAACCTCTCCGAGGCGCTGAGCGGCCGGGCCATCGTCGGCCGCGAGGTGGAGCGCAGCCGCCGGGACGGGACGCGGGTGCCGATCAGCATGTCGCTGGCGCCCGTGCTCGATCGGCACGGCAACGTGGCGGGCGTGATCGGGCTGCACGAGGACATCACCGAGCGCCGACGGACGGCGCAGGAGCTGGCGCACCTCTACGACGAAGTCAGCCGGGCGGCGAGGGCGAAGGACGAGTTCCTCGCCACGCTGTCGCACGAGCTCCGCACGCCGCTCAACGCGATGCTGGGCTGGATGCGCCTGCTGCGCCGGGGACAGGTGCCGGAGGATCGCGTGCCGTACGCGCTCGAGGTGGTCGAGCGCAACACGCTCGCGCAGCTCCGCCTGATCGAGGACATCCTCGACGTCTCGCGGATCATCAGCGGCAAGCTGCGGCTGGACGCCGAGCCGGTCGACGTCGTACAGGTCGTGTCGGCCGCGATCGAGACACTGCGGCCTGCGGCGGAAGCCCGGGCCATCTCGCTGTCGCTGGACCTGCCCCCGGAGCAGCTGTGCGTCGAGGGAGACTTCGAGCGGCTCGTCCAGGTCGTCTCGAACCTGATCGGCAACGCGGTGAAGTTCACGCCGGCCGGCGGCTCCGTGGCGGTCTCGCTGACGCTGCGGAGCGGCGAGGCGGTCCTGCGCGTGAGCGACACCGGCATCGGCATCGATCCCGCCGTCCTGCCTCACATCTTCGAGCGTTTCCGGCAGGGTGACAGCACGACCGCACGGACACACGGAGGGCTCGGCCTCGGACTCGCGATCGCCCGCCACATCGCCGAGGCGCACGGAGGCACGATCACGGCGCACAGCGCGGGCCGGAACCAGGGGAGCACGTTCGAGCTCGCGCTGCCGCTGCAGGAACAGCGCGTGCTGCTGGCGCCGGAGCCGGACCGCTCGCGGAGCGATGCCGATCTGGCCGGCACGCGCGTGCTGGTCGTCGACGACGATCCGGACTCCCGCGATTTGCTGCGGCAGGTGCTGCTGCTGGAAGGGGCCGACGTGCGGACGGCCGGATCGGCCGCCGAAGCGGAGCGCCTCATCAATGTCTTCCGCCCCGCGGTCCTCGTCGCGGACATCGGCATGCCCGACGAGGACGGCTACGCGCTCATGCGCCGTCTGCGCGCGCAGCCCTCGACGCGGCAGCTGTTCGCGGTAGCGGTGAGCGGCTACGCGAGCGAGGACGATCGCATCCAGGCCCGCCTGGCGGGTTTCGACGAACACCTGCCCAAGCCGGTCGACGCCACGCGGCTGGTCGCGCTGATCGCCCGGGCGAACGACGCCCGCCGGCAGATCTGACGGGCCGGCCCGATCACGCGGCCCAGAGCGGCGCCGGCATCGCCAGCGCGGGCGGCGGCGGCGGCCACGGCGCCTGCGGGCGCGTGGC